>CACJIJ010000005.1 GCA_902593445.1 uncultured Pelagibacteraceae bacterium
GATTTTTTAAAGAAATCCAACATCATATTAATATCATGAGTTCCAGGAACTCCTCTAGTAAGTAACATAGGGTGTACTTTTTTTGATAAAGCTATTCTTTCTTTTCTAGTTTTGTAAAAATCATCAATAGAAATCTTAAATACATTTAGTTTGAAATACTTTTCTAAAATTATCTTTATTATTGAACTTATTGTTGTTTTTCCTGTCCCCTGTCCTCCAGCTAATCCAACAAAGTAAGGTTTATTGTTATTTGCTTTTTTTGCAATCCAAAAACATATTGGGATCAAATAATTCCTTATCATCCCCTCCTTATTTCCAAACTTTTCGGTTGATGTTTCTTGTGATTTAATAAATTTAAAACAATCCTTTTTAACTTTTTTAAAACACTCTTCAGATAATTTCATTGGAGTTTTATTTTTCTTGATCCATTGGATGGTTTAGACCATCAAAGTTAGTTACTTCTTTTAAATCTTCTACTTTAACTTCATCAACACACCCTAAATTAAAACCAGTCATAGCAGGTGCACTTCTTGGATTGTGGTGAGTGTAAATTCCACATTCAGTACAAAAGTAATGGTTGGCAACTTTAGTATGGTACTGATAAAGTTTTAATTTATCTTCCCCTTTAGTAACTTTAAAGTCTTCATTTTTAACCATACCCATTGTTGCATTTTTTCTTTTACAAATAGAACAATTACATCTTACAATTTTTGCTAGTTCGTTAACTGTAGCATTAATTTCTGCTTCAACAGCTCCACAATGACAATTTAATTTCATATCTACCTCATTTCTATTTTAAATTACTTTTAGCTGCAATCTTATTTCCATCAAAGTCACGGATATAAGCATAATAATTTCCATCACTTCTTACTCCTGGTTCTCCCTCGTCAGTAGCTCCTTTTGACATTGCAATTTCATAAAACTTTTCTACTGCTTCTTTAGATTCTGCTAATAAAGTTATTTGTGTTCCATTACCAAATGTTGCTGGTTCACCATTTACAGGGCTTGTTACATAGAATAGAGTTTTGTCAGGATCACTTGAGTGAGCGTAACCAATATATTTTTCTGTTGTTACAGTTTTTTTTAATTTTAATGGTTCCAGAATTGCATCATAGAACTCACTTGATTTTTTATAATCATTAGAACCAACCATTACAAAATCTAAAACATTCATAATTTTTATTTATTTACTATTATATAGCTCGTAAACTTTTTCTCTCTCACTTTTGTTCATTCCCTTGGTTTCTTCTATAAACTTATTTCTTAATTCTCTTGTTTTTAATATGAAAAAACAAACAGTATCTTTGCTATGGTAAACTGCTTTTAATTCATCATCTATTTCGTTTAACTCTTCTGGAATATCAGCTTTAATACAAATCATAATTTTCCTTTTCAAATCACTTTAAGACTACTTATTGTAAAAGTTATCCACATGTCCACCAAATGTTGTTTTCGATGTTCACGTTTTGATTCACTTTTGATTCAATTACGGACTCAAAATACAAACTCTTGAGTGTATTGTATAAATGGTCTATAAATTAGAACAAAACAAGAACATGAAACTAACAATCCCTTATTATCTACATAAAGCAGGCGCTGGTTTTCCTTCCCCTGCTACTGATTATATCGAAGAAGATATTGATCTGAACATGCATTTAATAAGAAATGTTCCGGCAACTTTCATCATTAGAGTTCAAGGTAAATCAATGGTTGATGTTGGGATTAATGATGGTGACTTATTAGTGGTTGATAAAAGTTTAAAACCAAAAAACTTTTCAACCGTGATTGCAAATGTTCATGATGAGCTTGTGGTTAAAACTTTAGTTCAAGAAAGAGATAAAAAATTTTTAACTTCTGGTTCTAAAGAATTTTCTGACAGAATTTTAATTAACGAAGAACAAGATATTTTTATTTGGGGGGTTGTTACTTATGTCATCCATTCAACATACTAAAAAGATAGCATTAATTGATTGTAATTCTTTTTATGTCTCATGTGAGCGTTTATTTAATCCCAAAATAAGAAGAAAGCCTGTTGTCGTTCTATCTAATAATGATGGCTGTATCATCTCAAGATCAAATGAAGCAAAAGCTTTAGGAATTAAAATGGGTGAACCCTATTTTAAAGCAAAAGATATTATTCTTAAAAATAAAGTTGAAGTTTTCTCATCTAATTATTCTTTATATGGAGATTTATCTAGAAGAGTGATGCGAACTCTTAAAAGATTTAATTCAGAAATAGAAGTTTATTCAATTGATGAAGCTTTTCTAGATTTGTCAAACTTTCCTGATAGTGAAGTAGAAAAAGTTGGAAAAGAAATTAGAGAAACAGTTTTACAATGGACAGGTATTCCAACGAGCATTGGAATAGCAAATACAAAAACATTAAGTAAAGTTGCAAATCATATTGCAAAGAAAAAACAATCAGGGGTGACAAGTTTAATTGGAATAGATAACTTAGATCCTATTTTAGAAAAAGTTGAAATTAACGATGTCTGGGGTGTTGGTAGGCAACTAACAAAGTTTTATCAAAAACATGGAATTTATAATGCTAAACAATTAAAAAATAAATCTAACACATGGATCAAGAAAAGTTCAAACGTTCTAAGTTCAAGAACTGCAATGGAGCTTAGAGGAGTTTCTTGTATAGGTTTAGAGACAACTACAACTAAAAGAAAAAGCTGTGTAGTTTCAAGATCATTTGGAAAAAGAATTGAAACGTTCCAAGAATTAAAAGAAGCAGTTGCAAATTATTGTTTAAATGCATCTGAAAAAATTAGATCAGAGTCGTTAGTCGCAAAAGCAATTACTGTATTTGTTAGAACCAGTCCTTTTCAAAGAAATTTCGGTTACTATTCAAATGCAAAGACTGTTGATTTTCCCATTGCAACAAATAATAGTATTGAAACTGTTAAGACAGCAGTTTCAATATTAGAGAGTATTTTTAAAAATGGATATCGTTATCAAAAAGCAGGTATCATGCTGACAGGATTATCTAATGCAAGTGACAAAACAAATTTATTTACTTCTGAAAAGGATGAAAAAATAAATAGCCTGATGAAATCTATTGATAATACTAATCACCGATATGGAAGATCTACCTTAAGTGTTGCAAGTGCAGGTGTTCACAAAAAGTGGAATATGCGAAGACAGTATTCTTCTAAAATTGATACGGCTGACTTTTATTGTTTACCAACGATTAGAACTTGAATCTAAATATTTAAAGGCCGCCTGACGAAAATAAGAATTTAGCAACATCTTCAACACCAATTTGCTTTTTCATCTGACAAAAAACATAAGGTAAGCCATTACGGGCTTTTTTTACGTCTTCTTTCATGGTTTCAAGATTAACTTCTACATGAGGGGCTAAATCTGTCTTATTAATAATTAACAAATCTGACTTTTGGATAGCAGGACCGCCTTTTCTAGGAATATCTCCACCCATACCAACGTCAATAACATAAATAGATAGATCGACTAGTTCCGGACTAAAAGTTGCTGCTAAATTATCTCCACCAGACTCAATTAAAATCAAATCAAGATCAGGAAATTTTTTTTTCATATTTTCTACAGCAAGCATATTAATTGAAGCATCTTCACGTATTGCGGTATGTGGACAACCTCCTGTTTCAACTCCTTTAATTCTTTCAAGAGGTAAAGCTTGAACTTTCATTAAAAATTCTGCATCCTCTTTTGTATAAATATCGTTTGATATTACAGCCATAGAAATTTTCTTCGATAAAAACTTACACAACTCAGCAGTCAGACTTGTCTTACCTGCACCAACAGGTCCTCCTATACCAACTTTTAATGGTCCATTTATATTTTTCATGTTTTATAAATTCGTGTTTTTAAGTTTTCATGCTTGATACTATAGATGTCACTATTAAAACAAATTCCACCTAAGTCTTCTAAATTTAAATTTTCACTTTCTTTCTCTAGTTCTCTTATTAAGTCATAAGTCTGTATTATACAGTCTTGTCCAATTTTTTGTCCAATTGGTATATGCTTTATGCATACATTAATCAGATTTGATGCAAAAGATTGTAGATAAGATACTAATGTTAAGTTCAGCGGTATATTAAAATGTTTAGCTGCCTTAGCAACTGCAATTGGATACGCAGTATTTTCTTGAATATTAAAATCCCAACTATCAGACAAAACTTTTCTAAAAGCATTACCCATTTCAATAGACTCGATTTTTCTTTCCTTACTAGGACAAAGTGAAAGAGCAAGTTCATTTAATTCTTCTCCCTGATAAGTATATTTCATTAAAATTATATCATTTCTACCAGTTCCATATTTTAAAATACATTTTAAATAATCCAAAATATCTTCTTTTGACTTAACTAAATTATCATTAATAATCGCTTCTAAACCATGAGAATATGAAAAACTTCCAATAGGAAATGATGGTGAAAACCAAGTTTGAAGAATTTGTAAAGACTCTTTTAAATCTTTTTTATTTTTTAATTTAGTGTTTATGGCTATGGGTTCTACCAATTCCATATGCTCCTCCCTCTGGTTTAAAAGGTCTTGAAACTTTCTTAACCTTTCCACCTAATTTTAATATCATTTTTCTTATTACTTCATCATTCTGAATAAAAATTTTATCTTTTTCAATTTGACATGGCATATGTCTATTTCCAATATGCCATATAAGTTGCATTAAATTTTTTCCTTTTATTTCGAGTAAACTTTCTTTTTTATTTTTGATTAAAATCAAATTTCCACTTTGAAGTCTAAATGCTTGATTTTCTGAAAGTGATTTTGTCTCTGGTAAATTGACTAAAAATTCAAAACCATTATCTGAAACAAGTTTTTTTCTTCTTAAAAAACGCTCATCATAAGACAAAGAAATATAATCTTTTGCTTTATTTTTGGCTATTTTATTTACTATTAAAAAACAATTTTCCATAAGCTAAAACATAAAATATCTTTGTGCCAAAGGAAGTTCTTTAGCTGGTTCACATGTAATTATCTCACCATCAGCTTTTACTTCATATGTCTCGGGGTTAACCTCAATCTTTGGACACTTATTATTTAAAATCATATCTTTTTTAGATATAGCCCTAGTATTTTCTACAGGTAATAAGTCTTTTCTTATACTTGCATCTTTTAATGAATTCTTTTCAAGAGCAAGTTTGCTTGTGAAAATTACCGAAGATTTTTCTAAAGAAGTCCCAAATGATGAAAACATTGGTCTGGTGTATACAGGCTGTGGAGTTGGAATTGATGCATTTGGGTCTCCCATTTGAGCACAAGCTATACTTCCACCTATTAAAATCATCTCTGGCTTTGCACCAAAGAATGCTGGGTCCCATAAAACTAAATCTGCACGTTTATTTTTTTCAATACTACCAATATATTTTGAAATCCCATGAGCAATTGCAGGATTAATTGTGTATTTTGCTAAATATCTTTTAACTCTAAAGTTGTCATTGTCTCCTTTTTCCTCTGGTAAACTTCCTCTTTGAACTTTCATTTTATGTGCAGTTTGCCAAGTTCTAATTATAACTTCTCCAACTCTACCCATAGCCTGACTATCTGATGCAATAATTGAAAAGGCTCCCATATCATGCAGAATATCTTCTGCTGCAATTGTTTCTCTTCTTATTCTACTTTCAGCAAATGCTACATCCTCTGGAATAGATTTATCAAGATGATGACAAACCATTAGCATATCCAAATGTTCTTCTATTGTATTAACTGTGTATGGCCTAGTAGGGTTTGTTGAAGAGGGAATAACATACTCTTCTCCACAAACTTTAATTATATCTGGCGCATGTCCACCACCCGCACCTTCCGTATGAAAAGCATGAATAGTTCTTTTGTTAATTGCTTTTATAGTATTTTCTACAAATCCACTTTCATTTAAAGTGTCTGTATGAATCATTACTTGAACATCATTTTTGTCAGCAATATTTAAACAATTATCAATTGCTCCAGGAGTAGTACCCCAATCCTCATGTAATTTTAAAGCTGAGGCTCCAGCTAGAATTTGTTCCTCAAGACCTTCTGGCAATGAAGAATTTCCTTTTCCAGCAAAAGCTAAATTCATAGAAAAACCATCAGCAGATTGAATCATTCTTTGTATATGCCATGGACCAGGTGTACACGTTGTTGCAAGTGTTCCATGCGCTGGTCCGGTCCCTCCTCCAAGCATGGTTGTAATACCTGAGTGCAAAGCATCATCAATTTGTTGAGGACATATATAATGAATATGACTATCAAAACCTCCAGCTGTTAAAATTTTTCCTTCTCCAGCAATTATCTCTGTTCCTGGACCAATAATAATATTTACCTTAGATTGAGTATCTGGATTACCTGCTTTACCAATTTCAAATATTTTTCCATCTTTTAAACCAACATCAGCTTTATAAATTCCATTTACATCAACTATTAAAGCATTAGTTATAACTGTATCAGCAGCTCCTTTTTTTCTACTAATTTGTGATTGACCCATGCCATCTCTTATTACTTTTCCGCCACCAAACTTTACTTCTTCACCATAAGTAGTTAAGTCGTTCTCAACTTCAATAAATAAGTCAGTATCTGCAAGCCTAACTTTATCTCCTGTAGTAGGCCCATACATATCTGCATAAGCTGCTCTAGAAATTTTAGCCACTATAAATTACCCATAACTTTCTTATTGAACCCGTATATTTTTTTTAATCCATTTATTTCTATAAGCTCAACATCTTTAGATTGACCTGGTTCAAATCTCACAGCAGTTCCTGATGGTATATTTAATCTTTTTCCATATGATAATTTCCTATCAAAAACTAAATACTCGTTTGTTTCAAAAAAATGATAATGGCTTCCAACTTGTACGGGTCTATCTCCAGAATTAGAAATTTTTATCTTAGTAACTTTAGAGTCTTTATTTAAGTCTATTTTCTCGTTTTTTGTAATTACTTCACCTGGCTTCATAATTATCACCTAATAGGTTTGTGCACCGTTACTAACTTAGTCCCATCAGGAAAAGTAGCTTCTACTTGAACCTCTTTAACCATATCTGGAATGCCTTTCATACAATCCTCTTTTTTAATAACATGAGCTCCTGCCTCCATCAATTCTGCAACACTTTTGCCTTCTCTAGCTCCCTCTACTACGAAATCTGTTATTAAAGCTATAGCTTCTGGATAATTTAATTTTATACCCTTTGACAATCTATTTTTAGCAACGATTGCTGCAAGACTTATTAAAAGTTTATCTTTTTCTCTAGGAGTCAGTTTCATTTATACGTTCCATATTTTTGGTATTTTTGAACCTTCAAAAAAATAAGACAAAAGTTTATCAATTGCAAATTTAAGATTATAACTATCTTTAGATAAAAGTCTTACGATCAATTTATTTTCCCAGTGGGAATAATTTGAAGTTGTATTTTCATTATTTGTTAGAGTTTCAGATAAATTATTTACATTATTCAAAAATTTATTTCCTACAATAATAATTGTCGCAACTGCAGAATTATTATTTAATGTCGAAAAACTATTCAAATATTTTTTCTCAAATAAATCTGTATTTATGGCTTCGGCATGAATTAATTTATTATCAATATTAATATTCCAAAAATCTGAAAAATATCCTTTTTCAAATGTCTCATTCATTGAAGTACGTCCAAAAATTATATTTTCACAAAGGAGTAGATTTGAATCTTTAGATAAATTTAAATTTATTTTTCTTTTTAAATTACAATTATTAAATAAAATTAATTCTTTAGGTAACCAAAATAAACTTGAATTATTTAATAAATTTAAATTAATTTCTAAGTTTGCTGGACTACCAAACCCACTGTAAATTTTTTCTGCTGCCTGAGTTGAAATACAAAGTTTCGATTTTTCAATTTCTATATCATATTTGTATTCATCTCCGCTAGTAATTCCACCGGCAGTATTTATAAGCATTAATTGTTTTAAATTTTCATGAAAATCTGGCATTAAAGCTTTTGAAGATCCTTGTTGATAAAGTTTTTGTAAGTTTTGATCTTTTATTTTTATTTTTAATCTACCTTTAGATTTTTCTAATTTTTTTTGACTAATATTCACAATGTTATCCTAGCACAAAATCACCATTTTTTAGTTTGCGATTTTTTAGAGCTTGAATTATTTGTCTTTTTTAATACAAAAGACACATGCAAAATCAGGAGATAGTTAAAATAATTGAAAATCTTAAAGGGAGAAGAAATTATGAGGAAAAAAGAGCCATTAAATTAGGTTTTGCGTCTCTTTATGATTACTTTGAAGATAAGATTTCAAAGAAACAAAAAGCAATTGAAGAAGAGCAGAAAAAAATAGAAGATACAAAAACTGAGGATCAGCAAATAAAAAGTAAGAAGAGTTGCAGTTGTTGCTAATTAATGAGTTTTTATCAACCAGAAAATTTACCTAAAATTATGATAGCTCCTAATGGAGCGAGACCTAAAAAAAAGGATCATATTGAGGTTCCTGTAACCATAGATGAGGTGGTAGAAACAGCAAAATTATGTTTTGATGAAGGGGCAGAGGGAATACATTTTCATCTAAGGGACGAAAAAGGTGATCATATACTAAGTTCAGAAATGTGTTTGAAAGCTTTAAATGATTTACAATTAAGCGTCCCTAAAATGCATCTACAAGTAACTACAGAAGCTGTTGGAAGGTACTCACCAAGTGAAATGAGGAAACTTGCATATGAGGTAACACCTCCAGGCATTTCTATAGGAATAAGAGAGATGATACCTTCAAGAAATCCAACTGAAGAAGATATAAAATTATATCAATCTCTAACTGAAAATGGGACAAAAATTCAACACATATGTTATGAACCAGAAGATTTAGATTTACTTTCCGATGTATTAAATAAAGGAAAAATATCTAAAGAAGGAACATGGTGTTTATTTGTTATTGGTCACTACTCTGGAAAAATAAGTGATCCAAATAAAATTCCATTATTTTTAGATAAATTAAATAATAATAATTTAAATGCAGATTGGGCAGTTTGTGCTTTTGGTAAAGAAGAGATTGATTGTTTAAAAAAAGCTATAAGTTTAGATGGAAAAATTAGGATTGGATTTGAAAATTCAATGCTAATGCCAAATGGCGAAATAGCTCCAAATAATCATACAAAAGTTAAGGCTGTTAAAGAGCTTTTAAATTTAAATTAATAATTTTAAATTTCTTTTTGTTATTAATTTAACATCTTTCAAGTTTTTAATTGATGCAAGAATAAATCTATCAGGTCTAACAATTAGACCTTCACAATTTACATTTTCTAAATATCTTGAAAGATTAGTATTACTTTTGTTTCTATAAAAGTTAATTTTATTTGATAATGGTTGTTTGAATTTGTCTGAAAGAACTAAAATTGGTTTTTTTGAAAATTTTATATCTAAATTTTTTCCATTATTTTTAAATTGTGGAAAAATGTTTCCTCTAAATTTATCGTTTGGCTTACCTAAACCACGTCCAAGCTTAGGTTTTATTGATTTCATACTTTTTCTACCTTTGCTATCTGCAGAAATATTATTAGTTATTGGAGATTTTCCTACTGCATTTACAAATTCTCCCATACGCATTGTGGTTTCTATGTACTCTTTAACATTTGAAGATCTTTCAGATTGATAAGTACTTAAAAGCTTATCATCGTGTTTTTTTCTTAAACAATGTGAAATCTTCCATGCAAGATTTGAAACATCTCTTATACCAGCACACATTCCTTGACCCATAAACGGTGGCATCAAGTGGGCCGCATCTCCAGCTAAAAAAATTCTCCCTTTTTTCCAACTTTTAGCTAGTGCTGATTGAAATGTGTATATTGTTTTTCTCTCCATTCGAGCTTCTTTTTTGTTAAGCCATGGCTTTAAAAAATTCCAAATATATTTTTCAGAAAGAATAGTCTCTATTTTTTCAGTTTTTTTAATTGCAAACTCCCATCTTCTTCTTTTACCCACGTTTCTACAATAAGTAGCGGGTCTTGTAGGATTTGAATATTGAATAGTCCTGTCAGGTAAACTTTTCTTATTTTTATTTAATATTAAATCTATTACTGCCCATTTTTGAGTAAAACCAAGATTATTCATTTTTGTTTTCATTTGTGATCTTGTTATTGAATTAGCTCCATCACAACCAATTAAATATTTTGATTTTATTTCAAATATTTTTTTTGAATTAATGTCTTCAAACCTGATATCTACATCATTTTTATTATTCATTATTTTTTTGACATTAGAACTTTGTTTAATCTCAACCTTTTTGTAAGATTTTAGTTTCTTTCTAAGTTCTCTTTCTAAATCAGGTTGGTTAAATCTATAACTAGGATACCATCCATTCTCTGTGATTTCTCTTGGTCTTGGCCAATCTAAAATTACTCTATTTTTTTTATCAACAAACTTTGTTCCTTTATTAATTATTGTATGTTTTAAAAAAGTGTTGGTTATACCAATTGTTTCAAACACTCTCATAACCTCGTCATCAAAGTGTACTGCTCTTGGTAATGGATAAAAACTTTTTTCCTTTTCCAAAACTAAAATTGAAAAACCGTGTAGAGCTAATAAATTTGCTAAAGTGCCTCCTGTTGGACCAAAACCTACAATTACAACATCATACTTTTTCATTTACAAAATAATAATCCTGTTATTTTTTGTTTATAGTATTTGAATATAACCAAGGGCAATCAATAAAAAGTGGCGCTTGTTTTCCTTCTGAAGCGGTTTCTAATCTTTTGTTTCTAAATTTCATTCTCTCTTCATCTGGCAAATATAATCTTTCATGACCCCAAAAACTTGGTCCTTCAAAAGTTTCAATGGGTTTCCATGTTTTTGGATCAATAATTCTTCCACCCCAACCATTTTCAATAAAAAAACCAGATGGTGTTATTGAATAAAATGAAGTCATATAATCATTCGTATGTCTACCTAAGGTGTAAGCAATTTTATTATCCTGATATTGTAATAAATCATATCCTTGACCAACATCATCAAGACTATTGTATTCGACCATAAAATGATGAAAGCCTGTTCTTCCAGATCCAAATAAAGCTAAACTATGATGTCTTCCGTTTACATGAAAAAAACATAAAGAAATAGGTGTATGACTGTAGTCACTTATTTTGAAACCTAAGACTTCTGTATAAAATGGTATCAAGTCATCAATTTTTTTTACATGTACGACAGCGTGACCCATACCTAATGCACCAGTTTTAAATCCTGAAATTGGACGCCCTGGTTTAAATGGATCGGTATCATTCATTGGATTGTAAACCAATTCAATTCTATTTCCTTGTGGGTCATCAAAATATATTAAATCTTCTACAAATCTCTGATCAGCAAATGAACTTTTTCCTTGGGTTACCTCAATTTTATTTTCTTGTAACTTTGAGGCAAAAGATTGTAAGTCATCTTTCTTTTCAACTTCCCAACCTAAAAATCCAAGATTATCTCCTTTATCACCTGTAATGGTTAAACGTTGTTTTTGATCGTCCATTCGAAAAGATAAAATACCTTTTCCTCTATCAACTAGTTGCATTCCTAAATTTTTTTGACTGTAATAAGACCAGTCTTCAAATTTATCTGAATTTACTCCAATATAACTTAGAGCTTTTATAGCCATTAAAATTCCTTAAATTAAATGAGCCCACATAAAATGTGGGCTCATAAATATAGTGTGTGTTATTTTAGCCTTCTACAGCAGTGATGATTTCTCTCGCTCTGTTAAGAACAGCATCACCATCAAGACCTTTTCCACTCATTTCTTTTAACCAATTTGATTCAATTGGAGCCAAGATCTTTTTATATTCAGCAATAACATCATCTGAGGCAATTATAATTTCATGCCCATCTCTTTTTGAGATTTCATTTTTCATAATTGCATTTTGATTATCAATCAGACCTGATGCCCAATCACCAAACGCATGGCCACTAAATTTATTTATACAAGCCTGAGCTCCTGCTGGCAAACTATTGAATTTATCTTCATTCATAATTAAACCAAATGTAGCGTTAGTGATATTAACTTCAGTATGATACTTGGTTACATCAAACAATCTAAATGAACCTACAGCAGTGTATGGAAATGGAGTTCCATCTACAACACCTTTGCTTAAAGCTTCAGAAGTTCCTGGAGCAGGTACTTTCACTCCTGTTGCACCTAAAGTTTTTAAAATTGTTCCTGCAATTTTACTTGGTACTCTCATTTTTTTACCTTTAAAATCTGCAGGTTTAACAACTTTAGTATCCTTCATATGAATTTGATATCCAGGATTAGAGTGTAGACCTATTACTTTTATTCCTTTCATTTCTTTATCTAAATATCCCTCATTAAAAAGAGTATTTAGAGCTGTAGTTCCAGCTTTAGATGTTCTTGTAAGAAACGGTAATTCAATTACTGAACTTAAAGGAAATTGACCTCCAATATATCCTAAAACTGTCCATGAAATATCTGCAACACCTGATGTTACAATATCATATTGTTTAGGAGGGCTTCCTAATACTCCACCAGCATACATTTTTACATTTAATGCTCCAGCCGAACATTGATTAACTTTTGTTGCCCAAGCTGCAAGAATTTTACTTGCAATAAATGCCTTTGGTGGTTCAAAAGTTGCCAACTTAAGCTCGGTTGCAGAAGATGCACTAACTATACTGAAAGAAAAAATTCCAATAATTAATCCAATTAATTTCTTTTTCATAAAATTATCCCCTTATTGTTTAAAATTATTCTAAAATAGTAACTTGAAATTTAGATTATTTCATCTTTAATTGTGTTAGATAAAACACCAATTTGGGTCACCTCTACTTCAACTTTATCGCCAGGTTTCATGAAAATAGGTGGATTTCTCTTAAATCCAACTCCTCCAGGAGTTCCTGTGACCAAAACATCTCCAGCCCTCCAAGCCATTGCTTTTGAAACATAAGAAATCAATATTGGAATATCAAAAATTAATTGGCTTAATTTAGCATTTTGCATGACTTCACCATTTAATCTTGTTTCAAGAGTAAGCTCTTTATAATCTTTAATATCTTCAGCAAGAACCATGTGCGGTCCAAAGCTTCCTGTTTTTTCAAAATTTTTTCCCATCCCGAATTGTCTAGTATGTCTCTGCCAATCTCTAACAGTACTCTCATTATAACAAGAATAACCAACTATGTGTTTTAAAGCATCCTCTGGCTTTATATGTTTACCAGCTTCTCCCATTATTACAGCCATCTCACCCTCAAAATCTAAATTGTCAGAAGCAATCGGTCTTTGAATTGCTTGCAAATGTGCAGTTTGACTTTCTGGGAAACGATGAAAAATTACAGGATTTTCCTCAACAGTTCTATTTGTTTCCTTAACATGTTCGCTATAATTTAAACCTACACAAATAATTTTTCCAGGATTTGGTATTAGTGGTAAATATTTAATATCTTTTACACTCAAATTACCAGGGTTTGCAGAAGTATATTTCTTTGCTTCCGAGATACCTTTTTTTAAAATTAAATCTTTTAAAGAAGTTGCTCCTGATATTTTACCTGTAAGATCTGTTATAAGATCATTATCTAAAATACCAAATTTATGTTCATCGTTATGCGAATAAGAAATAAACTTCATAAATAATACTTTCTGTTTTAAACCAACCTTATATGCTAATGTTTCATATATTTGAAGATAGTTTTTTAAAATATGAATAAAATATTTGATTACTCAGCTATTGCCTCTGGTTTAATACTTTTACTATTATCAGTATTAACTTTCTGTGACGTATTTGGTCGAAGATTTTTAAACTCTCCTGTTACAGGAACGATCGAATTGGTTGAAATTGGTATGGCTTTAGTTGCTTTCTTAGCAATGCCCAGAGCTTTTTTCTTAAACGCAAATGTATCTGCCGATTTTATTAATAATTTAAATTTAGGAATATTTAAAACTTGGCTAATAATTCTTAAATTTTTTTTAATGATAATCATTATGTCTTTAATGGCTTATGCAACTACGAAAACATCATTAAAATTTATGTCAAATGAAAGAGTTACAATTGATTTAGAACTATATTTTTATCCTTTTTATTTTATTTGTGCTTTTGGTATGTGGCTAAGTGTATTAGCTATTATTTTTTGGTTTATTAAAGAATTATCTCAATCAAAGACTATAAAGGAAGATATTTAATGGAAATGGGTCCAATCATTAATGGAGGCATAGCTTTTGCAGCAGTCTTAATACTAATGGTCTTAAACATTCCAATCGGAATTGCAATGTTGCTTGTGGGGTTCACTGGATTTGCATTAATATCTGGTTTTGATCCTGCTATTTTTGTTTTAGGCACTGCACCTTTTGATGCAGTATCAAAATATACTTTATCAGTACTTCCTCTTTTTGTTTTAATGGGAAATCTTGCTAATAGTGCAAATTTATCAAGAAATTTATATGATGCTGCTTACGCAGTTGTTGGTCATTACAAAGGTGGATTGGCAATGTCTACAGTTGGAGCTTGTGCAGGTTTTGGAATGATTTGTGGATCTTCAATTGCAACTGCTGCAACGATGTCTCAAATGGCAGGACCAGAAATGAAAAGGCATGGATACAGTGATGCTTTAATAAGCGGATCAATTGCATCTGGAGGAACTCTTGGAATTATAATCCCACCAAGTGTTATTCTGGTAATTTATGCATATTTAACAGAACAATCAGTTCAAGAACTTTTCTTTGCAGCATTAATTCCGGGACTTATAGCTGTAATTTTATATATGATAGCAATAAGGGTTTATCTCATAGTCTATCCATCACAGGGAGGTTATGGGAAAAAAATGCCTCTTAAAGAAAGAATTTCGGCAATTTCAAAAGTATTTCCAATCTTTTTAATCTTTGTAATTATAATGGGTGGTCTTTATTTAGGTTTTTTTACAGCCACAGAAAGTGCTGCTGTAGGAGTAATCTTAGTTTTAATATTTATTTTCGCTAGAGGGCAACTTACATTAAGCTTATTGAAAGAAGCCTTATGGACAACCATAAAAACTGTTGGTTCATTATATCTAATTGTAATTGGAGCAAGTATATTCAATTACTTAATTACAGTTACACAGCTACCTTTTGCTGTTGTTGATTTTATAAATTATTTAGAACTAACACCATTAGGAATTATATTAGTTATCTGTGTAATCTACCTGGTGCTTGGAACTGTAATGGACTCTTTAGCAATGTTATTTTTAACAATCCCAGTTTTTTTTCCAGTTATTGTTGATGCAGGTATAGATCCTGTTTGGTTTGGTATATTTGCTGTAATAGTGGTTGAGTTTGGATTGGTCTCACCCCCTGTAGGAATGAATTTGTTTGTAATTAAAGGAGTGATGCAAAATACACCTCTACAAACTATTTGGTTTGGAACAATTCCCTTTTTACTAACTGATGTGATTAGAGTTGCACTTATTATTGCTTTTCCAGCGATATGTTTGTATTTGCCTAGTTTAATGGCATCTTCATAATTACCAAACACCAATCATGATGCCATCATCTTTAGTGTAATCTCTTTCTTTAGTTACAAACTCATCGGTAGCTGCAACTCTATTTTTTCTATCTATAATTCTTTTTAAAAGCAATTCTTTCAGTTCTTCTCTAATTTTTGAATGTTTTTCAGATTTTCCTAAATCATTAAATTCATCAGGATCATTTTTTAAATCAAACAATTGCGGCTCAAATCCTTTGTAATAAATATACTTCCAATCATTATTTCTTATCATAAAGGCTCTTGCATCCGAGGCTCCTATGTTCAGAATTTTTCTTGCTTCATTAAACGCATAATCAATTTCACTAAATACAAATTCTTTCCAATTTTTAGTACTTTCTCCCTTTAATAAAGGAATTAAAGAATTTCCCTCTAATCGATGTTTGCTGACTGGACTTTCTACTGCATCCAAAAAAGTTGGGAGCAAATCTATTGCTTCAATAAATCTTTGTTCTTTTGTTCCTCTAGTTTTATTTGCATAATCACTTGGATCATAAATAATCATTGGAACTCTAACTGACTGCTCATGAAATAATTCTTTTTCTCCCAACCAATGATCACCTTGGTAATCTCCATGATCTGAAGTAAATATGATCATAGTATCCTCCATATGACCTGTCTCCTCTACAAATTTAAATAACCTTCCTAAGTTATCGTCAATTTGTTTAATTAAGCCCATGTAACCAGAAAGCACTGTATTTCTTACTTCATCTTTTGAAAAAGTTTTGGAAATACTATTTTCCATAAACGCTTTGTAAACTGGGTGATCATTCTTTCGTTCGGTATCGTTTCTGTGAACAGGATAAAATTCATTAGCAGAATACATGTTGTGATAAGGAGCTGGTGCCATATATGGCCAATGAGGTTTAATATAAGACAAATGTAAAAACCATGGTTTGTCTTTACTTTCCTCTATAAATTCCATTGCTCGATTAGTCATAAAAGCTGTTTCTGAATGCTCTTCAGGAATTCTTGCAGGCTTATTGGAATTTCTTAATCGCCAACCACTTAGTATTTCACCATTTTCTCCTTCTGCAGAATTTGCCCAATCATTCCATGGATTAGGTCCGTCATACCCAAGTTTATTTAGCCATTCATTATAAGATAAAGTTTTTTTTGAATTTTTAATTTGATTATTTGGATGTAGTCCATCATCTCTTTCATAAGGATCAAAACCAGGTTCACTAACAATCAATCCTATTTCAGTGTCCTTTGTAATACCAAGTCTGCTCATACCATCTAAATCTGGTCTCATATGTGTTTTTCCAACTACGCCAGTTCTTATTCCTGATTGTCTTAAATAGTCTCCAATAGTTAATTCTCCGATTGGGAGAGGAACCTGGTTCCATGTAGAGCCATGACTAAACACAGTTCTACCAGTATAGTAAGATGCTCTTGATGGGCCGCATACAGGAGATTGAACAAAAGCAGACTCAAATTGAACTCCTTTTTTTGCTAAATTATCTATATGAGGAGTTTTTAAATGAGGATGACCATAACAAGAAAGATAATCCCATCTTAACTGGTCAGCCATTATAAAAAGTATATTTTTAACTTTTCCCATAAAAAATAATTAGTATTTTTTTCATTAAATTAAATATACCAACTTTTTCTTAAGATAAACATTGGAATATTTTGAGATAAGTGATTTAATCAATTTCATTTAAACAATTATGAAAGATATTTATATAACTTGGGATGATTATCATAAAAAGATAGAGCAATTAGCAAAAAAAGTTCATAAGGACAATTTAAAATTCAATCAAATTATTTGTATTGCAAAAGGTGGCTTAAGAGTAGGAGATGTTTTTAGCAGACTCTTTAATGTTCCTTTAGCTATCTTATCTGTCGAATCTTACCATGGTGACAGTGATGATATTAAAAATCAACAAGGACAATTTACTTTTTCAAGAGATTTAGCAAAAACTACTCCCAACTTAGGTTCACATGTTTTATTGGTTGACGATTTAGCAGACTCTGGGAAAACTTTAATCAAAAGTATTAAATGGTTAGAGCATTTTTACGGATTTTATTTAGATGAAAAAATTAAAACTGCAGTTATATGGCACAAATCAACTTCAAAATTTAAACCTGATTACTGTGTAGATTATTTAAAAGACTCTCCTTGGATACATATGCCTTTTGAGAAATATGAAACGACAAATATAAAAAATTTTAAGTTTGAAAAATAAATTATTTAATTAAACTATCGTTAAACTGATTGGATACTCTAACGAACGTTGTACATTTGCTTAATTGTTTAAGTGAAGGTGCTCCTACATAAGTACAACTACTTCTTACACCACCAAGAATATTTAAAACAGTGTCGTTTATTTTACCTCTATATTTAACCCGTACTTTTCTTCCCTCGCTACTTCTGTAATCTGCTAAACCACCATAATGTTTTTTATTAGCAACTTCAGAACTTGATCCATAAAATTCAATATATTTTGAGCCATTTGATTTAACTAGTTTACCTTTTCCTTCATCATGTCCTGCTAACATTCCTCCAAGCATTACAAAGTCTGCACCTCCACCAAAACCTTTTGCAACATCTCCGGGACAAGTACATCCACCATCAGCTATTACATGTGCTCCTAACCCATGTGCTGCATCAGCACACTCAATAACTGCGCTCAATTGTGGGTAACCAACCCCAGTTTGAATTCTTGTTGTACAAACACTTCCGGGTCCTATCCCAACTTTTACTATATCTGCTCCGCTAAGAACCAATTCTTGTGTCATATCTGCAGTAACTACATTACCTGCAATGATAGTTTTTGTGGGATATTTATCTCTTACTGATTTTATAAAATTAGTAAAATGTTCTGAGTATCCATTAGCAACATCAATACAAATAAATTTAAAAAAACTAAATTCCTTTAAAACCTTATCTAGGTTTTGAAAGTCCTCTTTTTTAATACCAACGCTAAGTGCAATGTTGGCATAGATTTTTTTAATATTTTTATTTTGTTTAATTTTTTTTACATCATGCTGCTTTGTTAAACATGTGATCATTCGATATTCATTTAATTTCTCAGCTATACCCAATTCACCAACTCCATCCATATTTGCTGCCATAATAGGAATTCCAGACCATTCATTTTTACTATATTTAAATCTATAGGTTCTAAGAAGATTTACATCCTTACGACTTTTAAGAGTGCTTCTTTTGGGTCTGAACAAAACATCAGAATAATCTAATTTTATTTCTTCCTCAATTCTCATATATAAAAAAGTATAATTATTTAAAATTATTTCAAATAAAATATAGGTTGTGGATAAGTTTTTTAATTATAGTTTTCCTAAAATTCTAAAATTTTTGTTGAACCGTCATTGTAAGTAAATTCTACTTTTTTTTGTGAAATACTCTTTATTGATGTAAAACCGTCATATTCTAAAATAAATTCATTTAATTTTTTTCGACTTTTTTTACTCATTTTTTTTCCTGGAGCATTTACACCAACATCAATAATCAGCTCAGCTCCATTTAAAAATGCATTTACCCAAGCTTTTACTGGGGGACCACAGGTCATGGCCTCTGTTAACCATATGGGCTTGTTTACATTTACGCTTTTTAATAAATCAGAAAATTCATCCACCCAAAGCTCCTTGTCACATTGTCCATCTGGACCACTTATATGGTGAATATTTGCGATATCAAAATGATCTTTAATTTTAGGTAAAACAGATTTCCAATATCTTTTATTTTCTGGAAACATTCCTGCAGCTCCAGCCATAATAATTACTGCATCTGGTTGCTTTTCTTTAATTACTTTTGATGAAAAATTGAAAATCTCGATAAAGTCTTCCTTGCTTCCTTTAAAAAACATATCAAACTCAGGTTCATTCATCACATCCCAATATTTAATTGGTTTATTTAATCCTGGCATATCATTTGATCCGTCTCCATCATAACGATCAACTAACTTTAAAAGAAAAGCTTTGTAATCTTCCATTGAACAAGGCTTACTTAAATACTTTGTAAATTTTTTTCCAAAGGGACTTCTCGATTTTTTTCTTTTACAAGATTTTTGTTCCCAATTTGCATGAGGCCAGATCGTTGCTAAAATTGTTTGATTATGTTTTTGAGAATAAATTACATGTTTATCAGCATCATCCCAAAAAAACTTTCCTTTTTCTTTTTCTATATGATTCCAAATAAAAGGTCCTGGATGAGGTCTTACCCATTGATTATCTTTACCTCTCATTTTTTCATCACGCATTTCCGTAAGCTCCCCAAATCTTGAGTCAGAAAATGAACTGCTTGAAATAGAAAGAAAAATTAAAAAATTAATTAAAATAATTTTTTTAATCACATCAATATAAATTATTTTGGACCTGGGTCTCCACCACCTGGGCCTTCTGGACCACCTGGGCCACCCGGGCCTTCTGGACCACCTGGACCACCTGGACCACCTGGACCACCTGGGCCACCCATTGCGCCTTCAACAGCACCACCAATATCTCCCATGGCACCACCCATCATATCTCCACCCATGGCTCCACCCATGTCACCCATAGGTCCTCCATCAGGTCCTCCCATGGCTCCACCCATGTCACCCATTGGACCCATATCGCCTGGACCACCTGGGCCTCCAGCCATTGCACCAGCCATAGCTCCGCCCATCGTTCCGGACATACCTTCTTGCATTGCACCACCCATGGCTTTACCCATGTCTCCTTCGCCCATACCACCAACTCCCATTGCAGCTCCCATTGCATGCGAGCCCATAGCTGAAGCTGCAGCTCCTTGAGCAGACATAGCAGCTCCCATTGCAGCACCTGCTAAACCACTACCAGCTTCTCCCGCTGCCATTGCTGCACCAGCAACCGAACCAATAGCTGCTCCTGGGTCTACTCCAGTTCCCATAGCTGCAGATACTTGACTCAAATTCATTCCACCTTTCATTGCGCCATCCAAACCTTCAGGTCCTCCACCCATTATGTCTCCTAATTTTGCTCCTCCAGGGCCACCTGCTATTCCCATGCTCGCAGCCATTTCAGGATTCATTTGCGCATCTAAATTCATTTCACCCATTCCTGTCATACCACCACTCATTGCAGCTAATCCCATGTCACCACCTTCCATTCCCATGGCTCCACTTAATTCTTTCATTCCTTCTGCACCCATTGCTGCCATTGTACCTTGGTTTACTAAACCTATTTCCATCATGTCTCCCATCATTCCAGCAGACATATCACCTGTTTTAGCCATGTTTGCTATTCCTTGAACAGCTTTACTTCCAAGCCCAGCTACATTTGTTGACATCACAGAAGTTATATCCATTCCAGCCATTCCTGCTGCACCCATACTTGCAACCATTCCAGGTGTTAATCCAGTCTGTGCTGCCATATCAGCCATGCCTAACTTATCCATTTCACCAATATCCATTCCTGTCATGCCTGCCATGGCTGCTCCCATTTCTGCTTTTCCCATATCCTTCATCATATCTCCCATCATCATTCCCTCGGATGGTGCATTGCCCGAAAGCATAGAGCCCATTGCTTTTGCTGTCATTCCTTTTGGAGGTGCCATTGCGCCTGGCAAGCCTCCAGCCAGAGACGGTTTTGCCATAACCATTGCTCCCATCATCATTCCTGACTCGCTTACATTCTCTGGCATCTCTATAGCCTCAGGTCCTTTTTCAGCCATACCACTTGCAAATGAACCTTTCATTTCAGATCCTTTTTGTATCGCATTCTGTTCTTTAGGAGCTTTGCCTGATATAGCTTGAGAAATCATTCCTACAGTACCAGACATAGCTGAGGTAATTCCAACTTCTGGATTTGCAAACGCGGTTGATAAAGACTTAGCCATTTCTTCCATTCCCATATCAGCCATTGCTTTTCCAATTTCTTTCATACCTCCAACACCACCCATGTTTTCTGCCATTTCCGCCATACCTTGCATCCCAATGTTGCCTTCCATACTTTTCATCATATCGGCACCCATTCCTTTAGCGCTCATAGTCGCAACAATTGCACCTGTCATTGTTTGACCCATCTGACTCATTGCTTCAGGATTAGCTGCAAGTGTTTCTAAAGCAGCTGTTGCAGCTCCAATAGGTAAAGCTTCTAATGCTCCAGCCATCATTGATGGATTCATTCCCATTTCAGCTACATTCATCGAGGCAAAATCTCCAGGATTAAAATTTGTCATATCAAAATTTGTAGAGCCTGTAATTGCTTGCATGTCAACCATTCCTGCGCCAGCGAGCCCTTCCATTGCAGCACCCATTCCAATTCCCTTAGCATCAAGTGATCCCATCATTCCTTTGGCATCAAAACCTGCTGCACCTAATGCATTCATCTGACCAGCCATTTTTTGTAAAGCCACAACTTTTCCAGCACCCATCTGCCCTGCAATACTAGATAAAGCAGCCATTTCCTCTGGTGAAAAATCTTTTGTAAAATCAATTCCTGTCATATCTAAAGCTGTTGGATCTGGTATAGCGCCTAAAGCCATATCGGTAACACCTTCAACTAAAGACATTGCTTGAACAGCAGAAGTAATATCACCTTTTGCCAAACTCTCTGTAGCAAATGCCATTGCACTTTCAGCCTGTTCAATTGAAGCGTCAAGAGCTTTACCTATATCACTTTTGGCCTCACCCAACGCTTCTGTTGCTCCCGCAATATTTTCAGCAACCATTCCTGCATCAGAAGCCAATTGATCAGCTGCAGCTTGGGCAGAACTTCCTGCAGCTTCAGAAATATCAGACATTGAAGAAATATCATTTGCTTTCACAAGTATATTTGAAAACAAAAATAATATTAAAAAAGAACTTATAATTACTTTTTTCATTCCTAGTTTTCTCCCTCAATCTTTTCTTGTGCTTTAATTGTTGCGGCACGTTGCGCATTAACTTTTGCAGTTGCAATTTGTTTTTTTAAATTTGCTAAAACTGCTGCACGTTCTGCTATTTCAGGAGTTAATTGTTTTGCCTTTTTTTTCTTTTTCTTTTTATTTTTTTTATGTGCTGCATATAACATTTTACCTGTTGCCCAAAATTTCAAAACTGCTTCAGAGGACTTTGCTTTTGGAGAAATATTTAAACTCATCCGCATTGCTTCTCTTCCTTTTTTTAAACCTTCTAGAGTTTCAACCTTTGCTTTTTTGTCATTAAGCATTTCATTAAATAATGCTTCAAAGTAAGCCATATCTCTAATCATATGATGCTGGTATTTGTTTAAGCTTGACTTTCCTTTAACAAATCTTTGATAAACTTTTTTTCCTGCTTCACCTTGTTTTTGTTTGCTCTTAATCAAACTTTCGTGAAACATTCCTTCTGGATAATCTATTTTTTCGTAAATAAATGCTGCAGGTCTTTCACTTTCAGGCCAATCGCTTAGCTTTTCATATTTTTTACAGTAAATGCAGTCTTTCTTCTTTTCTTCCGCTGCTTCCAAATTGGAAGTGGAAATAAGAATTATTAAAAATAAAATTAATAATTTAAATAAGTTAGTGGCAGATTTTCTGCCAATATCACCTGGCTAAACCTTTCATAAACAAATGTTACACTTAATTGTCGCACTAAAAAAGCTCTTATAACTGTGTGAAAACAGGTTTTATTAAAACTTTATTCAACTTTTGATTGTTAAAAATGATTTATTTTTTTTATTTTTGATTTTTAAATTTCTCTTCTTTTTTTGGTTTTCTAAAAACTATGCTGTCTAAATAAACTCTTTGATCAGGTAAACTTTCCCAATCAGAATTCCAATAACCAATCGTACGGTGTCTATAAATTCCAAATTTCATATAACCACCTGTACAAGTATCAGCTAAAGTTTTTATATTCTTAAGATCAGCGATTACTTCATTATTTTTATAAATTTTAAATCTTCCTGTTTCATCTAATTTCCAAAGAACATGAAACTTTAAGTGTGTCCATTTTCCTTTAAGATCTTCAATTTTTCCAATGACAACAGGTTCAGATGAATAGGCTGCTTTACTAGCCCAGCTATAATAATGCTCCCCTTTATATTTAAAATCTTGAGCCCAAAAATGACAACAACTATGACAACCTTTTGCTTTGTTGTCAGTATGCATCTGTCCAATTATTACTACTGCACCTTTTTTTAAAGGCTCATAAGTTTCATCAAAATACACAGCGTACTCAAAAATATGCTCTTTATTCTTAAGTTTCATATCACCCAAATTTAATTCTTGCCTACTTCTATTGCCCTTACCATCACATTGAATTTGGGTAGTTTGTGCTTTACCTGTGCCACAACCTGCATCTTCTCTATTTACTGTAACTTGAATACTTGTTTTTCCCTCGTATACTGGAAATCCCTCAGATGCTTTTACTTCTATAATTCTATTTACTTTTTTTTTATGCATAGAAATAAATTGCTTTTTATAGCCTTTAATATCTTTGAATTTTACTTTGTGGCCATCTGAAAATGCTGTGCCAGAAAATAATAAAAATGAAATTATTAAAATAATATTTTTCATTAAACTTTAAAAAGTTTATCAGACATGTTTAGTAAATTTTCACCCCAGAAAACTTCTTTAGTGATTTTTTTGAAATCTACGTCAAAGACTGTAGACATTGCAGAAGCATAAATTGCTCTTGAGTCTATTGTAGAATTTAAATCCCTTCCTTCAAATAATTCTTTTTTCTTTAATCCTGGCCAATCGGTGTGAACTTGTGCCTTTTTAACAAGCCCTCCTGCCATTAAGATAGCTGAGCCGTAACCATGCTCCGTCCCATTGCTACTGTTCTGCTTAATTGTTCTTCCAAACTCAGTTAGGGTTAAAACTAATGTATTATTAAATGCCTCTTCAGACATTGAAGATTTTAAAGATCTAACAATATTATCATAATCTGATAGACAATCTGCATGAGCACCATCTGTTGCTCCTTGGGCTGCATGGGTATCGAAACCATCCACTTCGAAGACTGCAACTTTAGGTCCATTTGGTTTTGATAACTCTGTACCAGCACTTGAAGCTAAAATCCAAGCATCATCTCTTGATCTATTATTAAAATCTCTATTTAAAATTATTTCTAAATTATCACTTAATAATTTTTCATCGTGCTCTTTGTATGCTTGTTTTATTAATTCTAGAGTGTCAGGATATGGAAGACTACGACCTACAGGAAAATAATTATTATTCATTGGAACACCCCTAATTAATAAAGGCATTGGTAAAGCTAAAGCTAATCCCTGTCCTGTTAATCCAGCTACTTTCATTCCTCTTCCGAGCCAACCTGTTTTTTCTTGGTAAGGTATTTTACCACCAGACTCCATTAAATTTTGACCATCAAAGTGTGATCTTCCAGTATAAGGGATATTTGTTGCGTGAACCGCAGCACTTAAATTTTGATCCCAAAGACTTTTGAATGTTTTTAATGCTGGGTGTAAATCAAAATCTGATGTTAATTTTAAAGTTCTTTCAAGATTAATTTTGCTTCTTAATTTTTCAAAATTCTTATCACCTTTAATTGGAATTGCACATAAACCATCCATTCCTCCGCGTAACATAATTATCACTAAATTTTTTTTTGTTTGCGAGGCATAAGCTGGTGCTCCAAAACCAGCAAAATATAATGACGTTAAAGCTGTAGTTTTTAAAAAATTTCTTCTTGATATTTTCATGCCTTTAAAAACTCCGGGTGATTAAAAAGTAAAGTATGTTTTTCAACAGACCTATTTTTTTGATTTATGTATTTCATTATTTTGCTTGGATTGTCGAAATTTTTTTCAACCATTTCTTCATAATATGCAGTATTTTTATTATTTTCCATTTTTGAGAAATTGTAACTCGCTTTTGCATATACAAGTCTTCTGATTAATAATTCTGGTGAAATCCAATCATCAGAATGGTCTGACCAACCATTTGGTTGTTTTGCTCTGTAAGGATGATGACCAATATTTCTCAAAAGTCGCTCTGGTTCTCGATGTGAACCAAACGGTTTTTGACCAAGCTCGTACTTATCCATTAGATCTGGTGATGGCGGCCAATTAAGATCTGCAATTTTAGCAACTTGAATTAACCAATTTTCAGGTGTTTGAAATTTTTTATGTTTATCGTTGTAATCAAATGCAACCCTTAATGCAGCCTTATGTATTTCTGGCAAATTTCCATCAGATTTTTCAAAAGCATCAATAATCGGCTGCTTCATTTCTTTTGTAGGTTCATCTGTGATTAAAAATCTGCATAGCCTTTCCGCAACAAAATCTCTACAGTTAGGATGGTTTACTAAATCTTTAATAACAACAGCTAATGCTTTTTTACCTTTTTTATATTCTTTTCCCAAAACATTTTTTTTACCTATTTGATGATATTCTGAATTAAACCAGACATTACCTGTTTCTAAATTTTTTTTACTCCATCTATGTTGCCAGCCAGTCATAATATATGCTAATTGAATTACATCATCTTGGGTATAACCAGCTTTTGGAGATACTGTATGAAGTTCTAAAAGTTCTCTTGCATGATTTTCATTAATGGTTGCAGGTTCTTTTTTTCTTCTTCTCCACTCTTCACTTGCTGTAACACTTTTTGGACCAGCACTCTCACTATTATCTAAATGATGGATCATAGCCCATGAGGTTGTCACATCATAAACCATTTTTTCAAATGATTGATTTAAATTTGGTCGAATAATTTCTCTTTGGTAAGGACCAGTTGAATAATTTGCTAAAAAATCTTTTTCACTTATTGCAAAAAAATTTCCCCAAAACATCCATAATTTTGCTAAAACTGGATGACTACTATTAATTCCTTCATTATGTCTTATTGAAATTTCTAAAGACTCCCAAAACTTTTGCCCTGTTTTATGTCTAAGAATATCTTTATGAGTTTTGTATAGTGTTTTGTTATCTTTATACTTTTTTCTTAAAACTTTTCTGTCTCCATAAACCCAATCTCTATAATGTTTTCTTAATTCTTTCTCTGAGTGTATTTTTCCTGTCCAGGATAACTTTGGAATATCATCTAGTTGATTTAGGGCCCAATTAAGTGGATCGGAAGGAACTTCCTCATTAGGACTTATGCCAAAGGCAACTTTTCTAAAAAAGTTTTTCATACTTCATTTTATTTTATCAATGTCATGAATATTTGCTAAAGAATTATTAAATTCATCCATATTTTCTCTCAAAGCTAAACTAGAAATGGAATAAATCATTATTAATAATAACACTAAAGGTAATGATGTAATTACTGATGCATAACTTTTAATGAGTAATATATAAAAAACTATAAATAAAGCTGATCTAACTAAAACTGCTTTTCTAAAAACACTAATAATTGAAAGTGAGTGTTTTAATAAATTAAAAAAACTCATTTTAGAGGGTCCATAATATCTTTTCCCTCTGATTGATGGTGAAGATATAAAATCTTTTTCAATTTTTTTTAAAGATCCAGAAAAACTATTCCATGTAGCTTTCTCCTCTAACATTTTTTTTACTGTTGAGTTAGAAAGACAAGTAAAATTTCCAAATTTTATAGATTGTCCAGTAAAAACCAAAGTTATAAATTTATGAAAATAGTAACTTAATTGAAAAAATAAACTTTCGGATCTCTTAACCCTTTGGCCAATAATTGGTCTACCACTTGATTGTTCTGAGAGCTTAATAAAATTTTTAATTTCCTCAGGCCTGTCCTCTCCATCACCATCCATGGGAATTACATAATCAAATTCTTTCTTTTCAAAGATAAATTTTAACCCTGATGCAATACATCTAGCATGACCTTTATTCTCCTTCATATTTACAATCTCAATTGAACTTATATTTTCTACATTTGGGTAGGTATCAATTATCTGTTGTGATGATGCATCATTTATAACAACTAATGATATCTCATGATTTAAATCTTTTATTTCAAAATTAATTTTATCAATAAGTAATTTTAGAGACTCTCTCTCATTATAAATGGGAATTAAAATTACGTATTTCATTTATCTTGATCCTACACAAACATTATCAAGGCACATATAATCTTTCAATTCATCAAGTTTTTCTCTTTGAACAAATCCTTCCCAAATTGGTCGTGACTTCAAGTGATATGATAAATTCCCAGCATTCCATTCATCACCCAAAACAACATTTATTGTTGAATTAAATTGTTGATCCCATGCATATTGAGTTTTAATAGCGATTTCTTTACCAGGATAATCTGTTCTCTTATAATCTTTAGTTATAGAGACATAAGCATAAAGAACTGGTGATAGGAAAAAAAAGAAAAAAAAACCAATCATAAATATTTTTAATTTTTTAATATTAATTTGTGTTTGAAGTAAATAAACAAATAATGTTCCAAAAAATAAATAGAAAGGTGTCATCCACATTGTCCTTATTTTTGATCCCATTATTAAAGAAGTCAAAAACATAAAAACAATTGGTAAAATATTAATCGTTAATAAAAAAAGCAAATTTTTATCTTTAAAATTAATTTTAAATTTAATTTTTTTTACTAACAACCAAACTAGAATTAAAAATGGTGTTATAATTCCTATTTGCTTAAACAAGAAAATTACAGGATACCTAATATGATCAATAAAACTAGATTGTTCTAAGCCAGTTCTAGCCAATCCATAAGTAATAGTAATAAATTCATTATTATTTAACCAAATTAAATGTGGAACTAAAACAACTAAGAAGACTTCGAAGGTTATTAGATATTTAAAATCAAATTTTCTGTCCTTTTTAAAAAATATTAAATAAATAAAAAGAAGATCAATTGATACTAATAAATAGATAAATAAATATTTAGACAAAAATCCAAGTGCTGCAAATAAACCTACTAAAAAACAATCTAAAAACTTTATTTGTTTGTCATTATAAACTTTCCAAGAATAAAAAACAGTTAATGACCAAAAAGGTAATTGACATACGTTTACATTGAACTCGGGTGTTGTGAAATTATAAAAATAAATTGACTCAATTAAAAAAACTGAAATTAAGCCATATATATTACTTTTTAAAATTTCCTTTGAAAATTGAAATACATAATAAAAAGAAATAATTACAAAAATTTGACTTAACAAATAATAAACCCAGTCTTGTGATCCAAAAATTTGAAAAAAAACTTCTGGAAAAAAAGCACTCATTGGTGGATGTTTATTAAAGCCCCAATCTAAATTACTTCCCCAAGCTAATGCCTCAATTGTATCCAATGGCAAATTGTGATTTGTAACTGATGGAATCAAAGTCCAAAAAAGAAGGTGAGCTGTAACAAAAATATAAAAGGCATTATTAATATTTTTGTTATTAATGGTCATTTATAAATATTTATATCAATTAAGCTTGCTTGACACCCATAATTTGCTGAATATACTCCGATCGATTAAAATTAAGCTATGCCAAAGACTGCTAAAGCAAAGAAAAAAGTATCAAAAACAAAATCTAAAGCTGGAAGTAAACCCAAACCAACAGCATCTAAAATTGTTTCTAAAGGTCCTTTAAAAATTTCAAAAACTTATGTTCCAAAAGAAACTGAAAAATATATGTGTGAAAAACATAAAGTATATTTCAGAATGAGATTAACAGAATGGAAAAAAGAATTAATTAAAACAAATAATGAGGCTCTTTATAATGGTGGCATGGATGACAATAACATTTCTGCTGATATTGTTGACCAAGCAAACTCATATATTGACAGCAATGTGGAAATGAAAGCAATAAATCGACAAATTAAATTAATATCAGAAATCGATAAAGCTTTGAGAAGAATTAGGGAAGATACATATGGATATTGTTTAGACACAGCGGAACCAATTGGATTAAAAAGATTAATGGCAAGACCTGTTGCTAAATACACTATAGCAGCTCAGGAAAAGCATGAAAAAGAGGAAAAAGTTCATGCAGACGACTAAATGAAAAAAAAATCTAATAAACAAAATTCAATTTCATTTCTTTTTGCAAAGAAATACATTTATTTTTACTATCCTTTTTTCTGGATCTTATTGTTGTTATATTTGTTTTTGAAATGAATAAAAAATTAATTTTAATTATTATAATTATTGTTGCTATTGAATTTTCCGGTTATGGAATTCTTAGTACACTCTATAGATTGTTTGGATAAATTCTTAAAGTTTTGGAATTTTAGCTTCTTTGTCCATAAAACTATAACCTTTAATAACAGCTTCACGCTCAGATATTTCTAAATACCATCTTGATAAATTTTTATATTTTTTTAAACCTATATCATGCCATTCATGTCTTGCCATCCACGGCCAGGTTGCGATATCTGCAATTGTATATTCTTTGCCTGCAAGATATTTTGACTCTTCTAGTCTTGCGTCCAATTCTCCATAAATCCTTTTTGTAATTTTAAAGTACCTTTCTTCTCCAAATTCACTTTTTCCTGGATTGTAATGATGAAACTGATGATGTTGACCAATCATAGGTCCTACAGTTCCCATTTGAGCCATTAACCATTGATTAATAACTAGTCTTTCTTTTTCATTATAAAGTTTTCCACTTTTATCCGCTAAATACATTAATATCGCCCCAGACTCGAAAACACTTTTGTTATTATCATGGTCGATGATTACTGGGATTTTTCCAAAAGGACTTATTTTTATATACTCTGGTTTAAATTGTTCGTCTTTACTTAAATCAACTTTGGTAACCTTGTACTCATAACCAATTTCTTCAAGCATGATACTTATTTTCCACCCATTAGGAGTATTAGCAGAAAAAAGTTCTATCATTTTTTTATTCCGAGTCTTTCTTGTGCAGCTTTAGAAGTTGTTGTGAACTCAAATCTCAATTTTTCATCAGGTTTGGCATATTTAAAACATCCTCTTGCAGCTAATGCACCTTCATGAAAACCTGAAAGAATTAATTTTAATTTTCCTGGATAATAACAAATATCTCCAATTGCAAATATACCACTTACATTTGTCTCGAAATTTTCAGTATTTACCTGAACAGTTTTTTTATCAATATTTAATCCCCAATCTAAAATAGGACCGAGTTGCATAATTAAACCAAAAAAACCTAGTACATAATCAGATTTAATTTCTTTAATTTCTCCTTCATCATGTATTATTTTTACTGCTTCGATATTTTTGTCTCCTAGGACTGAGTCCATTTGATATTTTGTGTATAAATTTAATTTTCTTTGATCATTAAGTTCTTTTACTTTTTGAACACTCGCTTCTGCTCCACTAAAACCGTCTCTTCTATGAATTAAATTTACTTTTGAGGTATTTGATAATTCGATAGCCCAATCTAAAGCCGAGTCTCCTCCACCAAAAATTGAAATAGTTTTATCTTTAAAAATTGATTTATCTTTGATTGAGTAAAATAAAGAATTTCCCTCAAATTTTTCACACTCCTTTACTGGAAATTTTCTAGGTTCAAAAGAACCAACTCCACCAGCTATTACAATTGCTGCAACATCAAACTCTAATCCACCAGAGGTTTTAACATGCCATCTATTTTCAAATTTTTTAATTTCTTCCACTCTTTCATTTAAATGGAAATTTACATTGAAAGGTTTAATTTGTCGTAAAAGATTATTTGTTAACTCTTCCCCAGTACACTCCGGTACAGCTGGAATGTCGTAAATAGGTTTATCAGGATAAAGCTCGATGCATTGTCCTCCTGCTTTATCAAGATTATCCACTATCTCGCAACTCAACCCTATAATTCCGAGTTGATGAGCACAAAATAAACCTGTGGGTCCCGCTCCAATAATTAATACATCTGTTTTATTCATTTAACCTTGCTTTGATGGAATATTTACTTCTAATCCGTCCAACTCATCTGAAACAATTAATTGACAACTCAACCTACTATTATTTTTTGGTTCAAATGCCATATCAAGCATATCTTCCTCACCATCTTCTTTTGCCGGAAGCTTATCTAACCATTCTTCTTTGACATAAACGTGGCATGTAGCACAGGCCATTCCACCTCCACAATCAGCATCAATTCCTGGAATATCATTTTGTACTGCACCTTCCATTACAGTTAATCCGTTTTGGACATCAATAGTGTGAGTTTTGTTGTCGTGAGTATTGTAAGTAATTTTTGCCATGCGTTATATATAGTTTCTTATCTAAATTGAGCAAGTAAGTAAAAACATACTTGATCAAATTTATGCATTTTGTAGGTCTGGGACTTCTTTTTTAAAAAAGTAGCTAGAATCTTCTTTTTGTTTCATCAAAGCTGGTAAAATTTCTTTATAAGCCTCAATTAAACCATTATTTGTTCTAGGTAATTGATCCTTTATATGGTGATGAAGTTTATCTAAGTTATAAGATGGAACTGTTGGAAACATATGATGTGTTACATGGTATTCCATTTTCCAATATAAAAAGCTTAAAACAGGATTTAAATACATTTCTCTTGTTGTATACCTGTGATCTTTAATATCTCTTGCTAAACCTGCATGTTGAGTAAAAGAAACAAGTTTGTGTAAAGTTCTTCCATAATATTTTGGTAATAAAAAAAATAAAACTGGTAACCACGATAATGTAATTAAAGACCAAAAAATAATTGCAATCCAAATCCCAACAAAAACTCTAGAATTTAAAATAACTTTTGGTTGTGCATTTTCAGGTATACAGTCTTGCATTACTTTTGTTTTTATACCCAATGCGTGTTGAATAATTTCGTATGCTATACTTTTTTTAAAATACAAAAGTTCCATAAAAGGAATTAAATTCATTAATAAACCTTTTGGGGTTTCTTTTAAATTATTTCCATATTCAATTTCATGATCAAATGGATTTTCTGTTGAATATGTATTTCCATGATGAACAAAATGCGTATATCTCCATCTTACTGGTTCAAAATTAGAAAGATATGAAGAGATATAGTAAAAAAATTCGTTTAAAAATTTTGATTGGAAAGCAGTTTTGTGACCTGTCTCATGCCATAATGGATTTGAGAAACCATAAATATTTCCGTAAATCAAAAACCAAAAAGCAGACCACCATGTACCCCAAGTAATATATGCCAAAATTCCTGTTACTAATAACAATCCAAAAAAAGCTGAAACATGTTGAAGCCCTTTAATGTCAGATTTTTTTGAAAGTTCTTTAAGAACTTCTATATCAACTTTACATCGATGCCATTTTTCTAATTTTACGTCCATAAAAAAAATTATGTATAATTGTTATACATAATTTACAAAAGGTAAAAAAAAAGGGCAAGTACATAATTGTACCTGCCCTTAATTTAATTTTTTATTTAATTACTTAGCTCTTTTTCCACTTGAACTAGTTGCAGCAGCCCAGATTACTAGACCAAATGCAATTTTGTTAATGAAGTCAGCTAAGTTATAAACGACGTTAAGTGAGTCTGCGTCTACACCACCAGTTAAGTAACCAAATACATAACCTAATGGGTAAATTGCCCAACCTACTGTAACAATCATTCTCATTGCTCCGAATGCAGTTACAAGAGCTTTGTTACCGCTCTTCGATGCAGCTTTTCCAGCTTCACCTGAGAATACTTCATAAAGAATGTATACCCAACCTGCCATTCCGATGATGAAACCTAGTGTAGCATTAATGTATCCTGCTTCACCCAAGTATCCACCGATTAGCATAACTAATGAACCAATTAACAATCTCCAGAACATTCCAGAGTTTGCTTTGTTAATAGCTGCTAGAATTAAATAGAATTCTACCATCTGTAAAGGCACAGTAATTAACCAGTCAATGTATCTGTAAACAGTTGGCGAGTCTCCAGTAGCAACCCATACTTCTCTCATGTACATGTAGTGTATGAATGCAATACCAGTTACTAGACCAGCAACAATAACTGATGTTCTCCAGCCTGATGCGACATTGCCCGCTTCCATGAAAAAGAAAGCAGTAGCTGCTAACATCCCCATAGAGATAACCCAGAATGAAATTCCGACGAAGTCATCTTGGCTCAACATCGTTGCGTCTGCTGCAATAGCTATACCTGAAAATCCAATCAGAGCCATAGCTGCTAAAGCAAACAGTTTAAGTTTTTTCATAAAAAACTCCCTCTTCGTTAGTTTTTATTTTAGTTTATATAAACTAGACTTAAGTTTCCCTAAGCCAATGACGCGGTTAATAGCAAATTAAATTAGATAAATGAAGACTTAATTGCGACTAATTCTCATTGATTTTACTTAATTTTTAAAATTAAATACAATTTATAAGTTAAAAATCAAAAAAAATAAGGAAATCGAATCAAATTTTATGCAAAAAAAATTTCAAGAGATTTATGAGAATTCTATAAAAAATCCTGAAAAATTTTGGCAAGAAGCCTCTGAAGATATATTTTGGTTTAAAAAACCAGACAAAATTTTAAATAAATCTAACCCACCTTTCTATAAATGGTTCGAAGATGGTGTCACAAACACCTGTTATAACGCTTTAGACATCCATATTGACCAAGGTAAAGGTAAAAAAACAGCCTTAATCTACGATAGTCCAATTACAGGGAATAAAAGTCAGTTCACTTATGAGGAATTAAGGTCAAAGGTGTCTAAGTTTGCAGGAGCATTGAAAGCCCAGGGCGCAAATAAAGGTGATCGGGTGATCATTTACATGCCAATGATCCCTGAAGCAGTGGTTGCTATGCTAGCTTGTGCTAGAATTGGTGCAATTCACTCTGTTGTATTTGGAGGATTTGCCTCAAATGAACTTGCAAGCAGAATTGATGACAGTAAAGCAAAGTTATTAGTAACTGCTTCGTGCGGTTTTGAGCCAGGAAGAACAGTTGAGTATAAACCCCTCGTAGATGAGGCTATAAAAATAGCCAATCACAAAATTGAAAAGATGATTTTATTCCAACGACCTGGTCACGAGGTTAAATTAAATGCTACTACAGAGATCAGTTGGGAAGAAGTTATATCTAATGCTAAAGATGCTGACTGTGTTGAGATGAATTCAAATGAGTTTGCTTATATTCTATATACATCTGGTACAACTGGAACTCCAAAAGGTATTGTAAGGGACATTGGAGGTCACATTGTTGCTCTTAAGTGGACTATGAAAAATATCTACAACATTGATACAGATGACATTTGGTGGTCTGCAAGTGACATTGGCTGGATTGTTGGTCACTCTTATATTGTCTACGCTCCATTATTTAAAGGATGCGCTACAGTTTTGTTCGAAGGTAAGCCAGTTGGGACACCGGACGCTGGCGCATTTTGGAAAATAATCTCTGATTATAAAGTAAAATCTCTTTTTACAGCTCCAACAGCTTTTAGAGCTATTAAGAAAGAAGATCCTGAGGGTAAATTTTTCTCAAAATATGATTTAAGCAGTTTTGAAAGCTTATTTCTTGCTGGTGAAAGAGCTGACCCAGATACAATTAAATGGGCAGAAAATTTACTCAAAATTCCAGTAATTGATCATTGGTGGCAAACTGAGACTAGCTGGGCAATTAGCTCAAATTGTACTGGTATAGAAATGATGGAAACAAAATATGGTTCTGCATGTAAGGCTGTACCTGGGTATGATGTAAAAATCATTAAGCCAGATCAATCTTTAGCAAAACCAAATGAAATGGGAGATATTGTTGTAAAACTACCTTTGCCTCCAGGAACCTTCCCAACATTATGGAATGCAGATCAAAGATATAAAGAAAACTATATGTCTAATTATGAAGGATATTACCAAACGTATGATGCGGGTCACATCGATGATGATGGTTATATATGGATAATGTCTAGAACTGATGACATAATTAATGTAGCAGGCCATAGATTATCTACAGGTGCTATCGAAGAAGTTTTGTCAGAACATCAATCTGTTGCGGAATGTGCAGTGCTTGGAATTGCAGATAAATTAAAAGGTCAATTACCTATTGGATTAGTAGTTCTAAAATCTGGTGTGGATAAAGATAATGAAACTATTTCAAAGGAATGTGTTCAGATGGTCAGAGATAAAATAGGCCCAGTTGCTGCATTTAAAGTTGTAATTGTCATTAAAAGATTACCAAAAACAAGATCGGGTAAAATTTTAAGAGGAACAATAAGAAAAATTGCAGATGGTGTTGAATACAAAATACCACCAACAATTGATGATCCTGCAATTTTAACAGAAATAAAAGAGGATTTAATTAAACATAAAATTTTAAACGATGGTTAAAACATATTTATTTCTTGCAGGTGCAGTGTTTTTTGAGGTTGCTGGTACAATGTTATTACCTGTAACTCAAAATTTTACAAAACTAATCCCAACAGCTGCTCTAGCATTCTTTTATCTTTGTGCATTCTATCTTTTAACTTTTGTAGCAGACAAGATTCCTATCGCTATTATGTATGCAACATGGAGCGGTCTTGGAATTTTTACTATAGCAATCCTTGGATATATATTTTTTAAACAAACTTTGGCTTGGCAAGCAATAATGGGACTATTCTTAATAGTGATAGGTATAATTTTAGTAAATAGTTTTACTGGAAAGCTTAGCTAAACTGTAAAGGGGTTCCATCAGGATCACCTAAAATTTTTCCATCCTGCATTTTAATTTTTCCGGCAATTATTGTGTGTGTTGGTGTTCCCTTAAATTTAAATCCATTAAATGGTGACCATTTACATTTACTTTCTATATTTTCATTTTTAATTTCGATTGTTTTGTTCATATCAACGATTGTAAAGTCTGCATCATAACCTTCTTTAATAAATCCTTTGTTTTTTATTCCAAAGATTTTCACGGGATTTTCACAAACAAAGTTCATCAATTGGTTAAGAGATAATTTTCCATCATTAATGTGATTTAACATTACAGGCATTAAAGTTTGAACTCCTGGCATCCCTGAAGGAGTATTTGGATATACCTTATCCTTATTTTCTTTTAAATGAGGGGCGTGATCTGACCCGATAGTATCATTGAAGTTATTTCTCACTCCATACCACAATCTATCATAATGAGATTTGTCTCTTAATGGTGGGTTCATCTGGGCATAAGTCCCAAGCTTGTCATAACAATCTGGAGCATAGAGAGTTAAATGCTGAGGAGTAATCTCAAATGTAATGTTTCCTTTGTGTTGAGATAGAAAATCAATTTCTTCTTTTGTTGTAATATGAAGTACATGAGCTTTTTTGTTGTGCTTTTCTGCTATTCGAACAATTCTTCTGGTAGATGCTATTGCACATTCTGCACTCCTCCACACAGGATGAGTATGCACATCTCCTTTTTTAATCAATTTCTTATTAACTTTTAAAATTGCCTCATCTTCAGAATGGACTGCTACGACTTTTGAGGCGTTTTGAAAAACCTTATCTATATCCTCCTCTTCAGCAACTAATAAATTACCAGTTGATGACCCTGCAAAAAGTTTAATTCCACAACAACCTTCTAAACCTTCTAAACTTGCTAAATCATCTGCATTGTCTGCTGTTGCTCCAAAATAAAAAGCATAATTGGAATACATTCTATTTTTAGCGAGATCTAGTTTTCTTTGAAACTCTTTCATATTTGAAGTTGGCGGATTAGTATTTGGCATTTCAAATACACTTGTAATACCTCCTGCTATTGCTGCTCTACTGCCTGAGTGAAGATCCTCTGTATCTGTTGATCCAGGTTCTCTAAAATGTGTTTGGGTATCTATACAACCAGGTAATACTGTATGCCCTTCCGCATTAATTGTCTCTTTTGCTTCTTCTGAAATTTGTCCAATCTGTTGTATTTTTCCATCTTTTATAGCAACATCAACATCTTTTAACTCACCATCGATGTAACATTGTCCGTTTTTAATTATAAGATCTAACATTTTGAGAAATTGTTATTATATTACATTCTATAATTAATCAATTATGAATATTAAAAACGTTTACATTTTAGATGACAGAGCAATTCTTTATATTAGCGGAGAAGATTCAAAAGAGTTTCTTCAAAATCTTATAAGTAACGACATAAACAAAGTAAGCGATGTAAATAGTTCTTTTAGTTCCTTGCTTACACCTCAAGGTAAATTTTTATATGAATTTATAATTGTAAAACATAAGTCTGGATATATTTTGGATTGTGAAAAACCTCAGGCAGAGGAGTTATTCAAGCAATTATCCCTATATAAGCTAAGATCAAAAGTTGAAATTCTAAATTTAAGTAATGAATTTGTTGTAGCAGCATTTTCTCATGAGAAATTCTTAACTTTTGATGAAGCAAAAGATCAACCTGGATACACAATTAAATATAGAGAAGATCCAATATTTTTAGATCCAAGAAATAAGGATTTAGGTGCGAGATTAATAATTAATTTAGAAAAACTTTATTTATCTTTAAAAAAACTAGATCTTCATGATGCTAATCTTAAAGAATATTATTCATTAAGTCATAGTCTTGGAATAGTTCCAAAAGATTTAAATAAATTAAAAGACAAATTGTTTGGTATTGAATGTAATTTTGAAGAATTAAACGGAATTGATTTCAAAAAAGGTTGTTATGTTGGTCAAGAAAATACAGCACGAATTAAATTAAAGAACAAACTTTCAAAAAGATTGTTTCCAATTAATCTAATTAATGGAAAACTACACGAAGGTGAAAGTATTTATAATAATAAAATTGAAATAGGTAAGGTTTTGATTGATAGCGACTACCCTTTTGCTTTAATTAAATACTTAAACGAAAACTTTGATGAAAAAGCAAATTTTAAAACAAAAGAAGCTTCAATAAATATCAATAAACCTGATTGGATAAAAAACTAATTTTCTTATTTAAATAAGTAAACAATAATTAAAATTATAAAGACTATAATAATCTAAATACTGAGATTTTAAAAAATTGCTTTAATTTAGAATTTGACTGTAAAAAACTTGGACGAACTAAAAGCAAAACCCATACCATAAATATTACTGAAAGTAATTTATCCATCAAAAACTCCTATATAAAATTCATTTTGGTGCGGTCGGAGAGACTCGAACTCTCATGGACTAAGTCCACACGGCCCTCAACCGTGCCTGTCTACCAATTTCAGCACGACCGCGATATGTCCCATAATAAATGAATGACAATTATGATTCAAATTGGTAAAAATCCTCATGGAATTTACACAAGAAGTACGTAAAGCGACAGATCCTATTTATCAAAAAATTTCTAAGGTAATGCCTGAAATTGAATGGTCGGTACATGCTCCGTATATTCATAAAATCAATAAATTAAAAAAAGAAAAGAATGCCGTAATTCTTGCTCACAACTATCAAACACCAGAAATTTATCATGGTGTAGCAGATTTTTCTGCAGATTCTTTAGCATTAGCAGTTGAAGCCTCAAAAACTTCAGCTGATATTATTTTAATGGCTGGAGTACATTTTATGGCTGAGACTGCAAAATTAATGAGCCCGGATAAAAAAGTTATTCTACCTGATATGAATGCCGGGTGTTCTTTATCATCCTCAATTACTGGTAAAGATGTGAGATTATTAAAAGAGAAATACCCAGGAGTACCTGTTGTATCTTATGTAAATACTTCTGCTGAAGTAAAAGCTGAAACAGATGTTTGTTGCACATCAGCAAATGCAGTCAAAATTGTTAAATCACTTGGTGTAAAAAAAGTAATATTTTTACCTGATGATTATCTTGCAAAGTATGTTGCATCTCAGACTGATGTAGAAATTATATCTTGGAAGGGAATTTGTATTGTTCATGATCAATTTAATAAAAAAGAAATAGAAGATATTAGAAAAAATAATCCAGGGATTAAAATTATAGCACACCCAGAGTGCCCACCTGATGTAATTGAAGCAAGTGATTTTGCTGGGTCAACATCTGGAATGATAAAATATGTAAAAGATAATCAACCAAAAAAAGTAATGATGGTTACTGAGTGTTCGATGAGTGACAATATTCAAATAGAAAATCCAAATGTAGACTTTGTTAAACCATGTAATATGTGTCCCCATATGAAGAAAATTACACTTCCGAAAATATTAGATTGTTTGGAAAATGAGACTGGTGAAATTATTATGGACAAAGAAACAATTGAGAAAGCTAGAATATCTGTAGAGAGAATGGCAGCTATTGGCAGATAAATAAGTGTCAAAAATAAAACTTAGCAAAGAATTTATCAAAAGCACTGTTAAGCTAGCATTGAATGAAGATCTTTACCCTTCAGGAGATATTACTTCAAGTTTAATTAATAAAGATAATATTGTTACTGTTAAATTAATTTCAAATCAAAAAGCAATTGTTGGGGGATTGTTGTTTGCAAAAGAAGCATTTTCGTTAATTGATAATAAAATAAAATTTATTGTTAAGAAAAAAGATGGTGCAGGAGTAAAAAAAGGTTCTTTAGTTGCTCTAATTAAAGGAAAAGCAAAAAATATTTTAATTGCAGAAAGGGTTGCTTTAAATTTTTTATCTCACATTTCTGGAATAGCAACTAAAACAAATGAATTTGTTAAATTAGCTGGTAAAAAAACTAAAATTTGTTGCACAAGAAAAACAATTCCAAATTTAAGAGTTATCCAAAAATATGCTGTTAAATTAGGAGGAGGTACAAATCATAGATTTAATTTAAGTGATGAGTATTTAATTAAAGATAACCACATCGCGAGTTCAGATTTAAAGAGTATATTATTAAAAGCCATTAAAAATAAAAAAGGAAAAAAAATTACAGTTGAGGTTGATACAATCGAACAACTTAAATCAATTTTAGGTCTAAAATTTAATACTGTTCTGCTTGACAACATGAATTTAAAAAATTTAAGAGAAAGTGTTAAAATAGTTAAAAAACTTTATGAAACTGAAGCTTCTGGAAATGTTAGTTTAAAAACTGTTAAAGCTATTGCATCTACCGGAGTTAATAGAATTTCTGTTGGCAGTATTACACATAGCGCTCCTGGTGTTGACTTTAAGTTAGAAATCTAATTTACGAATTTAGAAAGATTAGGTTTAAAATAGTTTGGACCTTTCATGACTTTTCCAGAGTCATTGTAAATAGGTTTACCATTTTCGTCTAACTTACTCATGTTTGAATTTTGGACTTCATCAAAACATTTATCTAGATCAATTCCAAATGCATGTCCTGCTCCATAAGTAACATATAATATATCTGTTAGCGCATCAGCTACTTCTAATAAATCCTTGTTATTGATTGCTTCTGTAAGCTCTTCTAGTTCCTCTTTAATTAGATCTAACCTTAATTTATTTATTTTATCACTACTGAATGAAGGTTTAGTTTTAACCTCCTGACCAAAAGTTTTCATGAAAGTGCCTACTTTGCTAAAATTCGACATAATGCTCCTGTATGTTTTTAAAAATTTATTGTATGTTAATAATTATTTGTTACTTAAAATTTATCAATGAAATTAAGAAAAGAATTTGACAGTATCGGAAGTATAAATGTCCCAAATGATAAGTATTGGGGCGCATCTACTCAAAGATCCAACAAATATTTTAATATAGGTAAAATTTTAGTTAATATTTCAATCATTAAATCAATTGCAATTATAAAAAGATCAGCTGCAATAGTGCATGCAAAAGACAAATTGATTGATGGTAGAATTTCTAAAGCAATAATCAAAGCATCAGATGAAGTGATTAAAGGTAAATTAGATGATAACTTTCCTTTAAAAGTTTGGCAAACAGGTTCGGGAACACAAACAAACATGAATGTAAATGAAGTTATTGCTAACAGAGCAATAGAAATTTTAGGTGGTAAAAAAGGAACCAAAAAACCTGTACATCCAAATGATCATGTAAATAAATCTCAATCTACAAACGATGTTTTTCCGACAGCGATGCATATCTCTGTTGCAAAAGAGACTATTTCTAAAATGCTACCAAGCTTAAAAATTTTAGAAAAGGAACTAAAAAGAAAATCTAATGAATTTAAAAACATAGTTAAAATTGGAAGAACTCATTTACAAGATGCTACGCCACTTTCTCTTGGACAAGAATTCTCTGGATATCATACTCAAGTCAAAAAAAGTATTGAAAGAATAGAATATGCACTAAAAGAAATATTGTTTCTTGCGCAAGGTGGTACTGCTGTAGGCACTGGAATAAATTCAAAGAAAAATTTTGACAAAAAAATTGTTAAAGAAATTGCAAAATTTACAAAAATAAAATTTAAACCAGCTCCTAATAAATTTGCTGAACTTGCTGCTCATGATGCAATAGTAAATTTTTCTGGGACATTAAATACTTGTGCAGTTGCTCTTATGAAAATATCTAATGATATTCGTTTCTTAGGTTCTGGTCCTAGAGCTGGATATGGAGAATTAATCTTACCTGAAAATGAGCCAGGCTCATCTATAATGCCAGGGAAAGTAAATCCAACACAATGTGAAGCTGTAACAATGGTTTGTGTAAAAGTAATTGGCAATCATAATGGTATAACTATGGCTGGTTCTCATGGGCATTTTGAACTAAATGTTTTTAAACCTTTAATTGCTCATAACATCTTACAATCTATCGACTTGATAGCTGACAGCACAAAGAATTTTGCTCTTTATTGCGTCAAAGGAATAAAAGCTAATAAAAAGAAAATACAAGAACATTTAGATAATTCATTAATGCTTGTTACTGCACTCGCTCCTCATATTGGATACGATAATGCAGCAAAAATTGCAAAAACTGCTCTTAAAAATAACACAACGTTAAAACATGAAACTTTAAAAACAGGATTAATAAAAGAAAAAGATTACAATAAAATAGTAGATCCTAAAAAAATGATCTATCCAGCATAATTCTTGAAAACTTCATTTAATAAATTTTTAAAATAAATTCTGTTTTGAAGATCATCTTTTTTTAAAATTATATTATTCAAAATTTGATTAACATTTTCATTAGTATTATTGTCAATTTTTATATCTTTTAATTCAGCAATATTTTGGTCAAAATTATAAGTAAAGTTAAAATCTATTTTATTTATTTTATGTCTATAATTTTTTGGAGTAACTAGAAATTTATACAATTCATTATAGTCATTAATACTTATATTTAATTTTCCGTCTAAAACTAATTCACCATCTCTAACAAAAATTAAGCTTTCTAATAATTTAAAATCTGCAAAATCTTTCCACTCAAATTTTGTATTGTCGATATCTATTAAACCCTCTTTAATTTTTGAATTTAAATTTATATTTTTAAAATTTAAATTGTTATGAATATTGTCAGATTTAATATTTAATTTAAAATCTATGTTTTTGTTATTTAATATTTCAGTTTTTAAAAATTGAGCAATTATTGGATTATAACCAAATAGATAATTAAAATTTATTTCAGCTAAATCGCCATCTAGATTTGCATAAAAAGGTTTAAAATTAAATTTTCCTTTTAAAGTTATGCTTGGCTCAACTCTTTTATCAAAAACATGAAATATAAAATAATTTTTTTGAACCTCATATTCTACAGTTCGTTTTAATTTATTGTAAACAAACTCAGATTTTCCTTTTTTTTCTTGATTATTTAAATTCAATTCATTTTCAATTTGTAATTTAATTAAATCAAGATTTAACTTTGAATATATTTCGTTTTCATTTTCACCAAAAAAAGTTTCCATTGAAAAAGGCATGTTAAAAATTTCATTTTCTGAATAAATAAAATTTTTTAATTCTTTTGATTGATAATAATATTTAATCTTCAAAATTTTACTTATAAATAATACTTCGTCTAATAAATTTCTAAAAAAAATATTGCTATTTTTTATTAATAAATTTCCATCTTTAAAATCTTTATTTAAGAGTTTGAGAAAAAAATTATAATTATTTTTATTCAAATTAAAATTTGCATTTTCAAATATTAAATCTCTAACCTTGATATTTTTTAATGAAAAAAAATTATCTAGAGATACAAAAATTTTTAAATTATTTATCTTCGATATTTCACCTTGTTCATTATAAATAATTGATTCAACTGTTGTAAAATGAGGTTTTGGAAAAAAGTTATATTTTATATTTTGAGAAAATTTAAATTTTAAATTCAATTTAGTTTGGAGCTCATTTTTTAACTTTTTTGAAATCTCGGTTTGATCATAAAAAGTAGGTAATAACAAGTAAGATATAAATACAACAAAAAGTGCGACAAAAGTTAAAATTATTTTATTGTTTATTAATAAATAACTAAGATTTTTTAAATTTAACTTGTTTAAATTTTTCTCTAAAAGATTATTAATAAAATTAATTATGCCTTTTAGATATTTAAGAAAAAAATTTGTTTTACTCATAACAATCAAAAAGGTTTATAAAGTATTATTTTAAATGATAAACAACGATTATTTGAAAAATTTAAATGATGCTCAAAAAGAGGCTGTTAGGTATCTAGATGGGCCTTTATTGATTGTTGCAGGAGCAGGATCAGGAAAAACTAAAGTTCTAACATCAAGAATTGCTAATATAATTGATGAAAAAAAGGCATTTCCTAATCAAATACTGGCAGTAACATTTACTAACAAAGCCGCGAAAGAAATGCAAAATAGAGTTAGTAAAATTCTTGGCTCTACCGCGGTAGGGCTCTCTTGGCTTGGTACATTTCACTCAATCTGTGCAAAATTATTAAGAAAACATGCGTCTGCCGCAAACCTTAATTCTAACTTTACTATTGTAGACACAGATGACCAAATAAGACTTATCAAAAATATTTGCAAAGCAGAAAATGTTGACATTAAACAATTATCACCAAGATTCATATTGACAATAATTGATCGATGGAAAAATAAAGGATTTTATCCTAACGAAGTAATTATAAACAAAAAAGATATTTACGAAAAAACAATTCTACCACTTTATAAAATTTATCAACAAAAGTTAACCGATCTAAACTCTTGTGACTTTGGAGATCTTATTTTACATACTGTAAAAATTTTAGAGTTTAATTCTGACATCAGAGAAATATATTCAAAAAATTTCAAATATATTCTTGTTGATGAGTATCAAGATACGAATTTTATACAAAGTAAATGGCTTAATCTTTTGGCAGAAAGAAATAAAAATATTTGCTGTGTTGGAGATGATGATCAATCAATTTATAGTTGGAGGGGTGCAGAGATAAAAAATTTTTTAGAGTTCGATCAAGTTTATGAAAATACGAAAGTAATAAGATTGGAGCAAAATTATAGATCTTCTCAAAATATTTTATCTGTAGCTTCAAATCTTATTTCTAATAACCAAAATAGAGTTGGTAAAACATTAATTACTTCAATGGATGAAGGTGATTTGGTTAAACTAAATTGTTTTAAAAATGGTAAAGATGAAGCGGTTGGAGTTTCAGATGAAATAGAGAAAAATATCAAAAAAAAATTTTCTTTTAACAATATTGCCATTCTTGTAAGAGCTATTTTTCAAACTCGTGAATTTGAAGAAAGATTTCTTAAAATTGGTATGCCTTACAGAATATTAGGGGGTACAAAATTTTATGAAAGAGCTGAAATAAAAGACTGTGTTGCTTATTTAAGATTGATTTATCAAGAAAAAGATGATCTTGCTTTTGAAAGAATTGTTAACAACCCAAAAAGATCTATTGGAGATAGTACTTTAAAAAATATTCATGAATATGCAAAAAAAAATAATTTAAGTTTAGAAAGAGCATCAATTAAAATGCTTGAACAAAATTTAATAAAGCCAAAACCTAAAATTGGTTTAAATTTATTTATAAATTCTTTATCTAAGTGGAGAAATGAACTAGCATTAAATAAATCAAATCATATTAAATTATTACAAATTGTCCTAGATGAATCTGGTTATTCAGCAATGTTAAAGAATAAAAAAGATGTTGATAATGAAAATAGACTAGAAAACATTAAAGAGTTATTAAGCGCTATGAAAGAATTTGATAATTTAGAAAGTTTTTTAGAACATGTCTCACTAGCAACTTCAGTAGATCAAGAATGGGATGGTGAAAAGATTAACATGATGACAATGCACGCAGCAAAAGGATTAGAATTTGAAGTTGTTTTTCTACCTGGTTGGGAAGAAGGTTTATTTCCTCATCAAAAATCTATTGAGGAAAAAGGACAAAGTGGCCTGGAAGAAGAAAGACGTTTAGCTTACGTGGGTATTACTAGGGCTAAGAAAAAAGCTATAATATCATTTTCAATGAACAGATTTTATCAAGGTGACTGGATAGATAGTATGGCCTCAAGATTTATAGATGAATTACCTGAAAAACATCTCGAAAAAAATTCTTTTTTTGATGAAGAAATTAATAATGATGATGATTTTGAATTTAATCAAGATTTCGAAATTGAGGAAGGAACAAGAAGTCCTGGATGGATAAGATATCAGAAAAGAATTAAATGAAAAATTACATAAAAATTTTACGCAATCAATTTAAAAAGTATGAAATTGACGGTTACGTAATTCCAAAAAATGACGATTTTTTTACAGAATATTCAAAATTAAATAGATTAGAAGTTATTTCAAATTTTAGTGGATCAGCTGGGTTAGCTATTATCCTTAAAAATAAAAATTATTTATTTACTGATGGAAGGTATACTATTCAAAGTAAAATTGAGAGTGGAAAAAATTTTAAAATTTATGGATTTGAAAAATTAATAAATTGTAATTTATTTAAAAATTTTACACTTGGTATAGATCCAAAATTATTTACCAATACCCAAATAAAAAATTATTTTTTAAAATACAATAAAATAAAACATATTGAAAAAAATCTAATTGATGAAATTAAAAGACAAAAAAAAAATACTTATATTCCATTTTTTTCTCTAGAAAAAAAAGTTGTTGGTGAAAGTGTAAATTCTAAAATAAATAAAATAGCTAATTACTTAAAAAAAAATAAATCTGATTATATTTTTATAAGTGCACCAGAAAATGTTGCCTGGATTTTAAATATACGTGGTAGTGATGGCCCAAATAGTCCTGTTCCCAATTCAAGACTGATAGTAAGTAAATCAAAAAAAATATTACTAATAAGCAATCGAAAAAAATGTAAGCATTTATTAAAAAATAAAATTATCATGACAGACGAATTTTTAGATACAAATGATTTACCGAAAGAAATATTAAAACTTAAAGGAAAAAATTTTATAATAGATGATAAATCTTGTTCAATATTTTACGAGAATCTAATTAAATCAAAATTCAAAATTATCGATAGAGAAGACCCAACTTATCTTTTAAAAGCAATTAAAAATAAAAGTGAAATTAAGAATATGATTAATGCTCATATCTTAGATGGAGTAGCATTAACAAAATTTTTATATTGGATTAAAAAAATTAATAAAAAAAGAATTACAGAAGTAGAGGCTGCAAAAAAATTAGAAGTATTTAGAAAATTAAATAAAAACTTTCTTTATCCTAGTTTTGATACCATTGCAGGCTCTGGAAAAAACGGTGCTATTGTACATTACCGTGCTAAAAAAGAAAATTGCAGAATAATAAACAAAAATGATATTTTACTCTGTGACTCAGGAGGCCAATATAAATATGGGACAACTGATGTTACCAGGACAATTTGTTTTTCAAATCAAAAACAAAATATTAAAAATATTTTTACTAAAGTATTAAAAGGTCATATTGCTGTTGCTATGACTGACATCAATAAAGATGATATAGGTAAAAAAATTGATAAAAGAGCAAGAAAATTTTTAAATAAAAGCAACTTAGATTACGCACATGGTACAGGACATGGTGTAGGTTTTTTTCTTAATGTCCATGAGGGACCACAATCAATTACAAAAATAAATAAAATAAAAATAAGAGAAGGTATGATTTTAAGTAATGAACCTGGATATTATAAACCCAATGAGTATGGAATAAGAATTGAAAATTTAGTTTATGTTAAAAAAGTAAAGAACAAGTTGTTTTTTAAAAATCTAACAATGGCTCCAATAGAAAAAGATTTGATAAATATTAATTTATTAACAAGTCATGAGAAAAATTATTTATTCAAATACCATTTAGAAGTTTATTCAAAAATATCTAAATATTTAAATCCAAATGAAAAAAAATGGCTAGCTAGTTTTATTTAGCATTCTCAAAAATTCAACTTGATTAATAACTTTTATTTTTAGCTCTTTAGCGTTGTCTACTTTCTTTTTAGTTGGTTTTTCACCAGTTATTAAATAATTTAGTTTTTTTGAAACGCTGCTAATTGTTTTGCCGGAATTTTCTTCAATCAATGATTTAACTTCAGCTCTACTAATTCCGTTTAATTTACCAGTAACTAAAAAAGTCTTATTTTTTAATAAACCACTATCTGAATTTTGAATAGCATCTTTAATTTCTAAAACTTTTTCCAATTCATTCAAAACTTTTTTGTTAGCCTCAGTTAAAAAAAAACTTTTAATTGAATTTACTTGTGTATCTCCAATCCCATCAATATTTAACAAATCTTCAAAATGATTTTGCTTAGAGAAATTTTTAAATTTTGAAAATGAAATAAAATGTTTTGATAACAGTTTTGCATTTTCTAGTCCTATGTGCCTGATTCCTAAAGAATATATAAATCTTTCTAGTGAAATATTTTTCTTCTGATTTATGGAATATTTTAAATTTTGAACAGATAGTTTTCCCCAACCATCTAATTTTTCGATTTTTAAATAATCTAATTTAAATATATCTTGAGGATATTTTATTAATTTTAATTTCCAAAAACTTTCAACTATTTTTTTTCCAAAACCGTCTATATTAAATGCTTCTTTTGAAACAAAATGTTTTAATTTTTCAATTGATATTTTGTTACAATTATAATCCTCACTAGAACATCTCCTGACTGCATCAACTTTTTTTGTAAACTTATTATATTCTTTAATTGTTTCTGATCCACATGATGGACAATTTTTTGGAAATATGAATTTTTTTGAGTTTGATGATCTTTTTTGTTTATCTATAGAAAGTATATGTGGTATTACATCGCCAGCTCTCTCTATAACTGCAGTATCACCTATTCTTATATCTTTTCGATTAATTTCATCCTCATTATGCAATGTTGCATTTGAAACTATAACACCACCAATATTAATTGGTTTTATTTTTGCAACTGGTGTTAAAGCACCAGTCCGACCTATCTGAATTTCTATATCTAAAATTTTAGAAACTGCTTTATTAGATGAAAATTTGTGTGCAATAGCCCACCTTGGAGCATTAGCCACATTACCCAATCTTTTTTGCATTACAAAATCATTCACTTTGTAAACTATTCCATCTATATCAAAATCTATGTTAGCTCTTTTTTTTTCAATTTCTTTATAATTTTCCATCAAATTTTTTATACCTGAGGTTAAATTATTTAATGGATTTGTTTTAAATCCCCACTCATTTAATTTGTTAAGAAAATCTGATTGATTGTTAACCATAAGTCCTTTTTCATATCCAAATGTATAGGCAATAAATTTTAAAGGTATTTTTTTTGTTTCCTCTGGATTTTTTTGCCTAAGAGAACCAGATGCTGCATTCCTAGGATTAGCAAATTTCTCGCTTAAACTTTTAAAATCACTATTTTGAATAAAAATTTCTCCTCTTATATCAATTTCTTTTGGAAAATCTTTTGATAAAATTTTCTTAGGTATATCTAAAATTGTTTTAAGATTTTCAGTAATATCTTCTCCCTCTTTACCATCCCCTCTAGAAAGACCTTTTTCAAAATTGCCATTTTTGTAGGTTAAAGAAGCAGAAATACCATCAATTTTTGGCTCAGCACTGTAAAAAATTTTAAAATTTTTGTTTATAGATAAAAAATTAATTATTTTTTTTTCAAAATTTATTAGATCTTCTTCCGAAAAAGCATTTGCTAAAGAAAGCATTGGAGCTCTATGTAAAATTTTTTTAAAATTTTTTGAGGGTTTAAAACCTACATTTTTAGATGGTGAGAACTTTGAATCAAGATAATCATAATCATTTTCTAATTTTAAAATCTCCATTTTTAAATTATCATATTTATTATCTGATACTAATGGACTATTTTTATCAAAGTAATATTTATTATACTTTTTAATTAGATCTATTTTAGACTTATATATTTTTTTTATATTTTTTTTTTCCATATCATTCAAAAAGAGATTTAAATTTTCTCAAAATGATATTAGTTTTTTTATTTTTACTAAAATTTTTCTTCTTGTTTACTTCGTACATTTCATCAAAAACAGCATATGATCTTTCATACCATTGGGATGATTGGTAATTATAGCCTAATAAATTTGCATATTTTTTAGACTCATTTTTTAATCCTAATATGTAATGAATCTCTACTAATCTGTGTAAGGCCTCTTCTGTATAAATGGTTTGATCAAACTCATCTACTACTGTTCGAAATCTATTAATTGCAGCTATCCACTTTTTTTTGTCAAAGTAATATCGACCAATGTACATTTCTTTTGAGGCAATAATATCATTGATCATATTCAATTTAAATTCTGCATCAATTGCATACTCAGTATTTGGATATTTTTTTAGTAAATTATTAAAAGTTTTTTTTGCCATTACTATAGATTGCAAATCTTTTTTTTCATCAACTATTTGCTCATAGTAAGCTACACCTAATAGATAATAAGCGTAGGGTAAATCTTTATGGTTAGGATAAACTCTTATAAATCTATCTAACTCTGCAACCACATCCCCGTAATAGTCTTGTTTATAATATGAGTAAGCAGCCATTAATGCTGACTTGGGTGCCCAGTCAGATTGTGGAAATAATATTTCAGCTTCATTAAATTTTTTTGCAGCATAGAGCACATCATTTGCATCTAATGCTTTCATTCCTTCTTCATAAGCTTCTATAACTTGTAGTTCTAGACTTTTTTCTTGTATTACAGATTTTTTTATTTCTTTTGATGAGCACGAAACTACTAAAATGAAAATGATAAATAATATAATTTTCTTTAATACCATATCAAATTTATACTTAGTTAAGTAACAATTTAAAAGTTATCTTTCTATTAAGCTATAGATTTTAACAGATTTCTATTAATTAGTGTATGGGGAAGATTTTTTTCTTTTATTTCTAGAATTGAAAAATTTTCTTTTTTCTCAAATACTTTTCTTAATAATTTATTTGTTAAATAATGGCCACCTTGAGAACATTTTATTGATGCAACTATTCTATAACCAGAAGTATATAAATCTCCCAAGCAATCTAATATTTTATGATTCACGAATTCTTTCTCATTCCTTAGGCCTTCGGTATTTAATATTTCTTCATCTTTAACCACTATTGCATTTTCTAAACTTCCACCTTTAGCAAGACCTTTTCTTTTAATTAATTCAATATCCTCATATAAACAATAAGTCCTTGAATTATATATATCCGACAAATCTTCCTCATAAACTTTGATTTTATTTCTTTGATTTCCTATAATTGAATTTTTATATTTAAGCTCAAAGTCGATGTCCAAACTCAAGGTACTTGGTTTGATTGAAATAAATCTTTCACCATCTGAATAATTTATTTCTTTATCAATTTTTATAATTTTAATTGGCGATTTGCTAATTTTTAAACCAACTGAAATAATTTTCTCAATAAAAATTTTTGCAGATCCATCTAGTATTGGAACCTCTTCATTGTCAATTTCTATTAAAGCATTGTCGATCCCCAAACAGAACAACGCACCCATTAGATGCTCTATAGTTGAAACTTTTGCACCATATTCATTTTGCACAGTTGTATTTAAAGCTGTATTAGAAACATTCATGAAATTTGGGAAAACTAAATTATCATTTGCTAGATCAACTCTTTTAAAAACAATTCCAAAGTTATCTTCAGCAGGTTTAATACATACATTAACATTTAGTCCACTATGTAATGCGATGCCACTAAAAGAAACAATATTTTTTAAAGTTTTTTGAGTTAAATAAGACACCCGAACATTTAATTTGAATTTAAATTAATTTAAAAACAACTAATGTTACGAGAAAAAACAATTTTAACTAAATAGTTGAAAAAATTTCTCGAAAAAGCCCATTTTTTTTACATTTTTAGGAATTAGTTTTACTTCATTGTTATTAAAACCATTTTGAACTTTGTAAGCCATTTCAGAAATTTCCAAATAATCATTTTTAAAAAGATTTTTAATATAATTACCGTCCAAAAACTGATTTGCACTAATTTGGTATTTTCTCAAAGTTTTTTCAATTTCAAAAATCATTTGACTTGATAAATAAATAAATTCCAATTCTAAACAAAAATTATCTCCACTTATATTTTCCTCATATGAAGAATAATGACTCCCATTTACAAGATATCTTTTCAACAAAATATGCATAATTTTCTCATTTTGAAAATTCTCTTTAAATAAATCTTTGGCAT
>CACJIJ010000006.1 GCA_902593445.1 uncultured Pelagibacteraceae bacterium
CAACAATTATTGAGCATGAAAATATTTTAAATTATGTAGCAGTTCAGATATTTACCAAAGCAGGTCCGTTGGCTTTTTTACCTATTTCAAAAAATAAAACATCTATTGTTTATTCAATTCATAATTCAAAGAATAATATTAAAGAAAATTTTGATCAACTGATAAGAAAATATAATTTTAAATATAAAATTAAAAAAATTAACAAAATAGAATCTTTTGACTTGAAATCATGTTCTCTAAGAAATTATTATTATAAGAATATTTTAGCATTTGGTGACTTACTTCATAGAATACATCCTCTTGCCGGACAAGGTTTTAATATGACTATTAGAGATGTTAATATATTGATGAGTATTATTAAACAAAAACTTGATTTAGGACTATCTATTGATAGCAACGTAAATAGTCAATTTGAAAAAAAATTAAGACACAAAAACTATGTGTTTTCAAATGGTATTGATTTAATTCATGAATTTTTTAATCTTGAAAGAAAATTTGACAATAGTCTCTTTAGTAAATCAGTAAAATTATTAGGAAAAAATCCTTTTCTAAATAAATTTTTTAGTCAAATTGCTGATAAAGGAATTAATATATAATTTACTGTATTGTTGTGTTGTTAAAATCATCAAATGCATAAGTGTTTAGAATTTCAGACATTTTATTTTTTCTTACATCTAGATTTTCTGTTTCTAATAAAACTTGTTTTTCTTCTAAAGAAAAAGGAGATGCCATAGCAAGTGCATTGATTGTTTCATCTAGACTTTGTTTTTCTAGTGCTTTCCAATTTATTATAAATCCTCTTTTTTCAAATAATGATTTTAAGTCTTTAAAAATCAATTCAAGATCAGAAAATTTTAAATTTTCTTTTTCAATTCTTAAATCTTGATAGAAATTTTCAAAATTTATTTCCAAAATTCTGTATTTTTTTTTAGTAATTACTTCTTCTTTTTTTTTAAATCTTATCAATCCTTTTAATTCAATTAAAAATCTACCATCTTCTGTTTCTCTAAAACTGGTAATTTTTCCAAGACACCCTACATCATGCAATTCTGGTTTAATTTGATTATTATTAGAAGTTTTTGGCTGAATCATCCCAATTAATTTATTTGATTTCATGCTATCATTAATCATATCTATATATCGTGGTTCAAAAATATTTAATGGGACAGTAGTTTTAGGAAATATAATAAAATTGCTTAAAGGAAATACTGAAATTGCATTTGGAAGATCTTCTTTTTTCATTACTTAAATATAACACATGTAATTTTTTTAATAATGTTTAAGTTTGTCACAAAGCAAAAAATAATTAATTTGTCTATTGCTTAATTTTTAAAAAGGAACTAATTTTAAGTTTTAAGGAACAAGCGGGTATAGCTCAGTGGTAGAGCGTCTCGTTGCCAACGAGAAGGTCGAGGGTTCGACCCCCTTTGCCCGCTCCAAAAAAAATTATGAATGATTTAGCGAATAAAAAGTGTGTCCCGTGCGAAGGAAATATTCCACCATTTAATGTTGCTGAAATACACAAATATCTTAAAAAAGTTGATGGTTGGGAAGTTATAGAGGATAAAATTGATGGTTTTCATTTAATTAAAAATTTCAAATTTGATAATTTTTTACAAAGTCAGGAATTTGTAAATAAAGTTGGACAAATAGCCGAGTCCGAAGGTCATCACCCTGATTTATGGTTTGGGTGGGGTTATGCAAGAATTAAAATATTTACACATGCAATCAAAGGTCTTGCTGAGAGTGATTTTATTCTTGCTGCAAAAATAGATCAAATTTCTAATGTTTAAAATGTCTTGTATTTGAAAAAAGTAATACTGTATCAGTTTCATTTGCAAATTTAATTATTTCCTTATCTCTTATTGACCCAGATGGTTGAATTACTGCGCTAACACCTGATTGAACTAATTTTTCAATTCCATCTACAAAAGGAAAAAATGCATCTGAGGCAGCTACTAAATTATCAAAATTTGTATTTAATTTTTTCATTTTATTTATTGCTATTTTACAACTGTCCAACCTACTTGGTTGACCAGACCCAATACCGACGGTTGTTTCGTTAGATGCTAATACTATTGCATTTGATTTTACATACCTACATACATTAAAAGCAAAAATAAGATCTTTTAATTGTTTTGATGTTGGTTTTCTTTTTGAAACAATTTTAAAATTTTTGTTTGTAAATATATTAAAGTCTTCTGATTGTACTAATATATTTTGGTTAAATGACATAAATTTAATATGCTCTTTTAATACATAATTCGTTCCATCAATTAATCTTAAGTTTTTCTTAGTTTTTAATATTTTTAAGGCATTATTATCAAATCCATTAGCAATTATTACTTCTAAAAATAACTTATTTAACTCTAATGCTAAATTTTTATTAATTTTAAAATTACAAGAAACTATTCCACCAAAAGCACTTACTGGATCACATGAAAGAGCAGATTTGTAGCTTTCTAAGTGATTACTTTTAGAAGAAACACCACAAGGGTTTGCATGTTTCACTATTACTGTTCCTTTATTTTTTGGCAAAGATTTAGAAATGGTTAGAGCGCTAAATATATCATTATAGTTATTAAAACTAAGCTGTTTTCCATGAATTTGTTTTAAATTTGAGTTAAGATTTGTTGAATAGATTGCACTTATTTGATGAGGATTTTCACCATATCTTAATTTTTCTAAAAGATTTCCATGAAAAACTTTTTTCATAGGAAAAATAGTATTTGTTTTTTTATTTAAATACTTTGAAATTAAAGAATCGTAATATGCCGTTTCAGCAAAAGCTGTTGTTGATAGTTTTTCTCTAAAATTTAAAGATGTAGATCCTTTATATTTTTTTAGTTCTTGAATTAATTCTTCATACTGGTCTGTTGATGTTATCACAGCTACATCATTATAGTTCTTAGCTGCAGATCTAACCATTGTAGGACCACCTATATCTATATTTTCAATAATTTTTTTATGACTCTTCGTTTTTTTAAGAGTTCTCTCAAATGGATAAAAGTTAACAATAACCAAATCAATATTCTCAAAATTACTCTTATTTAAATCTTTTAAGTGAGATTTTTTTTCTCTTTTATTTAAAATTCCCGCATGAATTTTCGGATGAAGAGTTTTAACTCTACCATCTAAAATTTCAGGGAAATCAGTAAATTTGGATATCTCTAAACATTTAAATTTTAATCTTTTAATTTCTTTAAAGGTACCACCGGAGCTAATTATTTTTATTTTGTTTTTTTTTAAAATAATTAATAGTGGTTTTAAGTTTTTTTTGTCAGATACAGAAATTAGAGCAGTTTTAATTTTTTTCTTCATTATAATTTAATGATCTCCCACTTTATTATCTGCTCTTTTTCATTGTTCATACCTGAGATAAATATATTTTGATTTTCTTTATATGAATTTTTATTACCGAAATATAAACCATTATCAATATTAATATCAAAGTTATCACAACTAAATTTCCAACCTTCCTCATCTATCTCAATTAGTATAGATTTGTTGTCTTGTGTTTTCATTACTTTTGAGTTTGGATCAAGATGAAATCTAATATCAAATTTAATTTCTTTATTTAGATTCTTTCTTAATAATTTATCATAGCCAATAAATTTCATTTGTTCTGGATAGAATTCAATTTCTCTTTCATAATTTATTCCCAAGTTGATTAAATAGCCATCATGTGCACCTGATATTTTCCAGTAATTATTTTCGAAAACTACACTTTTTTTTGTAACCTTTAACCCTTTATTTATAAATAAGTTATTTTGATACTCCTTAAAGTTACATGAGGAGTAATCATTAATTGTTAAAGCACAATGTAGAGCAGTGCTTCTTGAAAATTTATTAAATTTATTATTTTTATCTGAGTAGTAACCTGCATTTGTGATTAATTTTTTTTCATTTGAAAAAATTTCAAAAGATAAAGCACCTGCCTGATAATCATTAGAAAAGATTTTATTTGGACTAGAACCAATATCACTTGCAAGAATTATTTTTTTATTTTTAAGTATTGCGTATCCACCAAGTTCATTAATTTGATTCTTAAAAGTATAACCAAATCTTTTTAAGTATTGATCAAATTCTTTATTTTCAGATGAAAAATTTCCGTTAAAAAAAATATCTTGTTTAATATTTTGCCATACGAAAGCGTAACTTGATCCTAAATAGTAAATGTTTTCCTCGATATATTCAGGTATAAAGCTCTGAGATTCTTTAAACCACTCTCTTATAATAATAAAATATTTTAAATAAAATATTAATTGTCTGATATTTCTTGATTTTGGAAAACCCTGGTTATCAATTGAAGATCTAATAATATTTTTTAATAAATTTAATCCAATCTCAAGGTACTGTTTTTCATTTTTGTATGCCAATCCTGTCAAAATAATTGCAGCACATCCAATCATTTTATTTTCAAATTCTTTTGAGTTTTTTATTTCGTTTAGCAAATGGTTGGTTTGTTTCTGGATCATATGATTAAAAGTAGATCTATATTCTGGTTCACTATCTTCATAAGTGAGTTGATGATTAGATAACCATGAAATAATTCTTTTTGCCGTTAAATCAAATTCCCAACTTTTTTTTTTAAATTTATTGTTATTTGAAATCCAGTTTTTGATAACTGATTGAGTGGTTTTTTTTGAAGATTTTAAATCTAAGCTGAAAAACCAAAAAAAATTATTTAATTTTTCATAATCTTTTGAGCTTAATTTTTTTTTCCAAATTGACTCAATAGCAAAATCTTCAATTTTATATTTTTTATTCTGGTATTTAATTATAGATGAAAGTAAATGAGGACTTGGCTTATATTCAAAACTGTTATCAAAAGTCTTAGATATTTTTTTTTCGTAAAAATTTGAATTTTGATAAATTGATTTAAAACTTTCTTTTATATTGTAATAAAATTGACCTAAAATGCTCAAGGATTTTATATTAATCATTAACTTATTTTAATTTTAATAAATTAATATTTTTCTTTATATCTCCATCATTACTTTTGAACACTGTAGTGCCTGAAACAAGAATATTAGCACCAGCATCAATTGCACTTTTGCAGTTATCAAAATTTATGCCACCATCAATTTCTATATCAAAATTTAATTTTTTTTGTTCTTTTATTTTTTTAAGATTTATAATTTTATCCAAAACTTCTGGCATAAATTTCTGACCACCAAACCCAGGATTTACACTCATAATTAAAACTAAATCTAATTGATCTAATATATCTAATATTAAATCAATTTTAGATTTAGGATTAAGTGAAACTCCAACTTTTTTGTTTTTTTCTTTTATTTTTTTAATTGAATTTTCTAAATTATCAGTAGCTTCAGGATGAATAGTAATTATGTCTGCTCCTGCATCGGCGTACGCATCTATATATTTATGGACTGGTGATATCATTAAATGAACATCAAATTTTAATGAACAATGTTTTCGAAGAGCTTTAATCACAGGTGGCCCTATCGTTAAATTAGGAACAAAATGACCATCCATTACATCCACATGAATCATGTCAGCCCCACCTTCTTCAAGTCTTTTTATTTCTGTACCTAACTGACTAAAATCTGCTGATAAAATAGATGGAGAAATTTGTATATTTTTCATTTATTGCTAGATTAACTAGTATCAATTTTAAAAATTAAAATGAATTAAAAAATTGATAAATTTGTCTAGAAATTTCGCTCTCCAAAGGAAATGACAACATTCCCATCACTGAATAGCCTAAGATCCAAGGCATTAAATAAAATCTGATCATGTAAAAGAACCAAGCTACATATAAAGGCACCAAAGGCCCAATAATAAAAGAAGGTGTGATTGGTTTAAATAATTTAATTAAAGGGTTGGTATATTTTACAAACACTCTCATGAAGAAGAATTGTGAGTCTTCTCTTTGAAAAATATTCATCGCTACTCTTCCAATTAGAGTCCACATTATAATCCCAAGTAAATAATCGATAAAATATATTAAAGGATGGAAATTTGCTGACATTTAAAATTTATATTGGAAAATGTATTGAAATAAAAGGGGCGAAATTAATCGCCCCTTTAAAAGATTATTTAGTGTGATCTACCAAGAATTGATTTACCACTCGGTACACGTACATCATCAACCATTTTTTGAGTAGCTTTATCCGGTTCTGCAGTCATTAAACTAACTACTACCATTAAAACTAAACTAACAGCTGATCCGAAGATACCAAATGTTAACTGTGTAATTCCTAGGAATCCACTACCACCAGTTCGTACCCAAACTAAGTACCAAGCACCGGCGGCAAGACCACCTAGCATACCAGCAATCGCACCTTGTCTATTAGCTCTCTTCCACCATACACCAAGTACAAGTGGGAAGAACAATCCAGACATCGCAAAATCAAAAGCCCAGATAACCGAACCTAAGATTCCTTGAATCTCCATTGCTGCGATAGTTGCTCCAGCAAAACCAATTACTACAAGTAATACCCTTGCAACAAGCAGTCGTTTTGCAGTTTCCGCTTTTGGATCAATGATCTTATAGTAAACATCATGTGATATAGCGTTTGCAATTGCTAGAATCAAACCATCAGCAGTAGACATGGCAGCTGCCATACCTCCTGCAGCAACTAGACCTGAAATTACATAAGGTAATCCGGCTATCTCTGGAGTTGCTAATACAACGGCTTTACCACCCATGAAGAACTCGTTTAATTCAAGAGTTCCATTTCCATTAAAGTCGCTGATAAACATTAGGTTTGCTTGGTTCCAGTTTTGGTACCAATCTATAGCTTCTACTTCTGCAAAAGTCTTACCGATAATACCTGTTGGTAAATTCGGGTCGATCAATGATAACTTAGATAATGTAGCTAACATTGGCGCAGAAGAGTAAAGTAGGAAGATAAAGAATAATGACCAACCTACTGATTTTCTAGCTGCTTTTACACTTGGAGTAGTAAAGTATCTCATCATCACGTGCGGTAATGAAGCTGTTCCCATCATCATCGCTAATGCTAATGAAATAAATGCCCAAGGTGTAGCGTTCACTGCAGAGTGAGCTTTAGTTATTCCTGCTAAGCCTTTAGGTACTGTTTTTAGATCAGCAGCTGCGTTTTTAACAAAACCGAACTGTTGTTCTAATTCACCAATTCTAGCTACCTCGTCAGCTAACATGAAGTGAGGGAAAAAACCCGCACCCATTTTGTTACTGATCCAGAATACTGGAAGTAGGTAAGCTATAATTAGTACAATATATTGCGCAACCTGTGTCCAAGTCACCCCTCTCATACCACCTAACATTGAACATAATAAAATACTTACTAGTCCAACATAAACAGCGTATTGGAATGGGATATCAAGTGCAACAGATGCAATAGTACCTGTAGCGTTAATTTGTGCAGTCACATAAGTAAATGAAGCAACAGTTAAAACGACAACTGCGCTAAATCTAGCTAAATTACCACCATATCTAGTACCTATAAAATCTGGAACTGTATAACAGCCAAATTTTCTTAAGTATGGTGCTAATAAAGATGCAACAAGCACGTAACCACCAGTCCAACCTACAAGTAGAGCCATATAGCCGTAACCTTTAAAGTAAATACCACCCGCCATAGCAACGAATGAAGCACCAGACATCCAGTCTGCTGCAGTTGCCATGCCGTTGAAGACCGTTGGTACTTGCCTACCAGCTACGTAATATGCATCTGCTTGGGCTGTTCTTGATAGCCAACCGATTAATGCGTAGATGAATACAGTAAATGCAACGAAAGCGATACCGATCGCTTTAGCCGTCATACCCATCTGTTCAGCAATTGCCATAATGATTATGAAACCTATAAATCCTCCAGTATAGATTCCATAAACCTTTGGCAAATTATCTATGAAATTACCTTTCATTATTCGTCCTCTCTTTCGCTAAAGCCGAACTCTTCATCGATTTTTTCTTGTCTATTCGCAAACCAGAAAATTAGGATTACGAAAGCACCAAGAGATCCTTGACATGTAAACCAATATGTCCACGGATAACCGAAAGGTCCTGTGACCTCGTTCATTTCAGCTCCAAAGAGAAAGATGCCAATTGAGAAAACAAACCAGATTGCCAGTGTTATAAATAACAATCCCCTGGTTTTTTCCCAGTGTTTTTGTTGATTTGACATTTATACCTCTCTATTTAGTTATAACTGGTTGAAACCATAACCATTATGAGGGTTTTGAAAAGACCTAAAATTCACCATTTTAGGTACTTATTTACTTACTTTTTTAAGATATAATTGGCGCACTTACAAATTAACATGGGAAAATACAAATTAACTTGGAGAGACATAAAATTTGAGGATTTCAAAACATATTTATTCGCTATGTTTAAGGCGTTTATCCCCAAAAAAAAAATAAAAAATTTAGATGAACTAGAACAATTTATCCAAACAAAATCTGCCTGGGCCACTCAAGTTACTTTATATAATTATCTAAAAACTAGAATGGGAACAAGATATGTTCTTCATTTTGATAATGATGAATTTATGTCATCAGTAAATCTTGCTAAATGGAATATTTATTCAGTTGCATTACAAGATCTAACTTTTTTTACTTTTTCATATTTGAAAGTTAAATTCAATTATCAGGATATTCATAAAGCAAACGAAATTTTTAATAAAATTTTAGATGATGAAATTTCTAATAAGATGCCATTAAATATTATTGATGAAGCAAGAAAAAGTTTTGATGAACGATTAGAGAAAATAAATTGGGATGGTTATTATCAAGACCTACCTTTTAATCCTAGTGCGCTATCTTTATATAAATGGGCTCCGATTGCAGATGAATTAAAAACTTTAGATCGTAAGATCGTTTTAAATTCAATGATTTTAAAATGGGATGTTGTTAAACAAGAGTTTAAAGATTTAATCCAGTTTTAAATATTTTTTCTATTATCAACCAAACTATCAACTACACTAGGATCCGCCAAAGTAGTTGTGTCACCTAATTGACCATGTTCATTTGCGGCAATCTTTCTTAAAATTCTTCTCATTATTTTTCCTGACCTTGTCTTAGGAAGTCCTGGTGTAAAATGAATTAGGTCTGGTGTTGCTAGAGGTCCAATTTGTTTTCTAACCCAAAGTTTAAGATCTCTTTCTAGTTCACCTGTCTCTAGTTCCCCAGCATTCAAAGTTACATAACAATATAAACCATTACCTTTAATATCATGAGGATAACCAACTACAGCAGCTTCTGCTACTTTTGGATGAGCAACAAAAGCACTTTCGATTTCAGCAGTTCCTAGGTTGTGTCCTGAAACAATAATTACATCATCTACTCGACCAGTGATCCAGTAATATCCATCTTTGTCCCTTCGACATCCATCCCCAGTAAAATATTTTCCGTTAAATTGAGAAAAATATGTATCAATAAATCTTTGATGATCACCGTAAACTGTTCTCATCTGTCCTGGCCATGATTGAGCTATACATAATCTTCCTTCACCAGCTCCTTTTATTTCTTTACCGTTTTTATCTACAAGCACTGGCTTAATTCCATAGAAAGGTTTTGTTGCAGATCCAGGTTTAAGTGGAATAGCACCTGTTTGAGGAGCAATCATTATACCTCCAGTTTCTGTTTGCCACCATGTATCTACAATTGGGCACTTAGAATTACCTACTGTTTTATAATACCACATCCAAGCCTCTGGATTTATTGGTTCTCCAACCGTTCCTAAAAGTTTAAGTGATTTCCTGGAGGTTTTTTTAACTGGTTTATCTCCCTCACGCATTAATGCTCTAATTGCAGTTGGGGCTGTATAAAAAGTATTTACTTTATATTTATCAACTATTTGCCACCATCTTGAAGTATCAGGATAATTTGGAATTCCTTCAAACATTATGGTCGTTGCGCCATTTGAAAGCGGTCCATAAATAATATAACTATGTCCAGTTACCCAACCAATATCAGCAGTACACCAATAAATATCTTTTGGTTTATAATTAAAAATATATTGATGTGTCATTGATGCGTAAACCATATAACCACCAGTAGTGTGGAGAACTCCTTTAGGTTTACCTGTCGAACCAGAAGTATATAAAATAAATAAAGGATCCTCTGCATTCATTTCTTCAGGTTCACACTGATTAGGAACGTCTTTTATTAGATCATGATACCAAACATCTCTATTTTGATCCCAGTTGATGTAGTTACCTGTTCGTTTTACAACTATACATTTCTTAACATTTGGGCAACTCATTAAAGCTTCATCGACTGTATATTTCAATGGTATAGTTTTTCCACCTCGCACTCCTTCATCTGCAGTGATTATGTATTCTGACTCGCAATCATTTACTCTTCCAGAAATTGAATCTGCTGAAAAACCTCCAAAAATAATTGAATGTATTGCACCAATTCTTACACAAGCTAGCATTAAAATTGCTAATTCCGGTATCATTGTTAAATAAATTGTTACACGGTCACCTTTTTTAATTCCTAATTTTTTTAAACCATTAGCTGCTTTAGAAACTTTTTGGTGAAGTTGTTTATAAGAAATTTTTTGACTATCTTTTGGATCATCTCCTACCCAAATAATAGCAGTTTTATCTTTTTTATCTTTTAAATGTCTATCAATACAATTTGCCGAAGCATTTAAAGTTCCGTCTTCGAACCATTTTATTTTTACTTCTTTAGTGCTGTATTTTACGTCTTTAATTTTTTTATAAGGTTTTATCCAAGTAATTCTTTTTCCCTCTTTTCTCCAAAATTCATCATTACTCTTTATAGATTGAGAATATTTTTGTTGATATTTAATTTTATTTGCTAAGCTACTTTTAACCCATTCTGGTTTTGTCTTAATAATTAGTTCAGTATGTGTGTTGCTGCTTTCTTTTTTTGACTTAGTTCTTTTTTTAACTTTTGATCTTTTCTTCACCTTTTTTGAGGTTTTTTTTCTAACTTTAGACTTTTTTTTTCTTACCTTGCTTTTCTTCTTCTTTTTTTTTGGCATAGGATAATTTTTTTTTTAAATTCTACTCATGTTATTTATAATTTTCCAGCTTTTATAATCAATAGGCATTACAGAAAGCCTGCTTTGCTTGATAAGAGCTAAATGGCTTAAATCCTTATTTTTTTTAATTCTTTCAAGGGTAATTGGCTTGGAAAATTTAGACTTAAATTGAACAGTAACGGCAACAAACCTCCCTGTTTTGTCTGTTTTATCTATATAAGATTCTTTAATTACTTTTACTATTCCAACTATCTCTTTTCCAATATTTGAATGATAAAAAAAACAAAGGTCTCCTTTTTTCATAGATTTTAAATAATTTGCTGCTTGATAATTTCTTACTCCATCCCAAGGAGCTCCTTTAATTCCAGCATTTTTTTGTTGATCTAAAGACCAAACGTTTGGCTCTGATTTAAGTAGAAAGTAAGATTTTTTCATACCGATTTAACTTGATTGAATAATTTATTATTCACTCAATTTTTACTTAATATATGTAATTTTTCCTTCCGAGGGAATTCCAGATTTAGACACCAAGAAAATTAAATATGTACCATCACTCAAAGCATTCTTGTTATCAGGAATGTTAAATTGAATTTCATTTTTACCAATTTTTGTAAATTCTAAAGACAAATATTTTAATTCAGAGGCTTGTGCATGAGTTGTAGATCCTGTACTTATAAGAGATATTTTTTCTATTTCGCTACTGTCTTCAACTAACATTATCTGATTTTTTCTATTTGTTATTATTTTTTCTAATTTTTTAATTTTAGGTCTGTCCGCCAATATAGTTTTTCCTTTTGAGTTCTTTGAAAAAAGGTAGGGAGGGTAAAAAATTTGAGCATTCCAAGCGTCTCCACCAGCAACGAAAATTCTTCCATCAGGTAATAACAACGAAGTAGAATGATAGTTTCTTCTAAAATTTGTCTTAGCCATTTTTTTCCAAATATTGTCATTTGTTTTATAAATTTCTGGAGTAAAATTACTAAAATAAGTATCATCAAAAGCACCTCGATATAAAGCTGTGCCACCATTAACAAAAACGTCTCCTGTGGGTAAAATAGTTGCATCTGCAAAGGCTCGTGGATAATGCATGCTCTCTTTTTTTGTTATTTTTGGATTAAAAGAATCTGATATATCAATTAATATAGCTTCATTAGAAGCAGTATAACCTTCATCGTTTTGTTGACCACCAATGAATAGAATTTGATCTTTTGCTATCATTACTGCGGAACCTTTATCTCCCACAGGTGCACCTATCGTTAAAGCTCTAAGCTCTTGGTAATCTTCTTTATCATTAGGATTCTGATGAATAATTTTTTTTGATATTCCTCCTGTTGCAAGTGGGATCTCTCCTACTTTTGAAATTCTATAATTATTTCTTTTATCCATAACCCATAGCTTGTTGTAAGATATTCCAAATGGATTACCGTCAGAAGATAAGAAGAATTTTGGGTACGACCATTCCTCATTTTCCATAGCTCCTAGGAGCTCTAAGCTTTGAGCCTCTTTAAGTATCTTCCAGCTTAGAGTACCGTCATCGTTTGAGGTTAAAATCTCAGGTATATGGCTTACCCTGTCTTGAGTTAATACTTCATCGTGTTTGATTTTAATACCACCAACCATTATAAAATGATTTTCTGCAGTTCTTACAATTGAACCATACCATCTGTCATAATTTAAGTTTCGCCCTTTAGTAAACTTTTGAGTTTTAATATTATAAAATGAAGTAACATTTTGCGTATCTGGAGCGCCGTGTTTTGGCTCAAGATTCCCACCTAACATAAATACATTTTCGTTATCAAATACTCTTACAACCGAACAAAAAGCATCCCAAACAATTGGTCTGTGAAATACTTTTTGACTTTCACTATTTATCCCTTTTTTTGGATCCCAGATTACGAAATCAACTCCAGCTAAAACATCATGATGCTTCCACTGTCTAGTTCCTTTATCTCTTTCTAACTCATAATTATCAGTAAGTTTTAATTTTTTATTTTGACTTATATTTTTACCTTCTTCTTTTTCTTTAATTCCATAAGATCCAAAAGTCATAACGGTTTCATCTGGTAATAAAACAGAATGAACAGCTATAACTGGCCAATCAAATGAAGGTGTCCAAAAACCTTCAACATTAGCATTACTTGGAATTTTATCCTCTTCAAGTTCAATATTATTTGAATTTAAATCTAACGGATTAACAGGTTTTTGAACATAATATTTTTTTTTTAAATATGTATAGAATGTTTTTGACTCTTCTAAATAGAAACCTTTTTTACCTTCCCAAGAAAAATGATTTCCTAAAAGGAAACCAGTACTAATTATTAAAAAGAATATAAATGAAAATATAAGTATTTTTTTATAGTATTTAAATAGGTTAAATAATTTAATATTTTTTAACATTATAAGTTACAGCATTTATATATATCATTTCTTTTTGTAGTAAAATTACTATAATTTTACTCCTGCTCCCTTTAAAAACATAGCATTTTCATCTAGTGACCATCTTGGTTTTGCAGGGAAATCCAATTTATTGAATTGTTTTAATTTGAATTTTTCCAGGCCAACCATTGCTATCATTGCAGCATTATCACCACATAAATTGATCGGTGGAAAAATAGAATGAAAATTTTTCTCTTCACATAGGTTTGTCATCATAGATCTAATTTGTTTATTAGCCGCCACTCCACCAGCAATAACAAAAATCTTATTTTTAACATGGTTTGCTTTTTCAAATTGATCAAAAGCAATTATTGTTTTCTTATAAAGAATTTCTAAAATTGTTTTTTGAAAAGATGCAGCAAGATCAAATTTTTCCTGTTCAGTATTGATTTTTTTTGAAATTTTTAATACAGCAGTTTTAAGTCCTGCAAAAGAAAGGTTACATCCTCCTTTGTTAAAAATTGGTTTTGGCAAATCATATCTGTTAGGATCGCCTTTTGCAGCAAAAACTTCTATTTTAGGTCCTCCAGGAAATTCTATTCCTAATAGTTTTGCTGTTTTATCGAAAGCTTCACCTAAAGCGTCATCAATAGTTGTTCCTAATCTTTTATATTTTCCAAGACCTTGAACATTTAAATATTGTGAGTGACCTCCAGAAATTAAAAGTAGTAAGTATGGATAATCAAGATTTGTATTTATTTTTGGACTTAAGGCATGTCCCTCCAAATGATTAATAGCGATAAAAGGTTTATTTATTGCTGAAGCAATAGCTTTCCCAAAACTTAAACCAACTGATAAGCATACAATTAATCCAGGGCCAGCAGTAGAAGCAACTGCATCTATCTCCTCAATTTTTCTTCCACTTTCATCAATAGCTTTTTTTACTATCCAATCAATCTTTTCAATGTGGGAACGGGCTGCTAATTCAGGAACCACACCCCCAAATTTCTTATGAACCTCTTCCTGGTTTGAAACAATATTAGATAAAACCACTGGAATTCCTTGTTCATTTTCAGTTATTAAAGAAGCTGCGGTTTCATCACAACTAGACTCTATTCCAAGAATTAAGGGTTTTTTGCTCATTCAAATAGTTTTTAATAATTGTACAATCTTAATACAAGTAAGAAATAAATTTTTATGAGTAAAAAAATAATAATCGGATCCAGAGGTAGCAAGCTTGCCTTACTTTATGCCCAAAAAGCTAGGGATAAAATTATTGAAAATACTAATCTAAACAATGATGATATTTTAATTAAATCAATCACAACTAAAGGTGATCTATTGCAGGATAAAAGGTTATCAGATGTTGGTGGTAAAGGTTTGTTTTCTAGTAATATTGAAAAAGAACTTAAATTAAAAAATATTGATATTGCGGTACACGCGCTTAAAGATATGCCAGCTAATGAGACAAAAGGGTTGAAGACAGATACTTTTCTCGAAAGAAATGATCCTAGGGAGATTTTAATTTCAAGAGATAATAAGAAACTTAAAGATTTAGATCAAAAGTCAATTATTGGAACATCATCATATAGAAGAGAGTTTCAAATAAAAAAAATTAGAAAAGATTTGAACTGTAAACTAATTAGAGGAAACGTAGATACCAGAATCAGAAAATTAAATGAAGGAATGTATGATGGAATTATTTTGTCCTATGCTGGTATCAAATTTTTAAATTTTGAAAATAAAATCTCTGAAATTTTTTCAGCTGAAGAAATAATTCCTAGTGCAGGACAAGGTGTAATTGCTCTTCAGTGTAGGGAGAACGATAATGAGACAATTTCTATTTTAAATAAAATTAATCATGAGGAAACACATAAAAGAGCTCACCTAGAGAGAAATATTTTAAAAGTTTTAGATGGAGATTGCGAAACAGCAATTGGTGCTCATTCTATAGTCAATGGAGATAAGATTTTAGTAGAGGCTGAACTTTTTTCTTTAGATGGCAAACAAAGATTTTATGAAAAAAAAGTTGGTAATTTAAATGAATTTAAAGAACTTGGTAAAGAAGTAGGAATACTTTTAAAAACAAAGTCAAATAATTCATATAAAAGATAGTATGCATATTTTATTTACAAGACCACTGGAAGATTCTTCTGAAATGATATTGAAATTTCAATCATTAGGTCATCAAGTTTCACATCTTCCACTCATAAGAATCGAATATGTTAATTATGAAGAAATTAACTTTTCTGAATATGGTGGAATTATATTTACCAGTGCAAATGCTGTAAAATTTTTAAATACAGAAAAGTTAGATAAAAATATTAAATGCTTTTGTGTGGGTAACGCTACAGAAAAAAAAGCGAGAAGTGTCGGTTTTCAAAATACAATTGTAGCTGAAGGAAATGTTGCAAACTTAAAAGAATTAATAATACAAAGTTATGTATCTAAAAATAAAGTGTTACTCTATATTAGTGGTGAATCAATATCAGTTGATTTAGATCAACAGTTATTAAGCGAAGGTTTTAGGGTAAAAAGAATTATTAATTATAGGGCAAGTCATAATCAAAAATTCGATAAAAAATTTGTTGATGAATTAAAACTTAATATGCCTGATATGGTTTATGTTTATTCTCAAAATAGTGCTTCAAGTTTTTTAAATTTTATTAAGATTTATCAAACAGAAAATTTATGGATGGATACAAATTTAATGTGTATAGGTGAAAAAACCTCGTCAATATTGAACGAAATTAAATGGAAAAAAATTTTTCTTTTTAATCCTGGAGAAGAGGAGTTTTTGTTATATAAAATTTAAATATGGAATTAATTAATAATTTTTCTGAAATTTTTTTGTCAGTCTGGAATAAAGGGATTCTTGGTGTTGATATTTTTCAGATATTAATTGGTATTGGAATATTTTTATTATTCTTAATTTTTAGAGGCCTAATAAGCAAACTAGTTATTAAAAAATTAGAAATTATTTCCAAAAAAACAACTAATAAATTAGATGATACTTTTGTTCAATCACTTGTGGGCCCAGCAAGATTTTTACCAATTGTATTAGGTTTTTTTATTGCAAGCTACTACATGACTTTCTCGATAGAAGGAAGAGAGGTGGTAGATACAATTAATAGAACGCTGATCACCATTTTAATTTTTTGGATAATTCACCAAATCATAGAACCTATCTCATATATACTTAGCGGTTTAGATAAACTACTAACAAGAGAATTAATTGGCTGGATAATTAAGTCGTTAAAAATTTTAATTTTTATTTTAGGTTTAGCTGCAGTTTTAGAATTGTGGGGAATTAAAATAGGACCAATTATTGCAGGTCTTGGACTGTTTGGTGTTGCTGTAGCATTAGGGGCACAAGATTTATTTAAAAATTTAATATCAGGAATTTTAGTTTTAGTTGAAAAGAGATTTAAAATTGGAGACTGGATAGCTGTTGAAGGTATTATTGAAGGTGTAGTAGAAAAGATTGGATTTAGATCAACAACAATTAGAAAGTTTGACAAATCTCTTGCTATTATCCCAAATTTTCAATTTGCAGAAAATGCAGTTGTAAATGTAAGTGAAACCTCAAATTGGTTAATCAGTTGGATAATTACACTCCAATACGACACTACTGTAGATCAGTTGAAAAAGATTAGAGATGAAATCGAAAGTCATATTAATTCAAGTGAGGATTATAATACCTCAATTGGTGTTGCGGTAAGAGTTGATAAATTTTCTGATAGTTCAATAGATATGTATGTAAGATGTTTTACAAAATCGGGAAGTTGGAATAATTGGCTAGATGTTAAAGAAAGATTAGCAATCGCGATTAAAGAAATTGTTGAAAAAAATGGTGCTTCATTTGCGTTCCCAAGTCAGTCGATTTATGTTGAAAAAAAATGATAGCTATTTTTTATTTAGTTTTACAAATTTTAAAACTGTATTCTTACGTTGTAATTGCCAATGTTATTGTAAGTTGGTTAATTGCTTTTAATGTTCTTAATACTCAAAATAGATTTGTTTATGCAATTTTAGAGTTGAGTTACAAATTAACTGAGCCTTTCTTAAATAAAATAAGACGTTTTTTACCAAATTTAGGTTCATTAGATATTTCTCCAATCATTCTTCTTTTATTGATTTGGTTTATCGAAATGTGTATGAAGCTGTACATTGCACCAATGATTTTTTAAAAAAGTAATATGATTTTAATAGATGGAAAAAAAGCAGCTGCAGAACTAAGAGAAGAGTTGAAGCAAGAAGTTTCAGAGCTAAAAGCAAAACACAATAAAGTACCAGGTTTAACGGTTATTCTTATTGGTGATTTAACACCTAGTCAGATTTATGTTAGAAATAAAGAGAAATCAGCAAATGAGGTAGGATTAAAATCTGAAGTAATTAAATATCCAGATTCAGTTGAAGAAAAGACTGTTTTAGAAAAAATTAAAGAATTAAATAATGATGGAACGGTTTCAGGAATTTTAGTTCAACTTCCTCTACCCAAACATATAGATAAACAAAAAGTTATAGAAACTATTGATCCCTCAAAAGACGTAGATGGATTTCATCCAATGAATGTAGGCAATCTTTCATCTGGTTATGAAAGTTCGATACCTTGTACTCCGCTTGGATGCTATTTGTTGATAAAAAAAATTGAACCTAATTTAAGTGGTAAAAAAGCTGTGGTTGTGGGTAGATCAAATTTAAATGGTAAACCAATGACACAACTTCTTTTAAAAGAAAATTGCACCGTAACTATAACTCATTCAAAAACTAAAGATTTAAAAGCTGAATGTTTAGAGGCAGATATAATTGTTGCAGCTGTAGGTATACCCGAACTTGTTAGAGGAGATTGGGTTAAAAAAGATACTATAGTTATTGATGTTGGTATAAATAAAACTGATAACGGTATAGTTGGTGATGTTCATTTTGATGAAGTTTCAAAAAATGCAAAAGCACTTACACCAGTTCCAGGCGGTGTAGGTCCAATGACCATTGCTTGTTTGCTTAAAAATACGATCGACTGTTTCAAAAGATCGCAAATTTAATAATTAAACCATAAGCTGTAATCTGTTAATTTATTAGGATGAAAAAACCTAAACGACCATACAGATTTGGTATAATTTTTTTGCTTCTTACAGTTCCACCTATTGGGGCAACTCAGCTAGGTTGGTATTTGCATGACAAGCAAACTGGTTTTGATTATGGTATGATTGTAGGTACTGTATCAGTAATATACGCTGCATATTTAATGTATGAAAAAAACTGGCGTGAAGAAGATGAAGATTAAATTATGGAAAAAATAATTTTTTTTGGATTGGTTATTCCTATTATGGCTTATGTTTTATACTTAGGTGGAATGGCAATTATGAATGGTTTTAAGTCTAAGGAAGCTAATAGAGCTGAGAAAGAGGAAGCTGAAAGTGAGGGTAGGGAGACGAGCGAGACTTTTGATGAACAAAGCAGCAATTTAAGTGATGAACTTACTAAATTGAATGATTTAAAAGAAAAAGGAATTATTTCCCAAGAGGAATTTGAAAAAGCCAAAAACAAACTATTAAATAATTAAATAGTTTAATCATGTACAAGGAATTTAAAAAAAAATTTGTTAAGGTAAACAAGGGTAAAATATTTTGTAGATTTAAAGGTAATGGTCCTCCTTTATTGCTACTTCACGGATATCCACAATCACATGTAATGTGGCACAAGACTGCCCCCGAACTTAGTAAATATTTCACAGTAATAGTTGCTGATCTTAGAGGATACGGGGACAGTTTTGTTTTGCCTGGTGGAATTAATCATAAAAATTATTCTAAAAGAGAAATGGCAAAAGATATGGTTCAGTTGATGAATAAATTTAATTTTAAAAAATTTTTTGTTGCTGGACATGATAGGGGCGGAAGAGTTGCACACAGAATGGCAAGAGACTATAGAAATAAAATTATGGCTTTAAGTGTATTAGATATTTGTCCAACTCTTGATATGTACGAGCATACAGATATGAAATTTGCTAAAGGATATTTTCATTGGTTTTATTTAATACAGCCTGCACCTTTACCAGAGAAAATGATAATGGCAGACCCTAAAAGATGGTTACATAGTCGGTTTAACAGGTCTTCTAAACGTGCGATTGGAAGAGTTGAAGATGAATATTTTAGAGCCTTTAAACAAAGTAAAAGAATTCATGCAACATGTGAAGATTATAGAGCTGCAGCCACTATAGACTTAGAGCACGATAAAAAAGATAGAAATAAAAAATTAAATATTCCTATCCAAGTTTTGTGGGGAAAAAAAGGAGTAGTTGGAAAGCAATTTAATTCGATTAAAATTTGGCAAAAATATACAAATAAAAAAATTTATGGTGCAGAAATTAATTCAGATCATTTCATTCCAGAGGAAAGTCCTCAACAAACTATAAATCACCTAAAAAAATTTTTTCTAAAAAATGTTAAAAATAATTCCAAATAAAAAAAATATTGGAGCAGAAATAATTGTAAATTTAAAAGATATTTCAAATAAAGATATTTCAAAAATCAAAAAAGCACTGAATAAATATGGAATGTTATATTTTAAAGAACAAAAATTAACTTCTAAACTTTTCATAAAGTTTGCAAAATATTTTGGAAATTTAGCCAATTATCCAAGACTAAAAGGTTTAAATAAAAAATTTCCTCAAATTACAGTGGTGCAAAGAAAATCAACTGATAAAGGACCAAGTTTTGGTGAACAATTTCATACTGACTCGATTTATACAAAAAAGCCGCCAAGATTTACAATGTTACTTTCTAAACTTGTGCCAAAAAAAGGAAAAGCTAATACAGAATTTTGTTCTCAATATCTTGCTTATAAAGAATTACCAAGTCCAATAAAAAGAAAATTTAAAAATATTAAAGGTAAATATTCCTCTGAGGGTCCAATCTCGGTTACAACAAAAGAGAGAGTAAAAGAAAAGGGAAAAAATATTAAAGAACTTAAATCTTCACATAAAATAATTAGGAAAATCAGTACAAATTATTCGATTTATTGTAGTCCAGGACATTTTGTTGGTTTTAGCTCAAAGATAAAAAATCAAGAAAAGTTAAAAAAATTTTTATTTAACCATCAAATTAAGAAGAAGTTTCAATTCTCATTGCCTTGGGAAAAAAATCAATTGGCTATATGGGATAATAGATCTATGCTTCATCAAGCAACACCTTTCAAAGGAAATAGAATAATGCATAGAATAACAATCAAATAATTTATGTTAACAATTTTTTTAGGACTAACACCATTTATATTTATTACTTTTTTAGGGTTTGTATTTGGCAAGTTAAAAGTCTTAGACCTTAGTCATGCTAAAATTTTAAATCTTTTTTTGTTCTATATTGCAGTTCCAGCATTGATAATTAAACTAATAGCACAAAATGAAATTGGACAAGTAGATTTCAAACAAATTTTTTCTTATTTAATTATGCAATCGATATGTGGAATTATCGCTTACTTAATTACTTCAAAATATTTTAAAAGATCAATCCCAGAGTCTATAATTTGGGCTTTAACAGTTGCATTATCAAACCATGTGACTTTGCTTTTGCCAATAACAGAAATTTATTTTCAACAAAATGTAATTACACAAGTTGCAAGTATTATATTAATGGATGGGATAATTTTATTATCTATAATTGCTTTTTTTCTCGAATTATCTACAAAAAAAAATGTAAATTTATTTAATTTTATAAAAAATTTATTTTTAAACCCATTTATTCTTTCAATAATTATAGGTCTATTATTTTTATTATTAAATTTTAATATTGATCAAACACCGATTGAATACACTTTGTCTAAACTTGCAGCATGTGTTTCACCAGTTGGATTGTTTGCAATTGGCATAATTCTTTCGTTTTATACTAAAAATGTAATTAATAAATTATCCGTATCTATTTCAGTTTTAAAATTAGTTATTTCCCCAATAATTTTATTGTTAATTGGATTAGTGTTTTTTAATGCAGGATTGCCAGCTGAAATACCAGGTGCTTTCTTTGTGAGTGTTGCACCTTGCGGGGTCACTTCTATTGTTTTATGTGCTGCTTATAATGTAAGTCCTGAAAATATAATAAAAGCAATTTTTGTCTCTACATTTGCATCTATAGGGACTATATTTTTTGCAATTAAGTATTTAACTTTATAACAATTTATCTAAAAGACTAACTTCTCCAATTTTAAAAATAATAGCATCTTCTTTACTAAAACCATATTTTTCAGCACTATCTTTAAATCTAATTGGGGGTTCCATAATTGGCTCTAATGACAAAACAAATGTTCCCCAATGCATTCCTAATACTTTTTTACTTTTTAGGTCTTGCGCAACATTCAGAGCTTCTTCTGGTGTAGTATGATAAATAGTTTTATCAAACATTGGTTTGAAATTATAAGCCCCAATATTAATCATTGTCAGATCTATAGGACCATATTTTTCACCTAGTTCTTTGTAGACTTCGCCATATCCAGTATCACATGCAAATAAAATTTTTTTATTTTTATATTCTATTAAAAAATTACCCCACAAAGTTTTATTAGTGTCTGTTAAACTTCTCTTTGACCAATGAACTGCGGGAAGTAAAGAAATTTTCAAATCCTCATTTATAATTATTTGATCATACCAATCCATTTCATTTACATCTTTATATCCTTTAAAATATTTACCGAGGTTTAGTGGTGTTAATACTTTTGCCCCCTTAAAAGGAAAATTTCTAATTGTTGACATGTCCTGATGATCGTAATGATTATGAGTGAGTAAAAATACATCTGTTTGGGGTATCTCATTTAATTTTATTGCAGGATTAGTAAATCTTTTTGGACCAAAAATAAGTGGTCCAGCATTCTTTGAAAATACAGGATCTGTTATAATAGTCGTTTTACCTAATTTTATAAGGTATGTCGCGTGACCTATCCAAGCAATATAATCATTATCTTTATATTTTTCTAAATCAGCTAATACTTTTTCTTTTTCAACCACATGTTCTTTTGGATATGATAAATTAACTTTTTTTCGTAATTTACTGAAAGTTCTATAAGAAAATTTTCCTGACCTAGATATTATAACTGGAGATCCTTTTGGGTTCCTGAAAGTACCATCAGGTAAATGGTGATAAGGTCTTTCCTTCATATTATTTTTTTTTCTCCATTAACCATAAGCTATTTCCTGCAAGAAAATATATTTTTCCATTAACTGGGTGAACTTGTATATCTCTTATTCTCCCAATTTTATCTTTGAAAACAATTGTTTCTTCAATCTTAGATGAATTTTGAAAGTCTAATTTTCTCATTGATTTATCTTTTAAAGAAGTAATGAGCGCTTCGCCATTCCATTCATCAAATTCATTTCCCTTATAAATAGTTATTGCACTTGCAGCTATTGAAGGCACCCAATATTGGATAGCTTTGGTAAAACCTGGTTTCCATTTAGGTCCAATCTTTGACCCTGAATAATTTGTTCCACCCCAACCTAAAATTTTCCAACCGTAATTCTCTCCCTTTTTTACTTCACCAAACCAATCACCACCTTTTGCACCATGGTTGCTTGCATAAATTTTTCCATCAAAGGAGGAATAGGTTAGACCTTGAGGATTACGAACACCAATTTGATAAATTTCTGGTAACCAATTTGATTTACCCTCAAACTTAGGGTTATCTTTTGGAATACTGCCATCTAAATTAATTCTGATTATACTTCCTGGGTGACTTGTTGGATCTTGAGCAATCATACCTCCACCTCTTTCACCAGCTGATGCAAAAAGATAATTGTCTTTTATAGCCAGTCTTGAACCGAAATGATAACCAGATTCTATTGGTGGTTCAGCTTGAAATATATTTTTAAAATTTAAATTTTTTTTATTTAATTTAGCTTTTGCAATTGATGTACTAGTTTTCCAATCCCCTCTATTTTCTGAATAAGAAATCCATAAGTAATTATCTTGGTAAATAATATCTAATAAACCTCCTTGTCCATGTACAAAATAATTTAAGTTATGTTCAACTTCATAAACTTCTTCAGAAATAATATTTACTATTTTTATTTTCCCAGTTTTTTCTGTGATAATAAGCTCTTCATTACTTATAAAAGATGATCCCCATGGATCACTTAAATCTGCCAATTTTTTAAAAGAAAAATTTTCAGAAAAACTTTTCGATGAAAATAATAAAAAGAAAAATATTGATAAAAAATATTTGACCACTTTATGAAAGTTTAGATCTACCACCATCTACAGCAATTATTTGGCCTGTAACCCAAGAACTATCTTCTGTTAGTAAGAATTTAGCAAGAGCAGCAGAGTCTTTACCCTCGCCTAATCTTTTAAGGGGATGTGCTTTTGCAATACCTTCGGCTATAGCAGTATTTTTTAACATTGGTTCTGCTATTTTAGATTTTGTTAAACTTGGTGCCACACAATTTACTCGTATGTTTGGAGCGAATTCTGCTGCAAGAGAAACCGTCAATCCCTCAACAGCAGCTTTTGTTGAGGCTATGATCGCATGATTGGTAAAACCTCTTTGAGCAGCAACAGTTGAAAATAACACTATTGAACCTTTATTTTTTTTTAAACTTTCCTGATATCCTTTAATAGCCTCTACAGCAGAATAAAGATTAAGTTTCATGCATTTTTGAAAGTCTTGCTCATTTACCATTCTTAATGGTTTCAAATCAATTGAACCGACACAATACGCTAGGCCTTTAATTTCAGAAATATCTGATTTAACTTTTTCTATAAACCCGTCCTCTAAAACATCTGCAACGGTATGTGAGCATCCAAGTTTTTCAGAGACAGAACTAAGTTCACTTTCATTTCTTCCAACTAAATGAATATTGTTTCCAGAGTTTTTTAATTGTTCCGCTAAACTTGATCCAATAGAACCTGTCGCACCAAAAATTACATATTTTTCTGACATAAAAAATTTTATTAGTTATATTTAATTATGAAGTTATTTTTTATACTTGGTAATCAATTATTTCCAATAAAATACCTAGACCGCTTCAAAAAAGACCACCTATTTTTTATGGCTGAAGATAAGGGTTTATGCACTTATGAAAAGCATCATAAACAAAAAATTTTACTATTTTTATCTTCAATGCGTTCTTATGCTGACGGGTTAAGAAAAAACAAATTTAAATTAGATTATTTTAAAATTGAAGACAAAGAATTTAATGATGATTATTTAAAAAAATTAAAAAAAATAATTACACAAAAAAAAGTAAAAGAAATTTCAAGTTTTGAAGTAGAGGATAAATTTTTTGAAAAAAAAATTTCACAATTTTTAAAAAAAGAAAAAATACACTGGAATATTATTCAAACTCCTATGTTTTTAAATTCAAGAGCTGAATTTAAAAATTATTTATCAAAATCAAAAAAACCTTTTATGGCAACTTTCTATAAAGATGTTAGAAAAAAATCAGGGATATTGATGGGTTCAGATGGTAATCCAATCGGTGGGAAATGGAGCTTTGATGAAGATAACAGAAACAAATTACCTAAAAACATTTTAATTCCTAAATTTCCAAAAATAAATGAAACCAGTCATACAAAAAAACTAAAGCCTATTATTGAAAAGGAATTTAAAAATCACCCAGGAAGTACAAATAATTTTTGGTTTGCAACTGAATACGAGGATGTTGTTAAACTTTTAAATTTTTTTATAAAAGAAAAATCAAACTTATTTGGTGATTATGAGGATGCAGTTGATCAAAAAGATAATATTCTATTTCATAGTGCATTAAGTCCTTATATAAATTTAGGTTTAATTACTCCTGAATTTGTTATCCAAAAAATTTTAGATTTTCATAAAAAAAATAAAATTAGAATGAATTCTTTAGAGGGCTACATTCGCCAGGTGATTGGTTGGCGAGAATTTATGCGTGGAATTTATCAGTCCTATTCTCAAGAAATGGAAACTGGAAATTTTTTTAAACAAAATAGAAAAATGAAAAGTTCTTGGTATGATGGGACCACTGGTCTTCCACCTTTGGATTATGCAATTAATAATGCCGTTAATCATGGTTGGTCACATCACATTGAAAGGTTAATGATCTTATCCAACATTATGAACCTTTGTGAAATTAAGCCAACAATTGTTTACAAATGGTTTATGGAAATGTTCGTAGACTCTTCAGATTGGGTAATGGTTCCTAATGTTTATGGAATGGGATTATTTAGTGATGGAGGAATTTTTGCGACCAAACCTTATATTTGTGGATCTGCATATTTTATGAAAATGATGGATTTTAAAAAAGGTGAGTGGTGTAACACTATGGATGGTCTTTATTGGAGATTTATTGACCGAAATAGAAAATTTTTTTTAAAAAATCCTCGTCTTTCGATGATGGTAAGAATATTTGATAAAATGAAATCTGATAGAAAAAAATTAATTTTAACTGAAGCTGATAAATTTATTAAACTAAATACAATTTGATGAAAAAAGAAAATTTACCAACAAAAATTTGTCAAGTTTGTAAAAGACCATTTACTTGGCGAAAAAAATGGAAGTTAAATTGGGATAGAGTAAAATATTGTTCCAAGAAGTGTTCTAAGCTAAGCTAAGCTTAGTGAACATAATAGTATTACAACATATCAAAATAGAAGATCCAGGTTACATTAAAGATTTAATGTTAGCTGATGGATTTAACTTAACTACCATTGAGTTAGATGAAGGTGAAAAAATACCAAACGATTTAAGTAAATTTGATGGAATGTTTTGTATGGGGGGTCCAATGGATACCTATATGGAACAAGAATATCCCTGGTTAATAGAAGAAAAGAAAAGAATTAAAGAATTTGTTGTGAATTTAAAAAAACCTTATTTAGGTTTTTGTTTAGGTTGTCAGCTTTTAGGAGAAGTAGTTGGTGGAAAAGTGGTTAAATCTAAACCAGCAGAAATAGGAATTATGGATATTAATTTTTCTAATGAAAAAGATGAAGATAAATTATTTTCAAAATTTCCTAATACGATTAAAAGTTTACAATGGCATTCTTATGAGGTTCAAGGCATTGAAAATAATAAAGATGTAACTTTATTAGCTTCGTCCCCAATCACCAAGTATCAAATCTTTAAATATCAAAACCATGCTTATGGAATTCAATTTCATATAGAAATAAAAGATTCTACCGTTAATGAATGGGGGTGTGTTCCGGAGTATAAAATAGCTTTGGAAGATCAGCTTGGTAATGGTGCGTTAGAAAAGTTTGATCAATCTGCAAAAGATAACATGAAAGATATGAATAACTACTCTACAATCCTTTATAATAATTTTAAAAAACTTTTATGAATAATAAAATTTTTGAATGGGCAGGAGTTATAACTGCAATATTGTATTCTTTGTTTGTCGCTTTAAATATAGGCATAGAATTTTTTGGGTTTTGTCTACTGTTATTGTCAGCCATTTTAATTGGAATTTGGGCCTATAGAGGTGGTCATAAAGGAATTTTATTTTTGCAATTTTTTTATGCAACCGCTGGAATTATTGGAATGGTTCGTTGGTTTTAATTAAAGCTTGAAACTATTTTAGGAATATAATTTTTAAAATTAAAAAAACCTTTATTACAGTATTGCCAAGCTAATTGATCAAGATTTCTATATAAAAAATCTATCTTTAAATTATTAGAATTTAAAAAATCTAAATTTTCACCTACTGTTGGATACAAACCGTAATAATTTTCAATATTTGTTAATTCACTTATATCTATAATTTGACAATCAATAGATTGATTTTTTAATCTTTGCTCTTGGTCTTCTATTAAATAAGATTTAAATTTCACTAACTTTTCACTGAGTTTTATTGATCTATTTTCATTTTTATTAGAAACTAAGTAAATTTTTTCAAAGTTCTTCTCCTTAAAGTCAGTGATTTCAAACGAGAGATTATTTTCAAAAATTAAAAGATTCTTATTCTCAATCTTTTGTGGGTTATTGAAATCCTGTTTAATTATTTGATAAGATTTTTCTGATACTTTTGGAAGAGCATTTTCATTTAATTTTACATTTTGAAATCTATTGTTAGTAAATTTTTTAATATTCCATTCACTTGCAAGGTAGTGTTTTCCTTGAGTTTGAACACCCGCAACCCATCGCCACCCAAGAGTATTTGATGCAGCATCTCCATCATAAAGATGTTGCATAAAAAATTCTGCACCTAATTGCCAAGGCAATTCTAAAGTAAAAATCCAAATACTAGCAAACCACATTCTTGTGTGATTATGCAAATAATTATTTTCTTTAAGCTCTTTCACCCACTCATTAAAGCAATCTACTTTTGTTTTTCCTTCGATTGCTGCAATATAATCTTTATTATCTTTAAATTCATTTTTGATTTGATTTAATTCGATAAGATAATCAGCCCAAACATTTGGTCTAAGTTCTAACCAACCTTTCCAATAAGTTCTCCATAGAACTTCTTGAATAAACTTTTCATTTTTTGAAAAAGAAAATTTACTTAGAGCTTTCTGAATGACTTCTTGTTCATTAATTATTCCATGAGTTATATATGGTGATAAGCAAGATATATTAGATCTTTTTTCAGGTCCAAAATCAAAATTTCTTAATTTTGAATATTCTCCAAGATTACTCTCAACAAAATTATTTAATTGATTTAAGGCCTTAGCCCTTGAAGCTTCAAATATCATTTTAAATTATTTTGATTTTTTTTTCTTAAGACCTAATTTGTCACTATGTCTTAATCTTAAAACAACAATTGCTCCAGCTATTAACAAAATAGCTACTGCTTCATAAACAAGTGCAGTAGGATCCATTTCTTTACCTTGTAAAATAATAAATCGCGCAAGGGCGGTAATCGCAATAAGAAGTGGAAGGGTAATACTAATAGATTGTTGGTTCCAAAAAACCCTAACCATTGCTAGTACCTCCAAATAAAGAAACATTAAAAGCAAATCTGCTAAAGTAACAGATTGATTTAAGAACATGTTTTTCATTTCAATCCCAACAGCAATAACAGTACTGATTAAGATAATAACCATTAATGCTAACTGTAAGTTTTTTGCTATCTTATCCATTATTTATCTTTACTAAAAGGTAACCATTTTTCAATTGCAGATTTTAAGGGACCATCATAAGGGATTGAATAAGAGTTCGGGTTTGGACTTGTCAAAACTTCAATTCCTTTTGAAAATACGAATATAAATACTATTACAAAAACTATGACCATGATTTTAAAAGGATCAAAATTTTTTGTTTGAAAAACACTCGCAGATTTTTCTTCTGCTCTATGAAATTGCTTGAAGGTCGTATAAACAGCAAATATTAAACCTATGTGAGCTAAAAAAAGTCCAGCCCATCCAAATGCGAAAGTTGTGTATGAAAAAACATATAAGCTAAAAACTGTAGTCCAAATAAAACTTAAAACTAATAAAATTTGTAGTCTTACTGTCTTAGGAAGTGCGCGTAGATCATTCTTACTATCATCAAATAAAATATTTGCAGCATCTCTCATCCAATTCTTTATTGATTCCATGGTCTAAGGATATAATTTTTAGTGATTTAAACAAATGTCAATTTGTCCTAAAGCAATCTAAGTACGAAGCTTTTTCTTATGAAAATTGATAAATCTTTCAACATTAGATTTATTAAATGATTTATTTTCTTCAAAAGATACCTTCTTCATCGAATATGCGCTGCTATTAGTAACTCTAGATTGAATTGTAATATTTCCTTTATATAATTTAAGTTTAACTGAGCCATTAACTTTACTTCTTTTTAAATCTACAATTTTTTGAAGTTTAAATCTTTCTTTTGAGTACCAATAACCATTGTAAATTAACTCTGCATATCTAGACATTATTTGATCTTTTTTGTGCATAGTTTCTTTGTCTAAAGTAACTGACTCAATTGCTCGATGAGCATTGATTAAAAGAGTACCACCGGGCGTTTCATATACACCTCTAGATTTGATACCTAAAAATCTATTCTCCACTAAGTCAACTCTTCCAATTCCATTTTTACCTGCGATGTCATTGAGCTTTGTTAATAATTTAGCTGGAGACATTTTTTTTCCATTTATTCCAAAAGGATCACCGTTTTTAAAATTGATAGTAATAATCGATGATTTGTTTGGTGCCTTTTCTGGAGAAATTGTTCGCTGGAAAATAAATTCTGGTGCTGAATTTTTTGGATTTTCTAAAACCTTACCTTCAGTTGATGTATGAAATAAATTGTCATCTACTGAAAAAGGAGGCGCACCTTTTTTATCTTTAGGTATAGCTATGCCGTGTTTTTTTGCATAATTAATTAAGTCTGTTCTAGATTTTAGTTTCCAAATTCTCCACGGAGCTATGATTTTAATTTTAGGCCCAAAATAATGATAGCCTAGTTCAAATCTAACTTGGTCATTGCCTTTACCAGTTGCTCCATGCGAAACTGCATAGGCCTTAAATTTTTTAGCTACTCTTATTTGATCTTTTGCAATAAGAGGCCTTGCTATAGATGTCCCTAGTAAATAAACACCTTCATAGATCGCATGTCCTCTGATCATGGGATAAACATAATCCTTAACAAAAATATCTTTTAAATCTTTAATAATTATATTTTTAACACCAAATTTTTTTGCATTAGTTATAATTTTTTTTCTATCAATTTCCTGGCCTACATCTGCTGTATAACAAATTACATCTGCATCATAATTTTCTTGAAGCCATTTTAAAATTATAGAAGTATCGAGCCCTCCAGAATAAGCTAGAACAATTTTCTTTTTTGATTTCATTGAATTAACTACAAGCTTTTCTTGAAGCGTTATAAGCTTTAGTAAATCCTAATAAAGAGTAATGATCAATTGTTTGAGAACCTTGTTGATTGTATCCGGTGATCATAATTCTAGATCCTTTTCTCATTTGTTTGATCATTTTTAATTCGATTTTATTGTCTGCAATCCAAGCAAAACCTTGTTCTTTAATATCAAATTTAAATTTATTCTTCCCTGAAGCAGCTGTTACAGAATTATTTTTGTTGAATTCATAACCCGGGGTAACACTTACTTCATTTTTTATATTGTCGTTTGGTCTGAATGCTACAAATAATTTTGCATCTCTTTTATTTGTTTTTGGAGCTTGCAAAATAGGTAAAGATTGCGCAAAGCATACTTTACCGTCAGCATCCATTACGACCATTGCCTCCCAATCTTTATATTTACCAATTTTTTTAATTTCTTGAGCTGAAACTTGAGCAACACTACTTATAAAAAATATTCCTAACAATATTGTAATTTTTTTAATTATGGACATGGATTTGGATAAATTGTTTGTACGTGGTTAATTTCTTTAATGACATCATCAGATAAGTTTACATTTACACTTTCTATATTTGTTTTCAACTGCTCCATTGTAGTTGCTCCAATTATTACACTAGTCATAAAGTCTTGGATTTCACAAAATTTAATAGACATTTGACTCATATCTAGATCAAATTTTTCACTAATTTTATAATAATGCTCAACTGCATTCTCAGTATTCGGCTTTCTATACCTTGTCCAGAAATCAAAATCTCTCTCCATTCTTGATCCTTTAGGAAAATTTTTGTTTCTATATTTTCCACTTAAATATCCACTTGCAAGTGGAGAATAAGCTAAGCAGCCAATATTTTCTCTTATAGAAACTTCAGCTAATCCAACTTCATAAGATCTGTTTAATAAGCTGTAAGGATTTTGAATTGACATCATCCTTGGTAATTTTTTATCTTTAGATAATTGAAGATAATTTAAAACTCCCCACGGGGTTTCATTTGATAAACCAACATATCTTATTTTTCCTTGATCAATATATTTATTTAATTCTGCAAGAACATCTTCAAATTTATTCCATTCATTTTCCTTATGAATATAACCAAGTCTTCCAAAATTATTTACATTTCTTTCTGGCCAATGAAGTTGATATAAATCTACATAATCGGTTTTAAGTCTTTTAAGACTGTCATTTAAAGCAGATTCCAAGTTTGAACCTGTAAAACTATTTTCTCCACTTCTTAAATAATCTCTTGCTGGGCCAGCAACTTTTGTTGCAAGAATGACTTTGTTTCTTTTTTTTGTTTTTGCAAACCAGTTACCAATTATTTCCTCTGTATCACCGTAGGTTTCTTTTCTTGGAGGTACTGCATATAATTCGGCAGTGTCCCAAAAGTTTACTCCTTGATCTAAAGCAAAATCCATTTGTTCAAATGCTTCAAGTTCAGTATTTTGCTCTCCCCAAGTCATAGTACCGAGACAAATTGTACTCACTTTAATATCGGTATTACCTAAATTTTTGTAATTCATTAGAAATATTAAGTTAAAATTTTGTTAATCTTTTAAGGTATCTTGAATAATTAGTAAAAGAATATATATATTACTTATTATGGAATTTGATAAAAACGGAATACTTAATAGAGCAAAATCAGCACAACAAACAGCTGCTGTAATGGATGAAGGCTTAAGAGCCTACATGTTAAAAGTTTATAACTACATGGCAACAGGTATATTGCTAACTGGAATAGTAGCACTATTAACATTCAAAATGTCTGTTGTTACTAATGATGCGGGGTCAATCGTTGGTTTAACGCAGATGGGAAATGCAATTTATTTATCAGGTCTTAAATGGCTTGTAATGCTAGCACCTTTAGGTATCGTTTTTTACATGAGTTTTGGAATTAATAAGATGAGTGCATCAAAGGCACAAACTACTTTTTGGGTTTTTGCAGCTTTGATGGGGCTATCATTATCTTCAATATTATTGGTTTATACTGGAATGAGTGTAACAAGAGTGTTCTTCATTACATCTGCAACATTTGGAGCGATGAGTATCTACGGATACACAACTAAAAGAGATCTTACAAAGTTAGGATCTTTTTTAATGATGGGTCTAATTGGAATAATTATAGCTTCAATTGTTAATATCTTTATGAAATCTTCTATGATGTATTTTGTGATTTCAATTTTAGGTGTTTTAATATTTGTTGGATTAACAGCTTATGACACTCAGAAAATCAAAAATATGTATGTTGCGTCAGACTCAGGTGAGTTAATGGGCAAGAAAGCTGTTATGGGCGCTTTAACTTTATATCTAGATTTTATCAATCTATTTATAATGTTGTTAAGATTATTTGGTCAAAGAAGATAAATTTATTTTTGAAGTTTCTTCCAGTTGGTATTTTTTAATAAAATTCTAAGATCGTAAGAATTTTTTAGTATTTTACCACTCGTATCAGTAATCAAATATTTAAGATTTTTATTTTTAGGCTTAAAATTTTTACAAATTTTATATAGGGCATTTTCAGTAGCATTTCTAAAAACACTAAACCCCACTTGTTTACTTGATATACTTAAACCATAATCTTTCCAAGATCCTTCAGAAACCATCTTAGCATATAAGTCTAATATAATTTTTAGCTCATCTTTTTCAAAAAAGTGTTTTTCTTCAATTTTACTATTAGGATTATTTACTACTAATTTTAAATTACTACGCATCAATCTTATGTTTATTAATTAATGGTACTTGGAACCCTGTGAATATTATTGTGATTGGAAGCATTCCCCACACTTTAAAATTAACCCAAAATTCTTCTGTTTGTGTTCTCCAAATAAATTCATTTAATAAAGCAAGGCCAAAGAAAAAATACATCCATCGTTTATTAAGAATTTCCCATCCAATATCGGTTAGAGGAATAGATTTACCCATAATTTTTTTAAGAATAGGTTCTTTGGTAAAGTATTTCCCAAAAAATAATGAAAGAGCAAACATAATATTGATGATTGTTGGTTTTACATAAATAAATATAGGATCATTAAAGTAGATAGTTAATCCACCAAAAAAAGTAATTAAAATTCCACTTACTAAAGGCATTGGAGGAATTTTTTTTTCAAAAAACCACACAACTGCTAATGCAACTAAAGTTGCAACTATTAGTGGAGGTATTGCTACTGATAAATTTTTATCATTATTGTAGTAATAGAAAAAAAATATTGCTAATGGACCAAAATCGGTAACAAATTTTAAAAAAGATCTATTCACTTAAAAGATATTAACATATTTGCCACATCACAAAACATTTATATTTTTAGCATTGATTTTTATTTTTAAATACCCATACTAACATTAATGCCAGTTCAAAAAGCTAAATTTTCAATTGGAGACATAGTTAAGCATAAACACTTTGAATTTAGAGGTGTGATCTATGATGTTGATTTTGAATTTAATAATTCTGAAGAATGGTATCAGTCTATTCCAAAAAATGTCAGACCAAGAAAAGATCAACCTTTTTATCACTTATTAGCAGAAAATGATGAGATAACTTATGAAGCCTATGTTTCTGAGCAAAACTTGCTGATAGATGACTCTGATGAACCAATAAAACACCCTTTAATTGAGGAGATTTTTTCAGGAAAAAAAGGCTCTAGTTATTTTAAGCTCTCGAATTAAGGCAACCATCATTCAAACACATTTAGCTCAAATCTAGGCCATACAAATTAGCTATATTTTTAGTATCTTCTGGTCAAGAGTGTTAAACGTTAATTTCAATCTTATTATCTCCCCTCTGCATTCTTGATCAGAAAACTATTTCATAATAGAAATCACCAAAAAAAAAATTCTAAATTAAAATATGTTTAAACTTTTTGAACCTAACAAGATTTTCAAAATTACGTCAAAAGCACCTAAGTATGTTTTATTTTTGTTTATTGTTGTATTAAGTGTTGGTTTAGTTGAAGCATTAGTCATATCTCCTGAAGATTACAAGCAAAGTGATGCAGTTAGAATTATGTATGTTCACGTTCCTGCCGCTTGGATTTCACTTGGAATATTTTCTTCTATAACTTTGTTATCTATTTGTGGTTTTGTCTTTAGAAACAAAAACTTTTTTTTAATTTCTAAAAGTTTAGCTCCTTCGGGATTTGTTTTTAATATTATAGCTTTAGTTACAGGATCAATTTGGGGAAAACCAACTTGGGGAACATGGTGGGCTTGGGATGCAAGAATTACTTCAATGCTAATTTTAGCTTTGTTCTATGCAATGTATTTAATTGTATGGAGAATTTATGATAAGGAAGAAAAAGTCTATAAGATTTCAACTTTTATAACTATTTTAGGAATTATTAATGTTCCGATTATAAAGTACTCGGTTGATTGGTGGAATACACTCCATCAACCTGCATCTATTAATATTTTGTCAAAAAGCTCAATTCATTCATCAATGCTTTACCCATTATTGATAATGACTGCGGCATTTGCTCTTTTTTCATTGTTAATTTTCTTAATGAAATATAATACAGAACTGATAAAAATTAAAAATAAAGGCTTAGATAGATTATGATAGATGAATTACTTTTTATGAATGGATATGCAGTGTACGTGTTATCTGCTTTTAGCTTTACCCTATTAAGTTTCCTAGGTTTATATTTGGTAACTAAAATGCAATTTAATAAAGAACAAAACAAATTTGTTGCTAAATTTGGGTCACTTACTGCTGAGCAAGCTAATTCTGCAAAATCACAAAGAATAAATAAAGAAATTTTAGCAAACGTAATAAATAATTAACTTTTAAACCATGTATGGTCGAAAAGTTAAATTAAGATTTCTGTTTGTAGTAATAATCTTAATTACTTTAATTTTAACAACATTTTTGATTTTAAGATCATTAGAGGAAAATGTTGTATATTTTCAATCTCCTTCAGAGATAAAATCACTTTCTGAAATAGATAAAAGCAAAATAAGAGTTGGAGGAATGGTTAAAAAAAACTCTATTTCCATAAGTTCAAATGAAGTTAATTTTATAATTACTGACTATAAAAATGAAATAAATGTTACTTACTCAGGAGCAGTACCAAATTTATTTGCTGAAGGAAAAGGGGTTGTTGCAGAAGGTTTTTTGAAAGATAGAAACTTTTTCTCTGCAACAAAAATTTTAGCTAAGCACGATGAAAATTATATGCCACCGGAAGTAAAAGAAGCATTAGGAGAAAAATAAATTGATCTATAATCTTATTGGATATTATTCATTAATAATAGGATTAATTATTGGATTATCATTATTTTATTTCTCATATAAAAATTTTAATAACTCAAACATATTAGATACCAAAATATTATCATTTACATTTTTACAATTATTTTTTGTTGTCATTAGTTTTTTGTGTTTGATTTTTTCTTTTGTTATTTCGGATTTTAGTAATGAAACAGTATTTAATAATTCTCACACTACCAAACCATTATTTTACAAAATAAGTGGAACCTGGGGGAATCATGAAGGTAGTTTATTACTATGGTTACTTGTTTTAACGTTATTTATTTTCTTATTTTTAGTAAGGACTAAAAATCAACCAGTAAAATACAAAATTTTAACTCTAGTTTTTCAACAAATAATAATAGTTGGTTTCTTTTTATTTTTAATCAAAACATCAAATCCATTTAATTATATTTTTCCAATACCTATCGAAGGTCTTGGATTAAACCCAATTTTACAAGACCCCGCTTTAGCAATTCATCCACCTATTCTATATTTAGGCTATGTTGGTTCTTCAATTATTTTTTCATCTGTTTTGGCTGCAACAAGTTTAAAAATTATTACTACTAGTTGGGCATCACATATAAAAAAATGGATCTTAATTTCATGGATATTTTTGACTTTAGGAATTTTACTTGGATCAATTTGGGCTTATTACGAATTGGGCTGGGGAGGTTTTTGGTTTTGGGATCCAGTTGAGAATGTTTCTCTAATGCCGTGGCTTGCATTAACCACTCTTTTACATTGTATTTTAGTATTAGAAAAAAAATCTATTTTAACTTCATGGGTAATAATTCTTTCTATAGCAACATTTACGTTAAGCATGTGTGGAACATTTTTAGTCAGATCAGGAATTTTAAATTCAGTTCATACATTTGCTAATGATCCTGAAAGAGGGTTATTTATTCTTGTTTTCTTATTCATTTTGATTTTTTTGTCTATTTTAATTTTTTTCTTTTTTCACAAAGATAATGACAAAAAATCTTATAGTTTTTTTTGGTTGAGCAAAGAAACTTCAATATTAATTAACAACTGGTTTATGATGTATTTTTTGTCAGTTGTATTAATAGGTACAGTTTATCCAATTTTTTTAGATGTAATTTCTTCTCAAAAAATATCAGTCGGACCTCCATTTTATCATAAATTGATAATCCCTTTTTTAATTCCATTTCTATTGATGATGGCGATTGGTCCAAAATTAAAATGGATAAAATCTCAACTAGATGACAAATTATATCTAATTTCTTTTTTAATCATCTCAATGTTATTAGCATTTTTAGTATTAAAAAATTTTAATCAAAATATCTTAGTTAATACAATTCTTATATCTAGTGCACTCTATTTGTTCTTTATTACGCTGAGAGATTTTTTTGTAAAAAAATATAAAAATATTTCACAAAATATTGCACATTTTGGTTTTAGCTTATTAATTCTAAGTATTTTGTTTAACAATTTATTTGCAAGTGAGGTTATAACGAATCTTAAGGTTGGCGAAACTTTTGAAGATTCAAAAACTAAGATAGTTTTTGAAAGTGTTGATCAGAAAAAAGAGGGAAATTATAATGCCATTATCGCAAATTTTTTTATAAGAAATTCAAATGGTGAAGAAGATAGGTTTAGCCCTGAGTTAAGAATTTATAATCAACCTGTAATTGCCACAAGTGAAGCTGATATCAAAACAAGTCTTATGTCAGATAAATTTATTGTAATTAATCTGGTTAAAAATCAAGATTTTTTCAACGTAAGATATCAAGTTAAACCATTTATGTTGTGGATATGGTTGTCAGTAATTCTAATATCCTTTGGTGGAATTGTTAGCTTTTTAAAAAAAAGATCATGAAAAATAAAATATTACCTTTTTTAGTTATTATAATTTTTGGAGTAATATTTTTTATTTTTTATAAAGGTCTTGAAGACTCAAAAATATATACTCCAGCTGTAAATACAAAAAAAGAGATACCAGTTTTTAATACTAAAGAGTTTTTTTCTGGAGAAAATGTGAAATCATCAAATATATTTGAGTTAGATAAGATTTATTTATTAAATATTTGGTCGTCTTGGTGTGTTCCGTGTCGACAAGAACATCTTTTTTTAATGAATTTAAATTTAGATAATAAAATAAATATTATTGGGATGAATTATAAAGATAATTTAAAAAACGCAGAAAACTTTTTAAAAGAACTAGGAAACCCTTATAAAGAAATCTTTATTGATTTAGATGGTACACTCGCAATTGAGTGGGGAGCTTATGGGGTTCCTGAATCATTTTTAATTCATAATAATGAAATTATTAAAAAATATATTGGACCACTTAACCAAGAATTAGTTGATGAAATTAATTTATTTATAAAATGAAATTTTTAAGATTTATTTTAATTGTTATATTATTATTCCCATATAGTAATATTAATGCTGAGGAAGCTGATAAAAGAAATAAAATAACTAAAAATTTACGATGTTTGATTTGTCAAGGTCAATCGGTTTACGACTCAGATTCTGAATTTGCAAATAGTCTAAAAATTGTGGTGGATAAAAAGCTCCAAGAAGGTCTTTCCGAAGATCAAATATATGAATATTTTAAAATTAAATATGGAGAATGGATACTCTATGACCCTGGATTAAATAAAAATACATATATTCTATGGTTATTGCCGTTATTGATATTTTTAATCGGAGGTGCAATAATCTATAAACGTTTTATAGTTAAAAAATAATTTAATATTTAATGAATTTAAAAAAATTTATAATTAATTTGTTAATCATATCATTTGCATTTTCATCTATTGCAGATGAAAAAAAATTAAAAAACCAAAACACAGAACTAAGTTTTTATTCTGGAATGTTTGATTTTAGTGATGATGGAAAAAAATCAACTTTAATTGGCTTTGAACATCAAAATGAAAATCTAAATAGAGATACTTTTTTGGGTAATTTGTCACCAATTACAGGGATGTTAGTTACAGCTGACAACGCAGGTTATGTTTATACCGGTGTAGAGGCGCAATATAAAATAGGTTCCTTAAATTTTACTCCAAGTTTTACACCAGGTTTATATCATGATGGTGATGGTAAAGATCTTGGGCACATTTTGGAATTTAAAAGTGAATTACAATTTTCACTTGAGTTATCTGGAAATAGTCAGTTAGGCTTTTCTTATAACCATATATCTAACGCAAGTTTAGGAGATAAAAATCCTGGGGCAAATAGTTATATGTTTAATTTCTTTAAAAACTTTTAAAAAAATAGTTATGAATTTAAAAGATTGCCACAATTTTAATGATTTTAGAAAACTAGCTAAAAAAAAATTACCTTCCCCAATATTTCACTATATTGATGGTGCAGCAGATGATGAAATTACTTATGCTAGAAATACAAGTGCATTTGATGACGTTGATTTAGTTCCAAATGTTTTAAGAGGAGTTGAGAATATTGATTTATCAACAACAATATTTGGAAAAAAATTAGATTTACCTTTTTATTTAGCACCAACAGCTTTACAAAGACTGTTTCATTATGATGGTGAAAGAGCCGTAGGGAGAGCTGCAAAAAAATTTAATACTATGTTTGGTGTCTCAGCTTTAGCTACTGTAAGCGTTGAAGAAATATCTTCAATAATCGATACACCAAAAATGTTTCAGTTTTATTTTCATAAAGATAGAGGGCTTAATGATTCATGCTTAGAAAGAGCAAAAGCAGCTAAGTTTGATGTCATGGCTCTAACGGTTGATACGATTACAGGAGGAAATAGAGAAAGAGATTTAAGAACTGGATTTACCTCACCACCTAGACTAACACTATCAAGTTTATTTAGTTTTGCCACAAAGCCGATGTGGGGAATAAATTATTTAACAAAAGGTAAATTTGAATTACCCCATCTTCAAGATTTTGTAAAAGAGGGTACGAGTACAAACTCTTCAATAGGAAATTATTTCTCTACAATGCTGGATCAGTCAATGAACTGGAAAGATGCTGAACAACTTTGCTCTAAATGGGGAGGTCATTTTGCATTAAAGGGTGTAATGAGTGTTGATGATGCTAAAAGAGCAGTAGATATTGGATGCACAGGAATAATGGTTTCAAACCATGGAGGAAGACAGCTTGATGGTTCTAGATCTCCTTTTGATCAACTTGCAGAAATCGTAGATGCTGTTGGTGATAAATTGGATGTCATTTGCGAAGGTGGTATTCACAGAGGAACCCACATGCTTAAAGCGTTATCTTTGGGTGCCAAGGCATGTTCAGGTGGAAGACTTTATTTATATGCTTTAGCAGCAGCTGGACAAGCAGGTGTAGAAAGAGCCTTAGAAAAGTATAAATCTGAATTAGAAAGAGATATGAAGTTGATGGGTTGTACAAAAATAAGTGATCTTAGTAGAAATAATTTAAGATTTAGAAAATAAAATTATGAATATTAATGATTGTTATAACTTTGACGATTTTAGAAAATTAGCAAAAAAAAAATTACCAGCACCGATTTTTCACTATATAGATGGTGGTTCTGATGATGAGGTCACTCTAAGTAGAAATACTGAAGCTTTTAATGATTGTGATTTAGTTCCAAATATTCTTAACAGTGTTGGTGAGCCAGATTTATCAACAACAGTTTTTGGTAGAAAAATTAGTATGCCTTTATTTTTATCACCTACGGCTATGCAAAGTTTATATGATCCGGAAGGTGATAAAGCATCCGCAAGAGCTGCAGAAAAATTTGATACTATTTATAGCATGTCTACTATGGCATCTTTTTCAATCGAGGAGGTAGCAAATGTTTCAAGTGGTCCAAAACTTTTTCAACTTTATATTCATAAAGATAAATCAATTACAGACGATTTAATTGAAAGATGTTCTAGAGCAAATTTTGATGGCATGTGTATCACAGTTGATACTCTTGTGGCAGGTAATCGTGAACGTGATCATAGAACAGGTTTTACGACACCACCAAAATTTACTTTGGATAGTTTATTAAGTTTTGCGATGAGACCAGGATGGGTATTTAAATATTTTACTAATAAAAAATTTGAATTAGCTAACATCAAGAATAAGACAGATAAGGGAACCAATATTGCAAAATCAGTAATGGATTATATAAATGAGCAATATGATCCTGCTATGAATTGGAAAGATGCTGAATATTGTATAAAAAAATGGAATAAACCAATGGCATTAAAAGGAGTTATGTCAGTTGAAGATGCAAAAAAAGCAATAGATATTGGTTGTACAGCTATAATGATTTCAAACCATGGAGGAAGACAGCTTGATGGTTCTAGATCGCCTTTTGATCAAGTTAAAGCAATTTCAGATGCAGTGGGTGATAAGTTAGAAATAATTTTAGATGGTGGCGTTAGGAGAGGAACACATGTGTTAAAAGCTTTGGCTGCAGGAGCAACAGCGTGTAGTTTTGGAAAAGCGTTTCTTTTTAGTTTAGGTGCCGGTGGACAAAAAGGAGTTGAAAGATTGTTAGAAAATATGCAAAAAGAAATTAGACGAAACATGGTACTTATGGGATGTAAATCCGTTAAAGATCTTGATGCGTCAAAAATAATATATCGAAACTAAATTCTCTTAAATTTAGGTCATTATTTATAATTTAAGTGTAATTTATCTTTAAAACAGAATAGACAAAAAAGTATTTTTCGTTTATTTTTTCGATTTTAATTTTTATGAAATTAGCAGCGTCATTAAACAGATTAGGAACAGAGAGTGCTTTCTCAGTTCTAGCAGAAGCAAAAAAACTTGAAGCTCAAGGTCATCCGATGATTCACCTTGGATTGGGCCAGCCAGATTTTAAAACTCCAAAGCATGTAGTTGAAGCAGCTAAAAAAGCATTAGACGATGGTCACCACGGTTATGTTATGTCTAATGGTATACCGGAATGTAGACAAGCGGTAACAAGATGGATCAAAAAACGATATAACGCTGATGTTGATTTTGAAAGAATTCTTATTATGCCAGGTGGTAAGCCGACAATGCATTATGCAATACAATGCTTTGGTGAGCCGGGTGCTGAAATAATTCATCCTACACCTGCATTTCCAATTTATGAATCTATGATTAATTATACTGGATCAACAGCAGTTCCTTATGATTTAACAGAAGATAAAGATTTAAAATTTAATGCTGATAAGATCTTATCATTAATTAATGATAAAACTAGATTGTTAATTTTAATAAATCCAAATAATCCAACAGGAAGTTTTGTTGAAAAACCAGAGATTGATAAGTTAGCAGAGGGATTAAAAAAGCATCCCCATGTAACAATTCTAAGTGATGAGATTTATAGTAGACAGATCTTTGATGGAAAAGAAATGCCAACTTTTTTTAATTATCCTGAATTAAGAAATAGATTAATTGTACTTGAAGGTTGGAGTAAGGCTTATTCAATGACAGGATGGAGATTAGGTTGGAGTTTTTGGCCTGAGCATTTGGTTGAGCACGTAAATAAATTACTTATTAACAGTGTTTCGTGTGTAAATGCAGCAGCACAATTTGCTGGTATTGCGGCCCTTGATGGACCTGATGACTCAATTAATCTTATGATGGAAAAATTTACTCAAAGAAGAAAATTAATACATGAGGGCTTAAATAGTTTGCCAGGTGTTGAATGTAGTTTACCTGGAGGTGCATTTTATGCATTTCCAAAAGTTATAGGTACTGGAATGAACGGTTCTGAATTTTGTAAAAAAGCTATGCACGAGGCAGGTGTGGCAATAGTTCCAGGTACTGCTTTTGGTAAAACTTGCGGTGATTATGTTAGATTTAGCTTTGCGGCTTCACAAGACAACATCTCTAATGCACTAGAGAATATAAAAAAAATGCTCACTAAATAAGCTGTATTTTATCTTAAATTTTTATTAATATTACTTTTATGAATGAACATGTTCAGAGTGAATTAAAAAAAATTTTTGATAGTAGATTTTCAACCTCAGAGTCTACAAGAGCAAATTATGCAAGAGGTGAGGATACTTATGATCCAGTTTTATCTCAAGCTGTAATATTTCCTGAAACAAATGAGGAAGTTTCACAAATTTTAAAATTATGTAATGAGCATAAAATACCAGTAGTTCCATTTGGAACAGGAACATCTTTGGAAGGAAATGCCGTGGGAAACTCTAATGGAATTACGATTTCTTTAGAAAAAATGAATAAGGTTTTATCTGTCAACGCAGAAGATTTTGATTGTAGAGTTCAAGCAAACGTTACTAGAAAACAATTAAACGAATACTTAAGAGAAGATGGTGTTTTTTTCCCAATTGATCCTGGTGCAGATGCAGCATTAGGAGGAATGGCATCGACTTCTGCTTCTGGAACAATGGCTGTAAAATATGGAACTATGAGAACAGTCATTTCGGGTTTAACTGTGGTTTTAGCAAACGGTGAGATAATTAGGACAGGAGCTAGAACTAAAAAATCTTCCGCTGGTTATAATTTAACAAATCTATTTATTGGTTCAGAAGGGACCCTGGGTATAATAACTGAGGTTCAGTTAAGACTATCACCAATACCCGAGAGTATTATGAGTGCGGTTTGTTACTTTCCAGATTTGGACTCTGCAGTAAAAACAGCACAAGAAGTAATTCAATATGGTGTGCCAATTGCAAGAATAGAAATGTTAAATAAGGATCAAATGGAAATAAGTATAAAATACTCTAAGTTAGAAAATATTAAAGCGTCACCAACTTTATTTTTTGAGTTTCATGGTAGCGAAACTACTAATAATGAAGCAATAAGTATTGTTGAGGAATTATCTAAAGGAAATAATGGAAGTGATTTTCAATGGGCTTCCTCACCAGAAGAGCAAAAAAAATTGTGGAAAGCTAGGCATGATGTTTATTACTCTGTAAAAGCTCTTGGTCATAATATGAAAGTTTATTCAACAGATGTATGCGTTCCCATATCAAGATTGGTTGAATGTATTTCTTGGGCTGAAAAAGAGGTAAAAAGATTAGGATTAACAGCACCAATGGTTGGTCATGTTGGTGATGGGAATTTTCATTCTATAGTTTTGTATGATCCAGATGACAAAGAAAAACAAAAAAAAATTAGACAATATAGTGATGATTTAATTAGCAAAGCTTTAGAGCTAGAAGGTACTATTACAGGTGAACACGGTATTGGACTACAAAAAAAACATTACCTTTTAAAAGAGCATTTGGATAATGTGCCAGTCATGAAAGCGATCAAGAGAAGTCTAGACTCAAATAATATAATGAATCCTGGAAAAGTTTTTGATTTAAATTAATCAAAAAATCTTATGAAAAAAATATTTGTAACAAGACGACTTTTGAGAGCATGTGAAGATAAAGCACAAGGAATGTTTGAAGCGAATTTAAACCTTAATGACGAACTTTATTCTCAGCAAAAACTTGTAGAATTAAGTCAAGGTTGTGATGGTATATTGTCATCACTAACTGATAAGCTTGATGCGGAAACAATTAATAAACTGCCAGAAAGTGTTAAAATTATTTCTAATTTTGCAGTTGGTTTTGGAAATATAGATTTAGATGCTGCGAGGAATAAAGGCATTGCTGTAACTAATACTCCTGATGTTTTGACGGATGCAACAGCAGAAATTGGAATTCTTCTAATACTTGGAGCTTGTAGAAGAGCTTCAGAGGGGATTGAAAGTGCAAGACAAGGAGCTTGGAAATGGTCAGCAGATTACCTTATTGGTAAACAACTAACTGGTTCTAGGTTGGGTATTTTAGGAATGGGAAGAATTGGTCAAAAAATTGCTAAAATTGCAAAATCTTTAGGGATGATTATTCATTATCATAATCGATCAAAATTAAATGAAGACAAAGAACAAGGCGCAACTTACCATGATAATTTAAAAAGTTTGTTATCAGTATCAGATGTTCTTTCAGTATGTTGTCCCGCATCCAAAGAGACAGTAGATATGATTAATAAAGAAACGATAGAATATTTACCAAAAGGTGCTGTAGTAACAAATGTTGCACGAGGAGATATCGTTGAAGACGAGGCGATGATTGATGCTCTTGATAGAAGAAAAGTTTATGCAGTAGGATTGGACGTATATAAAAATGAACCTAATTTAAATCCAGGTTATTTAAAACACAAAAGTGCATTTATACTCCCACACTTAGGCAGTGCAACAAAAGATACTCGGACAGCTATGGCTAATTTAGCGATAGATAATCTTGATGAGTTTTTCAAAACAGGAAATTGTAAAAACAAAGTAAATTAAAATGTCTAAATCGATAGCGTTTATTGGAGTTGGCAACATGGGTTGTCCAATGGCTGAAAATTTAATGAAGGCAGGCAAAAATGTAAAAGTGTTTGATGTTTCAAAAAAAATGCTGGATATCGCGAGAGATAAAAATCTTAAAACAATCTCAAATTTAGACGAATTAATTACAACTGATGTTGACACAGTTATAACTATGCTACCAGAAGGCAAGCATTCCAAGGAAGTTTATTTAGGAGAAAATGGAATAATAAATAAAGTTTCAAAAAGTTGTATGTTAATTGATTGTTCAACAATTGATATCCAAACTTCTATCGAAATTGGAAAAAAAGCTTCAGAAATGGGAATTAAAATGATTGATGCCCCTGTCAGTGGTGGAGTAATGGGAGCTCAAAAAGCAACTCTAAATATAATGGTTGGTGGATCAAAAGAAACATTTGAAAAAGCGCTCCCTTTGTTAAAAATTATGGGGAAAAATATATTTCATGCAGGTGATTTGGGTAGTGGGAATGGCGCCAAGATTTGTAACAATATGGCTTTAGGGATTGCAATGATTGCAGCTTCTGAATCATTAATGTTAGCGAAAAGATTAAATATAGATATTAAAAAAGTTCACGAAATTATGAAAAATGCATCAGGTAACAGTTGGCCAATTTCTGTTTATCCACCTTTACCAGGTTTAATTGATGGTACACCTTCTAATAACAATTATCGTCCAGGTTTCTCTGCAGGAATGATGAATAAAGATCTTAAACTCGCAAACGATTGTGCCAAAAGTGTAAATGCAGAAACACCATTAGGAAAAATGGCTTTAGAAATTTATGATCAATTTTGTAAAGAGGGTAATGATGCTAAAGATTTTTCAGCGATTTCAAAAGTAATAGGTGGTACTGCTTGGGACTATCCTATTGATTAAACCAATTTACTGTAAGTGTTTATAAATTGTTGTTCTAGAAACACCTAATTTTCTTGAGGTAGCAGAAATATTATTTGTCTCATTATAAGTTGATCTAATTAAAGTACATTTCTCTCTTTTAATTTTTGTATCCTCACAATTTTTACAAGTACTATTTTTCATTTCCTTTATTACTTCAATAAACTTGTTTTCTTTAAAAATTTGACTTTTCACTACAAAAACAGATGAACCTAAATGATCTGTTATTTTTAATGTTTTATTATTTAATAAATCTGATGCAATAGATGAAAATGAATTTGTAAAAATTTTATTAAAATTTTCATTTTTAAGATCTACTAATCCATTAAGCATAATTTTTGCATTACTATTTGCTCCTACAATTAGACCATCTCCATTAACAGCCAATAAACCTACACTAGTTGTAGACAGATATTCTTGTCGAGGATGAAAGGATAAAATTAATTCGTGCTCAAACTTTTTTAAAAATAATTTTGTTTCGATACTTCTGGTTGCAAGTTTTACTAAGGCTAGAGTATGTTGTTCTCTAGACATATAGTCGGTAGAAGCATCTATAATTCCAATAGTCTTACCGTCATAATTAATTATAGGGCTCGCAAAACACGATATATTTTCATGTGCTGTAAAAAAATGTTCTTTACCAGAAACTATTGTCGGTTTTTTCAACTCTACAGACAATCCTAAACCATTTGTGCCACAGACTTTTTCTGCCCAAATTGATCCGGGTATTACTGTTTTACCCACATCTGTTTGAAGACAAGTTTTGTCATATAATGTATCAAGCACTAAACCATTTTCGTCTGAATAAGCTACCATAAAATTGGTACCAGCAATTTGTGAGTATAAAAGTTCTAATTCAGGAAGAACTATTTTTCTAAGGGTCTCATTTTTTTCTTTGATTTTTTTTAACTCAATAGATGATATTACGCTTTGCTTTGGATCTTGAAATGGATTAAGACCTTCAGCAATGCATCTTGACCAGCTATCAGAAATTTCTTTGTCCATCACATAGGACAACATTCCTCTTTTTTTAAGAATATTTTTAAATTCTTTATTTACTGAAGATAAATTTGCCATTTTCTAAAAGATAAATAAAAATATAGCAATCAACAACTAACCACAGGTTGTATTTGTAAACTATTTGAACACTTAAAAGCGGCATTGACTCCATTGAAATTCAATTTTTTAATAAGATTATTAAAAATAAAAGGGAGAGAAAGCGATGAAAGCACAGGTTTTGCACAAGTATGACCCAGAAATGAAAGAAAAAGTTTGGGTTACAGGTGAAGAAATGCCAGATCCAAAAATTGAGAAGGCATCAGACGTAATTGTTAAAATTGGTGCTGCAGGAGTTTGCAGAACAGATTTACATATAATTGAGGGTGTATGGAAACATATACAAGATCCAGATGGAACTTTGTTACCATGTGTAATGGGACATGAGAATGCAGGATGGATAGAAGATGTTGGTAAGGATGTTACAGAATATAAAAAAGGTGATCCAGTTATTTTACATCCTTTAATTTCAGGAACTGGAGGTACTTGTTTAGATTGTAGAAGAGGAAATGATATGCATGCTGCTGCTGGCGCTTTCCCTGGATTAAGTATTAAAGAGGGAGGATACTCAGAATTATTAAAAACAAGTGTTAGAAATTTAATTAAGCTTCCAAAAGTTCTAGCGCCTAAAGACGTTGCACCTTTTTCAGATGCAGGTCTTACAGCATATAGAGTCGTTAAAAAAGCGACTAGGCACTTACTGCCAGGACAAAGTTGCACTATAATTGGTGCTGGAGGTTTAGGACATATAGCTATTCAATGTTTGAAAGCGATGTGTGCCGCTGATATTATTATAGTTGAGAAATCTGAAGCAGCTTTAAAACATGCAATGGAACTTGGTGGTGATCACGGAGTTTTAATTGATGGAAATGAAATCGAAAAAGTTCAAGAACTGACAAAAGGAAAAGGTTCTGAAGCAGTTATCGATTTCGTAGGTGAAAAGGGATCTACTGCCATGGGAATTCAAATGACTTCTAATGGTGGTTTTTACTACATTGTTGGATATGGAGAAGAAATTAAATCACTTGCAGTTGATTTAATAATTTCTGAGAAAACAATTGTAGGTAATTTAGTGGGAACGTGGTCTGAGTTATATGAATTGATGGAGTTAGCTGATCGAGGTAAAGTTAAGTTATCCATGCAAGAGTATAAATTAGACGATGCTAATAAAGCACTTCATGATCTTAACGACGGTAAAGTTAAGGGACGAGCTGTTTTAGTTCCGTAATTAAGTAAAGTAAAAGAGAGGTGATAATGAAAATAATAAAAACTTGCTTAACGGCTATTATATCAAGTGTAATGATATTTAGTCCTATGGCATATGCAGATAAGTGGAGTGATCAGTTCCCACATATCAAAGCTACTGGGGATATCCCTGGTGAGTGTTCTTACGAATCTATGTCGAAGAAAAATTATAAAGGTAAGACGCTAAAAATAAATACACACGCTGTGCCAGTTATGGGAGAGCCTACAGCTCTACATGCTGAACAGTTTGCTAAACTTACAGGAGCTAAAGTTGATGTAACTCATACCCCGGCAGGAGATTTATATGCTAAGGCGATGGTTCCATTTCAAGCGGGTCAAGCTCCTTATGATATAGTTTTTGGATTTTCTAATTTTATAAATGATTGGAGAAGATATCTAGAACCTGTACCAAAAAAATATGTAGAGATGAAACAAATGCAAGACGTTACTCCATCTCATATTGGTGTCGCTTCGTGGGACGGTGTTATGTACCAGTTCCCAGTTGATGGTGACAGACATTACCTAAAATATAGAAAAGATGTCATTGACAATCCAGAAATGCAAAAAAAATATAAGGCTGAAACTGGAAAAGAGTTAAGAGTTCCGCAAACATGGAAAGAATATGGTGAAATTGCTAAATTCTTTAATGGTTGGGATTGGGATGGTGATGGTGAACCAGAATATGGTTCTGCAGAAGTTATGAAGAAAGATGACTTAATGTACGCAGCATTTTATTCAAGATCAGCAGCATACTCAAAAAATCCAAAAACTCCAGGTGGGTTCTTTTTTGATTTAAAGACAATGAAACCTCTGATTAATAATCCAGGTTTTGTTGAAGCCCTAACAGACTGGGTTGAGGCAACAAAATATGTTCCTCCAGGAGGAATAAATTTTGGTCTTGGAGATGAAATTGGATCATTCGGTGGTGGACAAACTTTATTTAGTTTTTCATGGGATGATGCATTTGTTGCAGCTATGCAACCAGATAGTCCAATAAACAATAAAGTTGGTGCAGCTCAATTACCAGGTGCTATGAAAGTTTGGAATAGACAATCAAATTCATGGGATGAAGGTTTCAACCAAGCTCCATTTTTTGTATGGGGTTGGGCAGTTGGTGTAGCTAAGAAAAGTAAAGAGAAAGAAATGGCTTTTGATTACTTATGTTTCTTTGCTAACGAAGCTAACCACCAAGCAGATATTGGAATTGGTAGATTTGGAGTTAATCCGTTCAGAAATGACGACTTTAAGGTTGATGTTTGGACACAAATTGGTTGGGACAAGGATATAGCTCAATCTTATGTTGATACACTGGCACAAATGGAAGAAAGTAAAAACAGAGTATTTCCATTAAGAGTACCAGGAACGTTTGAGTTCAATGCCGCTTTAGCTACTGCAGCATCTAAGGCACTAGCTGGACAATTATCTCCACAAGCAGCATTAGATGAAGCTGCTAAACAGTGGGAAGATATACTTAACAGAGTAGGTAAAGACAATGTCAGAAAAGCTTACGCTGTTGGTGTAGCGATGGAAGACAACAAATTGTAAAACACTTTATGTGGCCGTCAAACTGACGGCCACAGCAAAATTAATCTAAAATTTTTGTTATGAATTTTAAGCATAAGTATATTTTTTTATTTCCAGGTTTATTTGTGCTTATAGGAATACTTATATTTCCAATAATATTTACAATTAGATTAAGTTTATCTGGCTGGAATAGCTATACGCCAGAAATGAATTTTATAGGAATTACAAATTATATAAGACTATTTACTGATGACCCTAGATTCTGGGAGTCATTCTTCAGATTAAGTTTTTTATCAGTAACAACTGTAATTTTGCAATACATAATTGGTTTTGCGTTAGCTCTTATAGTCTGGAGAGAAATAAAATTTAAAAGATTTTTTAGAGTAATTTTCTTGATACCTATGATGACAACCCCAGTTATAATGACTGTGATTTGGAGAACTTTTTTTCACGAGTCTCTTGGGCCTGTAAATGATTTATTAGGACATATTGGAATTGGTCCTATTTTATGGCTTAGTGATCCCGTTATTGCAAAATTTACTGTTATAATTGTAGAAGTTTGGCAATGGACACCGTTTATGTTCCTATTATTATTAGCTGGTTTATTGTCTCTTCCTAAAGAACCTTTTCTTGCAGCGGCAATAGATGGAGCAAGCACTTTTAGGAAATTTGTATATGTTACTTTTCCGCTAATGGCTCCCATTTCGATTGGAGCAATAATTATAAGACTTATTGAGGCTTCAAAGATAATGGATACAGTTTTTGTTCTTACTTCTGGAGGACCTGGGACTGCAACAGAAACGTCAAGTTTTTATATTTATATTAAAGGATTAAGAGAATTTCAAATGGGTTATGCTGCAACTCTTTCTTTTACATATCTTGTTATAATGATCATAAGTTTAACAATCATAGCAAAAGTTTTAACTAAATTAATGATTAAAGAATAATGGAAAAACTTTACAAAATATTGAAATATACATTTATAACTTTATGGACAGTGTTTATAGTTGCACCATTTTTATGGGCAGTTTCAACTTCTTTTAAAGATTTCCAATCTGTTAATAGTAAAGTTACATACATTCCATGGTTAGATTTTGAACCAACACTAGAAGGTTGGCGTGTATTGATTAAATCACCTGCAAGAGGTGGCGTTGATATTGTGGAACCTTATTTTAATAGTATTTTTGTTACCTGTACGGCAAGTCTGATAAGTATATTTTTGGGTACATTAGCCGCCTATGCATTATCAAGATTTACTTTTAAA
>CACJIJ010000007.1 GCA_902593445.1 uncultured Pelagibacteraceae bacterium
TATTAAAAGAAAAAAAAATTAATGGAATAATTAATGGACCTATTTCAAAACAACATTTTTTAGGTAAAAAATATTTAGGTATTACAGAATACATTTCTGATCATTTTTCAAAAAAAAATTATTGTATGTTAATTTTTAATAAAAAATTATCAGTAGCTACAGTAACAACGCATTTACCTTTAAAATTAGTTACAAAAAAAATAAATAAAAGGATTATTCAAAACAAGATTGAATTAATACAAGAATTTTATAAAGAAAAACTTCGTTTCAAGCCAAGGATTGCTGTCTTGGGTCTCAATCCTCATTGTGAATCTGTTCTTAAATATAACGAAGATAAAGAAATTATAAGCCCGATTATTAAAAAATTAAAAAACAAAGGCTATAAAATTTCGGGTCCTTATCCTGCGGATACTATTTTTTTAAAAAATAATAGAAAAAATTTTGATGTAATTCTTGGAATGTATCATGACCAAGTATTAACTCCAATTAAAACATTATATGAATATGACGCGATTAATATCACTCTTGGTTTACCATTTATTAGAATTTCCCCAGATCATGGTCCTAATCAAAGAATGATAGGTAAAAACTTATCTAATCCCTTAAGTCTAATTAGAGCGATAAAATTTTTGGATAAAAATTGATTAAAGCTAAAAAAAGTTTAGGTCAAAATTTTTTAATTGATAAAAATATTTTAGAAAAAATTATAAATACAGCTAATATTGAAAATAAAATAGTTCTTGAAATTGGACCAGGGACAGGAAATTTAACTTCCTATATTCTTAAAAAAAAACCAAAGCAATTATTTGTAATTGAAAAAGATAATAAGCTTGCAGCTAATCTAGAAAATATTTTTAATAACAAAATAACAATTATTAATCATGATGTTTTGAAAATTGACGAAACAACTCTTTTTAAAGAAAAAGTAACCGTATTTGGTAATTTGCCATATAACATATCAACTGAGATCCTATGTAAATGGATTAATAATTTAAAAAATAACATTTGGTTTGAATGTCTAGTTTTAATGTTTCAAAAAGAAGTTGCTGAAAGAATTATAGCTGATTTTAATACCTCAAATTACGGCCGATTATCAATTATTTGTAATTGGAGACTAAATATAAAAAAAATATGTGATATCAAACCTGGATCATTTTCTCCAAAGCCAAAAATAGATAGCTCTTTATTGTATTTTTATCCAAAAACAAATTTTGTAAGAATTAATAATCCAAATAATTTGGAAAAAATTACAAGAGTTTTTTTTAACCAAAGAAGGAAAATGTTAAAAAAACCTTTTAATCAACTTTTTAATGGTAATCAAAAAGTAATAGATAAGCTTAATATTGATTTGCAATTAAGGCCTCATAACCTAAGTTTTGATACATACTACAAGTTAGTTCGTGAATATGAAAAATTAAGAAGTTAATTTATCAACATGACTTCTAATATAATCTAGATCGTAATCTTTAGAGCCATTATTTATTACAGCATTAATCAAATTTGTTATTTTCATATAACATTCATTCAAATCATTATTTATAACTACATAATCATAGTTAATCCAATGCAACACATCTCTTTCAAATTGTTTCATTCTTTCCTCAGCTATTAATTTATCATTTTTATGTCGTCTAGATAATCTTTCAAATAAAACTTCTTTACTTGGAGGAAGAATAAAAAAAGTAATTAACTTATAATCTAATCCTTTATTTTTTATTTGATCAGCTCCCTGCCAATCAATATCAAAAAGTATATTTTTACCTTTATTTAATTTATCTATTACTGGTGTTCTAGTTGTGCCATAAAAATTATTAAAAACTTTTGCATATTCTAAAAACTCTTCATTTTTAATTAATCTTTTAAACTTTAATTCATCAATGAAAAAATAATCCTCGTTTTGATTTTCAGTAGGTCTTGGTTGCCTGGTTGTGTGAGAGATTGAGATTTCAAAATTATCTTTTTCAGATAATTTTTTAACAAGAGTAGTTTTACCAGCTCCTGAGGGAGAGGATAAAATTATCATTACCCCATCTTTATCTGATGGCATTAAAATTTCTAATTAGCTTTTCCTTCGATAAATTTAACCGCATCACCTACGGTTAAAATTTTCTCAGCTTCACTGTCTGAAATTTCAGATCCAAATTCTTCCTCGAAAGCCATCACTAATTCAACTGTATCTAAACTATCAGCTCCTAAATCATCTATAAAACTTGAGTCTTCAGTAACTTTAGCTTCATCAATGCCTAAGTGATCAGCTACAATTTTTTTTACCTTGCTTGAAACGTCTTCTGACATATTGATCCTTTTTGTTATAAATTCTTAATAGTTTAAAAACCTATTTTGTCAAGCCATATACATGCCTCCATTAACATGCAAGGTTTCACCATTTATGTAGCTAGATTGACTTGAGCATAAAAAAAGTACTGCATTTGCAATATCATCTGGCTCTCCTAGACGTGCCGAAGGAATTTTTGATATTATAGCCTCTTTAAATTTATCATCTAATTTATCTGTCATAGCTGTTTTAATAAAGCCTGGCGAAATACAATTTATATTTATATTTTTCTTAGCGTATTCTATCGCCAAACTTTTTGACATTGCAATTATGCCTGCCTTAGAAGCGGTGTAATTGGCTTGTCCTAAATTACCTGTATGTGCAACAACTGACGTAATATTAACAATCTTTCCAGATTTATTTTTAAGCATTTTTTTAATTGCTGATTTACTCATTAAAAAAGTTGATGTTAAATTAACATCAATTACTTTTTTCCATTCATCTAGGCTCATTCTTATTGCTAAATTATCTTGAGTAATACCTGCGTTATTAACTATGCAATCTAAACTGCCGCCAAGTTCTTTGGTTGCGTTTTCAATAAACTCCTCAATTTTATCGCTTTGAGAAATATCAAATTTTAATATTTTAATATTTCTATGTTTATTTTTTAGTTCCTCAAGTTTTTCTATTCTTGTACCTGAAGCTAATACATTTGCTCCTGATTGATTTAATTTTTCAATTATTGAATTTCCAATCCCGCCTGAAGCACCTGTAACAATAATATTTTTTCCTTTTAAATCAGTCATACTTTTAGACCTTCAATATCACTTTGAGAATTAATTGTATCAATTTTTACATTTCTATTAATTCTTTTTACCAAACCTGACAAAACTTTCCCAGGTCCAATTTCAACAAAATGATTTACATCATTTTCTATCATATTAATAACGCTTTCTCTCCATCTAACTCTGTTCTCTATTTGTTTAATTAAGAGATTTTTAAGCTCATCTGGGTCTTTAATCTCATTAGCAGTGACGTTTGAAATTAATTTATTTTGCCCATTTTTAAAATTAAGCTTGTTTAACTCTTCTTTCATAATTTTTGTAGCATTATTCATCAGTTCGCAGTGAAAGGGTGCACTTACAGGAAGTTTAATATTTTTAATTGAACTATCCTTAAAAATTTGAATTAATTTTTCTAAATCTTCAGTTTTTCCACTCAAAACAATTTGACCATCAGAATTGTCATTTGCAATTTGTGCTTTTAAATTTTTTTTATTTTCTATCAAAATTTTTTCAATTACATCAACTGTTGAGCCTAATACTGCAACCATTCCCCCCTGTCCTTTAGGCACAGAGTTTTGCATAGCGTCCCCTCTAATTCTTAAAATTTTTAAAGTATCTGAAAAATCTAAATATCCTGCACATGATAAAGCCGAATATTCACCTAAAGAGTGTCCTGCAAAGTATTTCGCTTTATTTAAATCTAAGTTGAATTCATTTTTTGCTAAATTAAATATTGAATAACTTATTAAAAATATTGCTGGTTGTGTATTTGCTGTTAAATCTAACTCTTCTTTTGGTCCTTCTAGGATAAGCTTAGAAATAGAAACATTTAGCGTATCATCTGCCTGTTTAAAAAGGTCTTTTACTATATCAAATTTATCATAAAGCTCTTTTCCCATTCCCACTATTTGAGATCCCTGGCCTGGAAAAATTACCGAAAACATAAAAAAAAACTAATATTTCTGCCTTTTTAACTATTGTAATTGAACTTTTATAATAGTATATCCTCACTTTTTATTAAAGAACTTAAATGAATTTATACGAACACACTATTATAGCTAGACAAGATGCTTCACCAAGTGAATTAAAGCAATTAACGGAAAAATATTCTAAAATTGTCGAAAAAAATGATGGTGAAGTTGTCAAAACAGAAAACTGGGGATTACTCAACTTATCTTATCTTATTAAAAAGAATAAAAAAGGAAGTTACATACACTTTAAAATAAAAGGTAAAGGTAATGTAATTGATGAATTAGAAAAAAATGAGTCTATTGATAAAAAATTGTTAAGATATCTAACTGTCAGAGTAAAAAAATTTGATTTAGAAGCAAACTATTTCGGAAAAAAAGAAGATAGTGAAAAAAAGGAAAGTACTAAAAACTAATGCCAAAAAGACAAAGTGGAAATAAAAAAGGTAAACAAAGTAACTTTGCAAAATTAAGTATCTTCCAACCAAATAAATACAAGTTTAAAAAAACTTGTCCATTATCTACTAAAGGCGCTCCAGAAATAGATTACAAAAATATTAAACTTTTAAAAAAATATATATCTGAGAATGGTAAAATTTTGCCCTCAAGAATAACAAATGTGTCTCAAAAGAAACAGCGAGAGCTTTCTCTCTCGATAAAAAGAGCTAGAAACTTAGCCCTAATATAAAATGAAAGTAATTTTATTAGAAAATGTTAAAAGAATTGGATCTATTGGTGAAGTGATAGATGTCAAAAGAGGTTTTGCAAGAAACTTTTTAATAGCAAATAAAAAAGCCCTTTATGCATCAAAAGAAAATGTAAAGGAAGTTGAAAAAATTAAATCTGAGTTATCTAAAAAAGATAATCAAAAGAAAAAGGAAGCATCTCAAATTGCTGAACAAATTAATGGTAAAGAGTATTCTGTTAAAAAATTATCTACAGAAAATAATGAATTGTATGGCTCAGTTAAACCAACTGAAATTTCAAAATTTATTCATGAAGAAAATAAAATTGATATCAAACCATCAATGATACAACCAGTTGAAGAAATCAAGTCTTTAGGAAAGTTTAAAGTAAAAATTTCTTTACACTCTGAAGTTGATGCTGAAATTACTGTTAATGTTTCTTCAGCTGATACAATTCAATAATTATACATTCTTTTCCCCAGTGCTAAATTATAATTTGATTTAATTATTTTTTATGTAAATTTATTTTGATGGAAAACAATTTAAGTATAGTAAAAGACCAATTTAAAGAATTACCGAATAATATTGAAGCCGAACAAGCTGTTATAGGGTCTATCCTTGTAAGTAATGATATTTTTGATGAAATAAATACAATAATTTCTAATATTAACTTTTACGATCCAATGCATCAAAAAATATTTGCAGCAGTAGAACTTCTTATTTACAAAGGAATGTTGGCTAACCCAATTACACTTAAAAATTATTTTGAAGATGAAAAAGATGATCTAAATGTTCCTGAATATTTGGTCAAGATAACAAAGTTCTCTACATCAGTTAGGCAAGCTATAGAATATTCAAAAATAATTTACGATATGTTTGTACGAAGAGAATTAATAAAAATTTCAGAACAAACTATTGATAGTGCAAAAATAAATGATCTTGATATTAATGGACAATCTATAATCGAAAATTCTGAAAGATTATTATTCGATCTAGCTGAAAAAGGTTCTTTCAATTCTTCCTTAGTAAAATTTGATGAGGCAATGAAACAAACAATTGAGATGGCCTCAGCTGCATATAAAAACGAAGAAGGTATAGTTGGTGTTCCAACTGGTTTAAGAGATTTAGATGATAAACTTGGAGGTTTACACCAATCAGATTTAATTATTATCGCTGGTCGTCCTTCAATGGGTAAAACCTCACTGGCTACGAATATTGCATTTAACGCAGCTCAAAAATTACAAGAGAGTGGTAAAAAATCTTCCATAGCTTTCTTTTCACTTGAAATGTCTTCAGAACAATTATCTACAAGAATTATTTCTGAACAAGCAAGAATTAGTTCTAATGATATAAGGAGAGGAAGAATATCTGACGATCAGTTTGATAAGTTTTTAGAAACATCAAAAAATATTTCTGAGCTACCTCTTTATATTGATGAAACTCCTGCAATAAGTATTGCTGCTTTAAGTAATAGAGCAAGACGTATTAAAAGGCTTTTTGGACTTGATATGATAGTGGTGGATTATATCCAACTAATGAGAGGTACTACTTTTAATAAAGACGGAAGAGTTCAAGAAATTTCACAAATTACGCAAGGACTTAAAGCAATAGCTAAAGAACTTTCTGTTCCTGTAGTGGCTCTTTCACAGTTGTCAAGACAAGTAGAGCAAAGAGATGATCATAAGCCTCAATTGGCAGACTTAAGAGAATCTGGTTCTATTGAACAAGATGCAGATGTTGTAATGTTTGTTTATAGAGAAGGATACTATTTACAGAGAAAAGAGCCAAGGGAAGCCACTGTTGAGCATGCAGAATGGCAAGCAAAAATGAATGAGGTTGCTCATTTGGCACAAATTATAATTGGAAAACAAAGACACGGTCCTATTGGCAATGTAACTCTTGAATTTGAAGAAAGATTCACAAAATTTAAGGATACTCAATCAAGTTAAATTCCAATATAAAGAGCTTGAATGATAGCTCATTTTTATCAAAACGTTATCCTTAAAAATCCCAAAGTAATATTTGTATTGTTAATTATTGCTATTTTAAGTTTTGGATACTATTCAAAAGATTTTAAGCTAGATGCCTCTTCAGAAACCCTATTAATAGAAGGTGACCCAGATTTAGCATATTTGAAAGAGGTCTCTGAAAGATATGGATCTAAAGAATTTTTAATTCTTACCTATACACCAAATGAGGGAATGGCAACTGACTCATCAATTAATAATTTATTAAGTTTAAAATATAAAATTCAGAGCCTCAATTGGGTTCATAGTGTAATTACATTATTAGACATTCCACTTTTAAATAATTCAGAAGCTCCCCTTCAAGAAAGACTAGAAAGCTTCAAAACATTAAAAGATGAAGACGTTGATAGAGATCGAGGTTTTAAAGAAATTTTAAATAGTCCTGTTTTTCGAAATTTTGTCATTAGCGAAGATGGTAAAACTAGTGGAATTATTGTTTACATTAAACAGTCCCAAAAATTAGAAGATATAGAAAATAAATCTAAAGAAAAAGTTGAACTAATTAAAGAACAAATCAAAAAACAAAACCACCAGAATATTTTAGAAATTAGACAAGTTATTCAAAGTTATGGTGACGTTGGAAAGATTTATCTTGGAGGAATACCAATGATTGCTGATGACATGATGACTTTTATCAAAAGTGATATAATTGTTTTTGGTTTAGGAGTTCTATTATTTATAATTGCCACTTTATGGTTTGTTTTTAGAAATCTTCTTTGGATTGTAGTTCCTATAAGTAGTTGTCTTTTTTCTGTAATAATAATGATGGGATTACTTGGATTGCTAGGATGGAAAGTTACGGTTATTTCATCAAATTTTATTGCACTGATGTTAATTCTAACAATGGCAATGAATATTCATATGAGCACAAGATTTCTTCAACTTAAAAAAGATTTTCCATCAAAAAATAATTTTGAAATTATTTCCTTGACAACTTCAAAAATGTTTTGGCCAATTCTTTATACTGTTCTAACGACAATTTTCGCTTTCTTATCTTTAATTTTCAGTGAAATAAAACCTATTATTGATTTTGGCTGGATGATGACTTTTGGGTTAATTACATCATTTATCATTACATTTACTTTGCTACCTACCCTTTTAAACTTTGCACCCACAAATAATATTTCAGTTAAAAAAGAACAGAAATCTAAAATTACAAATTTACTTAGTTTAATTTCTATAAATAATAAAAACTATATATTCTTAGTAACTGGAATAGTTATAATATTCAGTGTTATTGGAATAAGTAAGCTTGAAGTTGAAAATAGTTTTATAAATTACTTTGATAAGAATACTGAAATTTATAAAGGTATGAAGCTTATAGATGAAGAGCTAGGTGGGACCACTCCTTTAGAGGTTATTATTAAATTTCCTGAGAAAGAAAAGGTAAAAAAATCTGAGGAAGATGACGAGTTTGATGATTGGGGTGATGAAGAAGATACTAACGATGAAAAATATTGGTTTACCAAAGATAAAATTGATCTAATTACATCTGTTCATAATTACTTAGATAGCTTACCAGAAATTGGTAAAGTTCTATCTTTTTCATCAATTATAGAAGTGGCTACTCAATTAAATAATAATAAGCCTTTAGGAACTTTAGAAATGGGAGTACTTTACTCTAAAATTCCTGAGAGCATTAAAACTGAAATCATTGATCCCTATCTTTCAATTAAAGATAATGAGGCTAGAATTAGTTTAAGAATTATAGATTCTCAGGAAGATTTAAGAAGAAATGATTTAATTAACAAAATTAACTTTGATTTAAAAAATCAATTCGGGTTAGAAGAAAAAGATTACAAATTAGCAGGTGTATTAATATTATTTAACAATTTATTACAAAGCTTGTTTAAGTCTCAAATTTTAACATTAGGATTAGTTATGATTGGAATATTTTCAATGTTCATAATCTTATTTAGAAATATTAAACTTTCATTGATTGGCGTTGTTCCAAATTTTATTGCTGCTTTTTTTATACTAGGAATAATTGGATTGTTAGGAATACCCTTAGATATGATGACTATAACTATTGCTGCAATTACTATAGGAATTGCTGTTGATAATAGTATCCACTATATTTACAGATTTAAAGAAGAGTTTAATAAAATTAAAGATTACAATAAAACATTGAGAACATGTCATTCAACAGTTGGTGTAGCTATACTAAATACTTCAATTACAATAGTCTTTGGATTTTCAATATTGGTATTATCAAAGTTTATACCAACAATTTATTTTGGTGTATTTACAGGGCTGGCTATGTTGTTGGCTATGATATCAGTATTAACTCTGTTACCTGCATTAATTTTAATTGTTAAACCTTTTGGCAAAGCATCTTAATGTTAGAAATCTTAGAAGATTTTTATAAAGCAATATCAATAATTGATTTGATTTATTTAATTTTAACAATCCTTTCTTTAGTGAATTGTTATAGAAAAGGTTTTATTTTAAGCATTCTTTCAATGGCTAAATGGTTGCTGGCATACATAATAACCTTAATTCTATTTCCAAAAATTAAACCATATGTAAAAAACATAATTGATAATGAGTATGTACTCGATGTTGGTTTAGGAATAATAATATTTATAGTTGTTATCTTTTTAGTTTTATTGGTCAATAAAGGAATCGGTAGAGCAGTCAGATATACCGGAATCGGTGGCTTAGATAAGACATTTGGTTTATTTTTTGGTTTTATAAGAGCTTATATTGTTTCTGTTTGTATCTTTTCAGGTGTTCATATCGTTTATAATTATGATAAATGGCCAATAAATTTTGACAAATCATTCATCTTTCCATATTTAGAAAAAGGTAGTAGTTATCTGATAAAAGAATTTCCTAATGAAAAAACATATCAAGATTCTAAAGAAAAAATTACAGAGCTATAATCCAAAATTTAAAGAAGAGTGTGGTGTTTTTGGTATTAGTAATGCAAAGGATGCTTCAGCTCTAACTGCACTTGGACTGCATGCTCTGCAACATAGAGGTCAGGAAGGCTGTGGAATAGTTACTTTTGATGGAGAAAAATATTATTCTGAAAAAAGATTTGGTTTAGTTGGTGATAATTTCAACAAAGAAAAAGTGCTTAACAATCTTAAAGGAAATTATGCAATTGGTCATAACAGATACAGTACAACTGGAAACAATATACTAAGAAATATACAGCCTTTTTTTGCTGACACCAATGCTGGTGGTATTGGAGTTGCTCATAATGGAAATCTCACTAATTCAATATCTTTAAGAAATAAATTAGTTGAAGAAGGAGCTATATTTTACACTACTTCAGACACTGAAACGATTGTTCAATTAGTTGCCAAATCTAAAAGACCCAAAACAATTGACAAAGTAATTGATGCAATTTTTCAAATTCAAGGCGGTTATGCATTAGTAATGTTAACTCAAGACTTACTAATTGGGGTTAGAGATCCTTATGGTATTAGACCTCTAGTTATTGGTAAACTTGGCAATAGTTATGTCTTAGCCTCTGAAACTTGTGCGTTTGATATAATTGGTGCAAAATTTATAAGAGAAGTTGAAAATGGTGAGATAGTTTTAATTGAAAATAATGAACTGAAAAGTATTAAACCCTTCCCTGCCAAAAAAGTTAAGCCTTGCGTATTTGAATATATTTATTTTTCAAGACCAGATAGTCTAATAGGAGGAAAAACAGCATATGAGCATAGAAAAAATATCGGCAGAGAGCTTGCAAAAGAAAACGATACTGACGCAGATATAGTAGTACCTGTTCCAGACTCTGGAAATGCTGCCGCCATGGGTTTTGCTCAAGAATTAAAAATGAATTTTGAGCATGGATTAATTAGAAATCATTATGTTGGAAGAACTTTCATCGAACCAAGCCAGAAAATTAGAAGCTTGGGTGTTAAATTAAAATTAAATGCTAATCAAACAACAATTAAAAATAAAAAAATAATTCTAATTGATGACTCTCTAGTTCGAGGAACAACGTCATACAAAATTGTCAAAATGCTTTACGATGCTGGCGCAAAAGAAGTTCATGTTAAAATTGCTTGCCCTGAAATAAGATATCCAGATTTTTACGGTGTAGACACACCTACTAAAAAAGAATTGTTAGCAGCAAATAAAACAAATGATGAAATTTGTGAATATATTGGAGCTAAATCCTTAAGATTTTTATCTTTAGATGGATTGTATAAAGCTATTGGTTTTGAAAAAAGAAATGAAGCTTATCCTCAATTAACCGATCATTATTTCACTGGCGAATATCCTGTTAAATTAGTAGATGAATTAGGAAATAATAAAATCACTCAATTATCTTTATTAAGCACTGGATCAAATAATTAAACTATGAAAACAGTAAATTTCACTGAAATGAAAAATGGAACTAAAGAAGATTATGAGCTTCTTGAAAAATTAGAGAAAAATTTTGAGAGACAAACAGCTGACAGAATTTTAAATTATTTATCTAAACAAACTTCAACTTTAGAAGGTTATAAAATCACTAGATTAGAGCACTCTTTGCAAGCTGCAACAAGAGCTTTTAAAAATAAAGAAAGTGATGAAATGGTTGTTGCAACTTTATTACATGATATTGGAGATGATCTTGCACCAATGAATCATTCTCAATATGCTGCATCTATACTTAGACCCTATGTTTCGGAGAGAACATATTGGATTATTCTTCATCATGGTCTTTTTCAAACTTACTACAGTGCTCATCATTTAGGTGGTGATAAAAACGCAAGAGACCAATTTAAAAACCATAAATACTATCAAGATACGATAGATTTTTGTGAAAAATACGATCAGTGCTCTTTTGATCCTGATTATAAAAGTATGACTTTGGATGATTTTAAGCCATTAGTTAAAAAAATATTTTCAAAAGAGCCTTATTATCATCTTTAAATATACATATAAATCGGTACTTAAAACGCATGATAAATACAATAGATAAAATTATAGAATATTTTTCATCTGGTATTAAAGATACAAAAAATTTTAGAATTGGAATTGAACACGAAAAGTTTCTTTTTAATAAAAATAATAATAAGAGAGTTGATTATTCAAAAATAAAAGAAATGTTTTTAGCTCTTCAAGAGTTTGGTTGGAAACCATTATTTGAAAAAAAAAATATTATCGGATTAAATAAAGGAGGAAAAAATATTACCCTTGAACCAGGAAATCAAATTGAACTTTCTGGAGATAAATTAAATCATATGCACGAGGCATGTGCTGAGTCACAAGATTATCTTTTCGAACTTGAGCAAGTGACAAAGAAACTAGATATTAAAATTGTTAGCTCAGGTTTTGACCCTTTCTCTAAATTACAAGAAATTCCAAATAATCCAAAGGAAAGATATAAGCTAATGACTAAAAGTATGCCTTTGGGTGGTGAATTAAGTTTGGATATGATGTACAGGACATGTGGAACTCAATTGAATGTAGATTATAAATCTGAAGCTGATTTTAAAAAAAAATTTTTAGTAACAAATTCAATAGTTCCGATTACAATTGCTCTATTTGCTAACTCATCTATAGTTGAAAAAAAAAATAGTAATTATTTATCTTATAGATCAAAAGTATGGCAAAGCACTTCCAGAGGTGGACTACCAAAATTATTTTTTGAGGATTTAAATTTTGAAAAATATGCTGAATTTGTAATGAACTTTCCAATTCTATTTATTCAACATAAAGACAAATATGTATCTGGATCAAAATATAAATTTAGTGATTTTATGAATGGTAAAATTGATGAAATAGAAAATAGATTGCCGACAGAAAATGATTTAACAACTCATTTGAGCACTATATTTACAGAGAATAGGTTAAAAAAATATATAGAATTAAGGTCCATGGATACTTGTGGATGGGATTGTCTTTGTTCTGGACCAGCTTTTTTTATTGGAATGCTTTATGGTAATTTAGAAGAAGTACATGAATTAATAAAAAAATGGGATAAAAATAAAATTATTAATGCATACCTCGAATCTCCGAAAAAAGGTTTTAACACAGAACTAATGGGAAAAGATTTGCATTATTGGGCCTCTACACTCTTAGATCTTTCACGAAAAGGTCTTAATAATAGAGATATCTTAAGCAAAAAAGGGAAAAACGAAACTTTATTTTTAAATCATTTAAGAAAAGTTGTTTTTAATAAGTCAACAAATGCAGATTATATGATTGATAAATTTTCAAATAATGAAAATTTAGAAGAATTATATGACCATTAAAATTGTTGCGATACAAGGAAACCATCCTTCAAAATTAAACCCAATAACTGATACTAGTATTTTTCTAGCAAACGAAATACAGAATAAAAAATATAAGATTTTCTATTATGATCCAAAAAATCTTTCGATTATAAATTCAAAAGTTGTAGCTAAAGGTTTTTTTATTAAATTTAACTATAAAAATAAAAATTTTTTTAAAATATTAAAAAGACAAGCTCTTGATCTAACAAAATGTAAGTTTATTCTAATTCGGCAGGATCCACCTTTTAATCTTGAATATATATCTACTACTTACATTTTAGATAGAATTAAAAATAAAGTTAAAATAGTAAATAATCCAACTTCTATAAGAAATATATCTGAAAAATTATACTCAGCAAAATATCAAAGATTTATGCCTAGTACGATCTTTACCCAGGATTTAAGTGAAATAAAAAGTTTTATTAAGAAACATAAAAAAATAATAATAAAACCTATTCATAGCTACAGCGGTAACGATATTCACTTACTAAAAAGTTTTAATTCAAAATTAATAAATAAATTCATTAACAAACACGACCATATCATGTGTCAAAAATTTCTTTCTAAAATAATTAACGGAGATAAAAGAGTTTTTATTATTAATGGAATAGTATGTGGAGCAATCTCAAGAATTCCAAAAAAAGGTTCATTTTTAAGTAACTTGAGCAAAGGAGCTAAACCAATAAATATTAAATTAACAAACATCGAAAATAAAATTTCAAAATTAATTGCAAAAGATTTAAAAAAGGAAAATATTTTTTTTGCGGGAATTGATTTTATAGACCAAAAACTCAATGGAGATATAAATGTTACATCTCCAACTGGGCTAAAAACACTTTTTGATTTATCAGGAAAAAATTTAGCTAAAACTTTTTGGAAAGAACTTAAAGCGTGAATAATTTAACTAATCAACAAAAAGGTTCGTTAATGGCTTTTATAGGAGTTATGTTTATAACTCCAGACTCTTTACTAATAAGATTATCAAGCATTGATACTTGGGGAATGCTTTTTTATAGAGGGGCAATACCATTTGTGGTAGTTCTAATTGGTCTTCTTTTATTTTATAAAAATAATTTTTTAAAAGCTTTGTTTAAAATTGGCTACCCAGGTATTTTTTATGTAATTAGTTTTTCTATTTGTAACATTACTTTTATTATCTCAATACAAAACACAAATGTAGCAAATACTTTATTAATGGTAGCTCTTGCACCTATGCTTTCAGCAATATTGGGGGCTATTTTCTTAAAAGAAAAACCGGATAGCAAGACTTGGATTGCTATTATAATAACCTTTATTGCTTGTGTTTATATTTTTTATGATTCTTTAAGTCTTGGCAATTTTTATGGAGATTTATTTGGTTTAATAACTTCTTTTGGATTAGCCTGTAACGCAAACATTGCAAGATACGCAAAATCTACTGATTTAGTACCTGCTGCTGTAATTGGAAAATCGTGTGTTGCAATATTTGCCTTTTTCTTTGTTAATGACTTTGCTTTAATGGGAAATGATCTTTTTTACATACCTCTAATGTGTGTGATGTGTGTGGCTATACCATTTGTTTTAGTCACTATAGCACCAAGATTTATAACAGCCGCTGAAGTTAATCTATTTTTCTTACTAGAAACTATTCTTGGACCGATATGGGTTTGGATGGTTATTAAAGAACAGCCCTCTAACGAGACTATCTATGGGGGTATAATTATCATTATCACGATAGCAGTTCATTCTTTACTAGCCATAAAAAAAACACAAACCAAAACTACCTAGCCAGCATTATAAAAATTTAAAAAATTATAAATGCAAAAAGAAGTAAAAAAGTCTTGGGCTCTATTTATTGGTATTGGGGTAATGATGATTGCTCATGGATTGCAAATGCAAGTTATGGGTATTAGATCAGTACTTGAAGATTTTAGTGTTTTTACAACTGGTATTTTCATGTCTGGATACTTTGTTGGTTACTTTGTGGGCTCAAGAACTACTCCTAATTTTGTCTCAAAAGTGGGTCATATAAGAGTATTTGCTGCATTCGCATCACTTGCTTCTTTAAGTGCTTTAATAGCTGTAGTTTATGTAAATCCATTTATGTGGACAATCAGCAGATTTATAACAGGTATAAGTTTAGTTAGTTGTTATGTAGTTACTGAAAGCTGGCTAAACGACAGAGCGACAAATAAAAATAGAGGACAACTACTATCTGCTTATATGATGGTAATTTACTTTGGTTTAGCTATAGGCATGTTACTACTTAACGTTAGTAAACCTGATGATTATGAACCATTTATTTTAGTTTCAATTTTACTTTCAGTGGCTTTAGTCCCAATTTTATTGACAAAAAGACCTGCTCCAAAATTTAAAAAGATAGAAACAATAAGTATTAAAGAATTATATAAAATTTCCCCACTTGGTTCGTTGAGTTCATTTTTTACTGGTATTATACACGCAGCATTCTTTTCTCTGATTTCTGTTTACGCAACTCTTGCAAAATTAACTTTAGCTGAAACTTCGATACTTTTATTTATCTCAACAATTGCAGGGGTGATCGGTCAAGGTCCCATAGGTTATTTTTCAGATACTTTTGATAGAAGAAAAGTAATTGTTGTAACAACTTTTGGAAGTTGTCTTTTGGCTTTAATTTCAATTTTAACTTCTAATGATCCTATTCAAAATATTTATTATATGGATGAATTTAGTTTTAGAAAAATTATATTTTTTATTTCAGTAGGATTATATTCAAGTTTATGTCTTCCTTTATTTTCACTAAATCTTGCTCATACAAATGACTTTGTTCCTAAATCGAAATTTGTAGCTGCAGGTGGTGGTTTACAGTTTATTTTTGGGGTTGGAGCAATTAGCGGTCCTATTTTATGTTCAATATTTATGGAGTGGTTTGGTTTAAATGGTTTATTTGTATTTTTAATTATTGCTCATGCAATAATTGGAGGATTTGGATTATACAGGATGAAAGTTAGAAATACTGTTGAAAACCCAGACTCAACTTTTACTCCAGTTCCAGCAACAATTACACCAGCTGGATTAGAATTAGATCCAGATACTCCTGCTACATTAGAGGAAAATTCTAAAACAATTGAATTTGATTCAAAACAATAAATTTAATTTAATTACTAATGCGAGTCTAAAACTGCATGAAGGAATTGTTTAGTTCTCTCATTTTGTGGATCACCAAATAGTTTTTCTGGCGGACCTTCTTCAAATATTTTTCCTTCATTAAAAAAACAAACTCTATCTGATATTTCACGAGCAAATCCCATTTGGTGGGTTACCATTATCATAGTTAAATTATGTTCTTTATTTAGAGAACGTATAACGTTTAACACCTCTCCAACAACCTCAGGATCAAGTGCAGAAGTTATTTCATCTAAAAGCATAACTTTAGGCCTCATAGCTAGTGCCCTTGCTATAGCCACTCTTTGCTGTTGCCCCCCAGAAAGTCTACTTGGGTGTTGGTCCTTTTTATCAGTCAGTCCCACTAGCTCGAGTAAATCAAGAGCTCGTTCTTCAGCTTCTTCTTTTTTAAGTCCCAAAACCTCAATTGGAGCTTCTATACAATTTTGTAAAGCAGTCATATGAGGAAATAAATTAAATTGTTGAAAAACCATTCCAATTTTGGAACGTCTTTCTCTTAGATATTTTTCATTTGCTTCAATGAGATTACCATTTTCATTCATATGAGTTAATGGCTCACCATCTAAATTTATCACTCCTCCGTTTATTTTTTCTAAAGTCATCAAAACCCTGAGAACTGTGGTTTTGCCAGATCCAGATGGTCCTATAATTGAGACCATTTCATTTTTTTTAATATCTAAATTTAATTTATCTAAAACTACTAAATCGCCATATTGTTTTGTAACTTGATCAAATTTAACAATTATTTCGTCCGATGAATTTTTCATAATTTATTTTTTTATTTTACCTTGTGCTTTATTAACATCATTTTCTAATTTTCTAACCCACATTGCAGCAGGAATAGATAATGTTAAAAATATAATTCCTACTAAAGTGTAAGGTTCTAAGTATCTATAATTATATCCCCCTACAGCTGTTGCTGCATGAAATAATTCTGCAACTCCAATAGTAGATAGTAATGGGGTATCTTTAAAAATTCCAACCAAGTAATTCCCCATTCCTGGTATAGCTATTGGAAATGCCTGTGGTAAGACAATTCTTCTATAGGTATAAAGTGTAGAAAAATTAAGAGCTCTACAAGCCTCCCATTGTGTTTTTGAAACTCCTTCTAACGCCCCTCTGTAAACTTCGGATAGATAAGTTCCAAAATGAAGACCAATTGTAATCATTCCACATATCCACGCTGATAATGTAATGCCAAATTGTGGTAATACGAAATAGACAAAAAATAATTGAATTAGAAGAGGTGTAGATCTTATGAATTCTACTATTTCTCTATTTAACCAGTTAATAATTTTAAATGGTGTTCTTTGACCTAGTAAAAAAAATAATCCAACAACTAAGGCAATTGCATAACCAACACCAGCAGCAAGAATAGTGTTTAAAGTTGCTATTGCCATTTGTGGCAATATTTCTATTGTAAAATCCCATCTCCACCCCATTTCCATAAACTAAATTCTCTCCTTTCCAACTTTTCTAGCTGCTAATACTTCTAGCCATCTTAAAAATGGCACTAATGCAAATCTAGCAATAATATAGTAAATTAGTAATGCTGTTCCAAAACACTGTGCCGATAACCAGGTAATAGAGTTAATTTGTTTTGCTTCAAAAGTTAAATCCACAACTGTTACTAATGCAACCAATGCTGTAGCTTTTAATAATTCTACAGTTAAATTTGCAGCGGGTGGTAAAATTATTGGAAAGATTTGCGGAATAATAATTCTTTTAATTCTTTTTGATGGAGTAAAATTTAAAGCATGTGCTGCCTCCCATTGCCCTTTAGGTACTGCAAGAATTCCCGCTCTTACAATTTCTGCACCATACGCACCAAAATTCAAACCTAGAGCTACTACTCCAGCTGTAAATGCTTCTAGTGATATTCCAAAAAAAGGTAATACATAATAGGCCCAAAATAATTGAACTAATAAAGAAGTTCCTCTAAAAAATTCTATATATACCGTAGCAATCCCTTGTATAGCTAAATTTTTAGAAAGTCTCATCAAACCAAAAATCATAGAAATAATCACATATAGAATCATAGAACAAACAAGAACTTTTATTGTAGTTACTGTTCCCAATAATAGGGTAACACCATGCTCGTTCAAAAATTCAAAATATGTCAAAGTATTTTCCTTTAGATTTTAAAAACCAGGCAACAATTAAGTTGCCTGGTTTAAATTTTTTATTATGTAAATTATTTAGTTGAGCAAGCCCACTCGGTAGTCATGTCAGGTGGTGGTAGTTGAGCTTTATCGTAGCCATACTTACCAGCTCTTTCTAACATTTTTCCAGGGTTAGCTAAAACTTTAGCTAGAGCTACGTTGAAAGCTTCTCTGAACTTACTATCACTTTTTCTAAAACCAATACCAACAACATTTACAGTCTCTTTAGGCATTAATTTAGGGTCAGTTACTTCAAATGCTCCACCAGTTTTTTCTTCATGCTCTTTTGCACCAAAGAAAGTTTGTACAGCAGCATCTGCTCTTCCAGCTTTCATCGCTGCTAAAATACCAACTTCACCTTCTACTAAAAGCATTTGACTATCTGGAACACCAGCTTTTTTTGCTGCCTCTACAGTATTAAAACCAGTTCCTGTTACAAGTTTAGCTCCTGTTCTTATTACATCTGCATAATTATTAATTCCTTTAGGATTGCCTTTTGGAACCAACATCGCATCACCAAATACTCCAATTGGATCTGAAAAATCAATATTGGCGCATCTGCTTTTTAGAATGTACATACCTCCGGTAATCATATCTGATCTATCAGCGTTTATTCCTGGAATAAGACCTGACCATTCAAAAACTTTAGTTTCATGCTCAGTAATACCCATTTCTTCTAGAACAGTTAATGCAATCATGTTTACGAAACCTAATGCTTCACCATTATCTCCAGCATATGCCCATGGCACAGCAGTACCAAAACCTAATCTTAATTTATGACCATCTGCAAGTCTTTCAGTTAACGTCTTTGCATTAACAGTCGAAATACTAAACAGAATAACAAACAAAACAGTTAATGTTTTATATATTTTTCTCATGATATCCCCCTTGTTATGTTTAGATAAATTTAAACAGATAAAATAACGAGTGTACAGCCAGACTTAAAAAAAATTTCAATCTTAAGTTGTTTAATATTTATTTTATATAGATTTTTTCTAATAAATTTATTTCACCATCATTTTTGGGTGTCAAATAAACACCCATATCATAATGATCGTAAGTTTGTTTTAAAATTTTAAGTAAATTAAAAGAATTATCATCTGTTCTAGGTTTTAAGTTAATAGCAACGCATCTTGGAATATTTTTTTCTACTTTAAACAAGACATTGTTAATTCTTAGAGTTTTACCAATCAAATTTCTTTCTTCCCAAGCCTCCATCCCATCAAAATACAAATTCCCTCTAAATGTTGACATTTCAATTTTTCTATCAATTTTATTTTCAAAATCTCTAACACTATTTATATTTATAAGAGAAATTGAATTGCCAAACATTGATTTATTAGATATGGAAGTATCATAAAAAGGGTACTGATTATTTCTCATAAGTCTAATATCATTTTTTAAAGAACTCTCTAATTCAATTAATTTTTTTACAAGATCGTCTCTCTCATCAAAGTTATTAATATTAATAGTAATAATTTCTTTATTTTTTAGTGTTAAAGTTAACTTATTTTCCTCATATGAAAAATTATACTTATTAAACACAGGAGTATTCTTAAGTGTTACAATCTTATTCCATTTACCTTTTCTTGCTTCAGGATTTTTTTCAAATTCTTTAGATTCATTCAAATCAAGATTTTGAGAAAAAGCAAAAACTCTATCCCCTTCTATTCCAACATTTTTATTAATTTTACACTTCTGAATATTTTGAAATGAAATCGATTTTACAGGACAGTTATGTATTGAAGTAATAATTCCACTCATATAATCTTTAAAAAATAATATGACTTATCTCAATTCAAATCAACTTAAACAGTACAAAGAAGAAGGATATGTTGCTCCTTTAGATGTTTTAACTAAAGAGGAAGCTTTAGCAGCAAAAAAGGAAATAGAATTGATAGAGAAAGAAATGCCAAAAGAAATTGATAAATCTGGCAGATATAATGTTCACTTAATCTCTCCTAAACTAGATGCAATTGTCCATAATTCAAAAATTCTTGATGCTGTTGAAAGTATTATAGGAAAGAATATTTTAGTTTGTAGTACTACTTTATTTATAAAAAATCCTAAACAAGAGGAATTTGTAAGCTATCATCAAGATGCGAAATATATTGGCTTGGAACCCCATAATTGGGTTACTGCATGGGTAGCAATTACAGATTCCAATAATCAGAATGGTTGTATGAAAATGTGGCCTAAATCCCATATAGAATTAAAAGATCATAACCAAAAGTTTAACGAGGGAAATCTATTAACACGTGGTCAAACAATAGAAGGTGTTCCAGAAAATGAAGTTAAATCCGTAGAACTTAAAGCAGGACAAATGTCTTTACACCATCCAAGAGTAGTTCACGGCTCAGGTATAAACAAAAGTAATCATAAAAGAATTGGTTTTGTGGTCCAAAGTTATATAGGTACAAATGTAAAACAAACCTTAGGAAAAAACAGTGTTCAAATTGCTAGAGGAAAAGATGAGCTTCATCATCACGAGGTAATTGGTCGTACTAAATCATTTATGAGCGAAGAGGGTATATCTTTGAGAATAAAAGAAAATAATTACTTACAAGAAATATTTTACAAGGGTTCAGATAAAAAAGGAGCTTATTAATTTAATGAAAGAGTCTATTAATCTTGGAGTGATAGGTATTGATCATGGTCATATCTTTGACATGTTGGATGAGATGTTAAAAGAAGGATGTACGTGTGAATATTTTTGGACGGAGGGTGATCCATTGACTCTTCAAGAATTTAATAAAAAATATCCAAGTATTAAAAGAAAAGAAAATAAAGAGGAAATATTAAATGACTCATCTATTGATATGATTTTAATATCCTCGATCCCTGTAGATAGAGCTGTTCATTCAATAGATGCATTAAAAGCTGGGAAAGATGTTATGGTAGATAAACCAGGCTGTACTACCTTAGATCAGTTAAATAACTTGAAAAACACTGTTAAAGAAACTGGAAAGATCTGGTCTGTAAATTTTTCTGAAAGATTTCACGTTGCTGCAGTTGCTAAAGCTGAAGAATTAGTCAATGAGGGAAAAATTGGTAAAGTAAAACAAACTATTGGCACAGGCCCCCATAGACAGGGTAATTATGAAAGACCTGATTGGTTTTATAATCGTCAAAGTTATGGAGGAATAATTACCGATATTGGCTCTCACCAAATTCATCAATTTTTAGTATTTACAAATTCAAATGAGGCAAAAATCAATCATGCTCTTGTAGAAAACAGTACTAAAAAAGAGAAACCTGGTTTTCAAGACTTTGGAGAAGTAAATCTAACTGGTAATAGTGGACATGGTTACATAAGATTAGATTGGTTTACTCCAGATGCACTTCCAACCTGGGGAGATGGAAGATTGCTAATACTTGGAGACAAAGGTTTTATAGAAATAAGAAAATATACAGATTTAGCAAAATCAAAAAAAGGTAATCATTTATTTTTAGCAAATAATGATGAGGTGAAACATATTGATTGTTCTAATGTTAAGCTGCCCTACTTTAGTAATTTAATTAATGATGTTTTAAACAGAACAGAAACTGCATGTCCTCAAGATCTTACTTATCTTTCAATGGAACTTGCTATTAAAGCTCAAGAGCAAGCTGAAAAAAAATGAAAAAATATCAAGTAGCAATAATTGGAACCAATATAGGAGCAAAGCATTTTGAGGATTTTAAAAAAGTATCTGAGAGATTTAATGTTCACACATTATGTGGTTTAACTCGAGAGGCTATTGATAAAATATTACAATCAAATACTGAGACAAAAGTTTCTCTAAATTTTGATGATGTATTAAAAGTTAAAGATATTGATATTATTGATATTTGTCTCCCACCCCATTTACATTTTTCTGCTTGTAAAAAAGCTATGGAAGCTGGAAAGCATGTGATTTGTGAAAAACCATTAGTTTCAAGTCTTAAAGAAGTAGACGAATTAGAAAAGATCAGTAACGCAACTGGTAAGATTATTTTCCCAGTATTTCAATATCGATATGGTCTAGGATTTTCAAAATTAAAATCATTAATCAAATCTGGTTTGGCTGGAAAACCTTTGGTTAGTTCATTAGAAACTCATTGGAATAGAGGTAAAGATTATTATTCAAAACCTTGGAGAGGAACTTGGGAAGGTGAACAAGGTGGTGCAATATTAAGTCATTCCATACATATTCATGATTTAGTGAGTATGATCTTGGGTCCTGTTTCAAATGTTTTTGCAAAATTAACAACTAGAGTAAATGATATTGAAGTTGAGGATTGTGCTGCCCTTTCTATTGAAATGGAAAATGGAACTTTAGTGACAAGCTCAATCACACTTGGAGCTGCAAATGATACTAGTAGACTTCGATTTTGTTTTGAAGGTTTAACGGCTGAGTCTGGTGCATCACCAGATAAACCATATAGTCCAGCTGATGATAAGTGGGAATTTTTACCAAGAGCTCCTATAACTAAAGCTCAAATGGATGAAGTGCTATCAAAAGTAAAAGAACCAAAATCATGGTATGCTGGTATGTTTGAAGAAATTGCAAATAAACTAGATGGATCTCCTAGTGATGAAGTAACTTTATTAGATGCTAGAAAATCTCTAGAATTTGTAACCGCTGTGTATGATTCTTATAGACAAAATAAGAATATTAAACTTCCAATTAATAAAGATAATCCTTTATATAATTCTTGGTTACCTTTAAATAATTAAACATGGGAGATTCAAATAAAGCACCAAACGATTTTTTTGATAATTGGAATAAAATCCAATCTATGTCATATAAAAATGTCATTGAACTACTTGTGAAGAGAAGTAGTGAAAAAAAAATATTAGCTTTAATTCAATTTGAATTAGATCAATTTTCCGAAAATGTTCAAAAGGATTTGACTATTTCTGAAACAAGTTCTTTCTATCAAGAAATATCTAATCTTTTCAGAGACTCAAACTGGTGGTCAACAGCTACAGTTACAGATGCTTGTAAATATTATTTAAACTGTGCAAGAAATAATATTTCTTATTTCGAAAATTATGTAGAGGCAGATAGTGATTTGTCCCAAATTCAAAAAAATGAGATATTTGCCTTGTATCAATTGTGTACATTATTTGTTTCATGGAATGCTATTAAAGAAAAACAGATCAGAGAAATCATAGATATAAGAAAAAGTTTATTTTTTAGATAAAATTAATCAGGATGAACAAAGAAAACGCAAGTAAACTCTGGAAAATGATACAGGAAGCTGGCGATTATTTGGTGGGGCAATTACCTGACCACCCAAATCACCCTAAAGGAAGAAACCCTTACGCTCATGTAGCAATTTGTGTGAAAAGCAAATTTAATGCTAGTTACAAAGATATACCTGATGAACAATATGATGAAGTGATTAAATATATTGAGTTTTTAAAAGAAAATCCTAGTTAACTTTAATTGTATTTAACAATTCATCAACATCACTATCTTTAGTGTTCCAAGCAGCAACTAATCTGACTGCTTTACCATCTAATTCATCTTCATTCATTTTGTAGCCCTCTGAATTTAGATGTTCTATTTTTTCTCTTGGAAATTTTGCAAAGACTTCATTTGCTTCCGTTGGATATGCAATTTCAATATCATTATGCTTGCTTAAACCATCACTTAATTTTTTACCCATTGCATTAGCGTGTTTTGCGTTTCTCAACCAAACATCATTTGAAATATAGGCATCGAGTTGAGCAGAAACAAAACGCATTTTAGATAATAAATGCCCTGCTCTTTTCATTAAAAATGCAATGTCCCCTACTAATTCTTTCTTAAAAAAGATTATTGCTTCAGCTGCTAGACATCCATTTTTAGTTGCTCCAAATGACAATACATCAACCCCAGATTTCCATGTCATTTCAGCAGGACTTACATCTAAAGATACTAATGCGTTAGCAAATCTAGCTCCATCCATATGTAAATTTAAATTATGTTTATGGGTGATTTCTCCAATTTTTTTGATTTCATCTAATTGATAAACTTCACCTGTTTCACAAACCTGAGTAATGCTTACTGATGAAGGTTGCGTATGATGAACAATTCCTTTTCCACCTATCGATTGATTCAACTCCTCTGCGGTTATTTTTCCCATTACCCCATTTAAAGTAACTAACTTTCCTCCTCCTGTATAAAATTCAGGTGCACCACATTCATCAGTATTTATATGGGACATTTTATGACAATAAATATTTCCATAAGAAGGTGTCATTGTAGATAATGCTAAAGCATTAGCTGCAGTACCTGAGGCTGTAGGAAAAACAATTACTTCCTTTTCAAAAATTTCTGAAAACTTATCTTGTAATTCAGTTGATATTGGGTCGTTTCCATAAGGAATACTATCTCCTTCATTGGCTTTTAAAATTGCATCTAATACCTCGGGACAGGCACCAGCAACATTATCAGAAGCGAATTTAACTCGCTCTCTTTTAATTTTAATTTTTGCCATAATTATTGTTTTGGAAAGTAATCTTTAAGTTCACCCTCTCTGTAAACATCCGCAGTGCAACAATGTAAACCTCCACCAAAAGCGTAGGCATCTCTAAGTTCTACTGGTATAACTTCCATTCCTAATTTATCTAATTGTTCAGCTTGATATTTTTCACTTTTTTCCACACATACAGTTTTTGGATCCAAAACTAAAACATTCATTGATAGCCAAGTTGATGAATAACATAATGGAGGTGGTTCATTATGTGCTGGTTGTGCACTGTCTACAATTTCCCAACCATTATCTTCAAATAATTTTCTTTGTTCCTTAGGAAGTCTTCTTTGTGGGTTATTGATAATTAAACCTTCTTTAATTGGGGTAAAAGTTGCATCAATATGAATTGGATAAGGATCACCTGGGAAGTTAACTGCATGAACTCTGTGATCTTTATAATGTCTCTTTAGCCAATCAATCCCTTTTAAATTTGTTGTAAATCCATGCTGAACAACCAAATCTTTTCCAAATCTCAATACATCTGCTGCATCAAATAATGGTTCTTCTTCAGTGGTTACAAAATATTTTTTCTCAGTCCACTCTAATCTTTTTTGAACACCAATTTTATCTGATAGATAATCTTTTCTATAATCTGCATCCGTTAATCTTGGCTTTGGAGCAGACTCGTGCCTCATGTTTGGATCTTGATTATAATAATCTTTTAGAAGTGGTCGGTAACATAAATATTCAAACCAACGACATCGGTAACTCATTGTAGCTTCTAAAATTTCGTTTCCTACTGTTAACAAAACATCTCTTGGAGGCATGCAGCCAAACATTGTTTCAGCTTCCCAATCTGGTGTGGATGTTTTTTGATTAAAATCTATTGGTGTTGGTCGATCAACTTTAATACCTCTTTTTTGAAGCATATTTGAAAAGTTATCTAATAATTCATTTGCTTTATCGACAGTATCTTTTGTTCTTGGTCCAAACTGACCTCGCATATCACTGTCTTCTGGAACTTTTGCATCTAATGCAGGCTCTGGTGCTGGTATACAAGTTCCATCAGCTCTTCCAACAATTACATGTTTTAACGGATCCCACTCATTCCAACTATTAACAATAGTTTTATTCTCGCTCATAAAGATTAGTTTTTTATAATATTATGCTCTGGGCCGAAAGGAAATTTTGTAATATTTTCTGCTCCATCTTTACCAATCACTAAAATATCATGTTCTCTATAACCCCCAGCACCAGGATTATCTTCTGGGATCATTATCATTGGCTCCATTGAAACGACCATGTTTTTTTCTAACACCGTATCAATATCTTCCCTTAATTCTAAACCTGCTTCTCTTCCATAAAAATGTGAAAGCATACCAAATGAATGTCCGTAACCAAAAGTTCGATACTGAAGATAACCAAGCTCAGCAAAAAGTTCGTTAAGCTCATGACAAATATCAGAACACTTAACACCTGGTTTAATTAATTCTAATCCACGTTTGTGAACTTTAACATTTGCTTCCCATGCTTTTAGTGAAGCATCATCAGCATGATCTAAAAATAAAGTACGCTCTAGTGCAGTATAATATCCGGAGATCATCGGAAAAGTATTTAAAGATAAAATATCTCCTTTAACTAATTTTCTATTAGTCTTTGGATTATGAGCTCCATCAGTATTAATACCAGATTGAAACCATACCCAAGTGTCCATGTACTCTGCACCAGGATAGCTTTTGACAATCTCTCTTTCCATTCTATCTCTTGCTGCTATTGCCACTTCAATCTCTGTATTATCTTCTCTAATATTTTTAACTATTTCTTCACCACCAATGTCAGCAATTCTTGCGCCATTTCTAATTATCTCAATTTCTTCGTCAGATTTAATCATTCTAAGTTTCATTAGATCTTTTGAAACATCGCTAAATACAGAGAAAGTAAAGATAGATCCTATTTTTTCTCGCATATCTAATGTGACATGATCATTTTCAATTCCAATATTTTTTGGTGGATCATCTCTTCCTATAATTGAAACAATGGCTCTTAAAAAATTATCTCTTTTCCAATCAGTGTAAATAACGTTATCACAATGAGATCTTCGCCAAGGTTGACTTGCATCAATGTTAGCTGAAATTGTTGAGATTTTATTTTGAGTGATCACACATCCGTATGGCCTTCCAAAAGAACAATAAATAAAACCAGTGTAATATGCAACGTTATGCATAGATGTTAAAATTACCATATCTATACTCTTTTGATCCATCACTGATCTAAGTTTGCTTACTCGATCGTTATATTCTTTATCTGTAAACGGTAATTTTACTTTTTCACCATTTTTAAGTTCAAAAAAATCTGGTCGTTCCATATTAATTTAATGCTATGTATCTTTTGTTCCATCGCATTATTAAACTGTAATAAAATATAGATACAAACAGAAAAAAACCACCGATTATAGTATTTGTGGATGGTACTTCGTTAATGCCAAATAATGGCAACCAGACCCAAAAAATTCCACCTACAACTTCAGTTAAAGATAATAAAGTCAGTTCTGCTGCTGGTATCGCTTTTGACCCAATTGAATATAAAATTAAACCAAAACAAACTAGTGTTCCATGCAATGAAAATAAAGCTCCATTATAGCTAGATGAAAAGAAAACTAAGTTGTTTGATAAAATCATAATTGTTGCAAATACAAAACAAAAGAAACCTGCAAAAGCTACTGTAGTAAATTTAGGTGTTTCTTTTCTCCATCTTAGAGTTACAGAAAAAACTGAGAAACCAATTGAAGATGTTAAACCAAATACGAAACCAATTAACGATTTTTCACCGGTGTTTCCAAGTGCCATAATAATGATACCAACTGTTGCAATTATTATTGATATCCATACATTCAGAGAAATTTTTTCTCTTAAAAATAAAAATGCCAATAATGCTGTAAAAAAAGGCATTGCTGCCAAACAAAGCAAAGTAACTGCAGCACTAGTATTCGTAATTGAATAAATAAAAGTAATCATAGCAATACCCAATCCAGATCCGCCTATTACTCCAGATAAACCTATTTTATAATAGTTTTTGTAAAAATTTTTTCCTTCCTCGAAAAATAAATAAAGATTTAATAAGATAAAAATTGTTAAACCTCTGCCAAAAATATACTGCCAAGGTACAAATTGAGGATTATCCATATATCGAACTACTAATGGACCAAACGACCATAATAGACCGGCAAAAAGCACAACAGGAATAGCTATTCTTGGATTTCTCAACTCTAACATAATGAGAAATCTAATTGTAAAAAGAATTTTCTACAACAAAAATACGTTTCTAAACTAAATTTTGATTTGAAAGGTTGGGGAAAAAACAATCAACGATATCTCCTTTTTTAAATTTTGATTTACCCGCTGGTAACAAAACCCAAATATTTGATTTTACAAATGATTTAATTCTAAAAGACTCTTGACCTTTTAAAATTTCAACATTTATTTTTCCATTTTTAGTTGTGCTTAATTGGCTCTTTACAAATCTTGTGAAATTCTTTTTTTTATTAAAACCATTTATCAAAACTGCTTTAATTGATTTTTCTTCTGATAAACCTAAAGCATTTAGAATATATGGAATTACAAAAAATCTAAAACATGCGGCTGAAGAGATCGGATTTCCAGGGAGTCCAAATATTACCTTTTCTTTTCCTTTAATTTTTGCAAACATTATTGGTTTTCCTGGCCTTATTGCAGCACTTTTGAAGTAGCTTGATAACTTAAATTTTTTAACAACATCAGGTATAAAATCAAACTTACCTGCAGACACTGCACCTGACGTAATAATAATATCATCTTTAGATTTAATTAATTTATTTATTTTTTGTTTAAAAATATTTTGATGATTGTCTCTTAATATACTACCACTTTTAAAATTAAATAAAAAATTTTGATTTAAGTTTTTTATATAGTGTGTGTTAGAATTTCTTACCATCCAATTTGGAATATTATCTTTATCTGATATTTCATTTCCTGTTGAAAAAAATAATATATTAATTTTTTTTTTTACTTTAATTTGTTTAATACCTAAGCTTTTAAAAGCTAAAATATGGTTTGGTTGAACAATAGTATTTTTTTTTATTACAATCTCACCTTTTTTAAAATCTGATCCTGCAAATCTTACGTGATTATATTTTTTAATTTTTTGATTTATTAAAATATATTTTTTATTATTTTTATTTGGATAGAAATTAATTTGCTCAATAGGAATAATTGTATCAAACCCTTTTGGAATAATCCCTCCTGTCATTATCTCTATCGCATCAAATTTTTTAATTTTTTTCTTTAATGGTTTAGAACCAGCAGCAATTGAGCCAATTATCTTGAATTCTTTTTGAGAATTTTTTTTAATATGACTTGTATCTTTTGAATTAATCGCATATCCATCAAAAGCAGCATTATCTCCTGTTGGATAATTTATATTAGAATAAATATTACTAGAAACAACTCTATTTAGGGATTTAATACTATTAATTTTCTCATCTTTAATTTTAATTTTTGCTTTTTTTAATATTTTCTTGGATTGATCGTAACTAATCATTTCAATATTTCTTTAGCTTTTTCTAAATCTTCTTTTGTATTTATATTAAAGAATGGATCATTGTTTGGAAACTCCATATTAATTATTTTAACCCCAACATTATTTGCCCATAACTCTACTTTTCTTTCTCCATCGTTTAAGTCCTTTTCTAACCTATCTAGTAATTTTATTGACCATAAGCCAAAAATATTATGTCTTGTATTATTCGATTTAATAAAAAATAAATCACTATCTTTGAAATTAATATTTTTAATGAAATCTTTTAGTATTTGTTTCTTAAAAAAAGGAGTATCCACAGGGAAGGTTGCTATCCACTGGTAATCTCTTTTATTTGTTTTGATCCATTTCATGGCAGATAAAACCCCACATAAAGGACCAAGTCCTTTTTTATAGTCTTCAATTTTAGTTATTTTTTCTGAACTTTGAAAATCTATCGAATTATTTGAGACAATCAAAATCTCTTTAAATTGATCAATTATTTCCGTCAATACGTAATCTATTAATAGCTTGTTTCCTAGGGTCACTTGTGATTTATCTTCACCAAATCTTTGTGACTTTCCGCCTGCTAGCACTGTGCCTAAAATATTGTTATGATCCATTTATCAAAATATAAAACATTCAAACTTGAATTAAAGAAATTAAATGGACTTAAGAATTTTAGAAATTGCCTCACATACAGAAAACAACAAAGTTCTTGAAAATTATACTCATAAAACTAAACACAAAAATCCATTATGTGGAGATGAAATGGAAATAAGCTTAATTGTTAAAGACGAAGTTGTAAAAGACATGGCTTATCAGTGCAAATCATGTGTTTATTGTCAGGCTTCAGTTAGTTTACTATCAAGAAAAATAAAGGAAAAAAAGATAGAGGAAATTAAAGGATTTATTGAAATTGGAGAGCAATTATTTGATGATGTTAAAATAACTTTAGAGAAACATTGGAAGGATTTTATGGAAATTTTTGATAAAAAAAACCTCTCCAGGAAAGAATGTTTGTTATTGCCTTTAAGAACAATTGCAAAAGCTTTAAAAATTTAAATGATTAATATTTCAAAACCTATTTTGCAGAAAGCATTAATTGCTGGATTTTTTTCAGCATTCACAATTGGTGTGTTAACAGTGCTTACTTACAAAAGTACTCTTGGCTATTTTATAGCAGGGTCTTTTGGATCTTCCATGGTTTTGTTATTTGGTTTTCCTGAAAGCCCATTTGCTCAACCAAAAAATGTTTTTTTTGGACATCTGGTAACAGCTTTAGTTGGTGTGATTTTTGTTCATTTTATTCCACTACCTATTTATATCAATATTGCAGCTGCAGTTGGTATCGGGGTATTTTTAATGATATTATTGAATGTTGTCCATCCACCAGCTGGAGGAAATCCTATAATGGTAATTATAGGTAGTGCCTCTTACGATTATCTAATTAATCCAATAATTTTTGGGTGTATTATTATTCTATTATTGGCAATAATTGTTAACAAATATCTTTTGAAAAAAAATTATCCTTTAAAATAATTTAATGAATTCAAAATATAAAGTTACAAAATTTTCTTCAAAAAATTTTAGTGATACCGAAGATTTAATATCCATTGAAGAGCCTCTTGAAATTTCTCTAAAATATAAATCAGAGGATAAATGGATTAATCAAAATTTATCTATCACAATGAGAACACCAGGTCATGATGAAGACTTGGTAACAGGTTTTTTGTTTAATGAACAAATTATTACATCTTTAGAAGATATTGCTTCTGTTGAAAGTTATGGTGAAAAAGTTGGCCAATACAAGATCCAAAATAAAATATTAGCAACTTTAATAAATTCAGAAAATGTTAATATAGCGAAAATAAAAAGAGATTTTTTAACTAATTCTTCCTGTGGTGTATGTGGAAAATCTTCATTAGATGCACTTGAGATTGTAAAAAAAAATAAAACTCACACTTCTGAACCAAAAATTTCAAAAGATATTATAGTTCAATCTCCTGATACTTTACGAGAAGCGCAATCAGAGTTCAGCAAAACAGGTGGTATTCATGCAAGTGGTCTCTTTAATTCTAGTGGGGAACTGATAGATTTAAGAGAAGATGTAGGAAGACACAATGCTTTAGATAAGCTTATTGGTTGCACTTTAAAAAATGGTAAACTTGATCCAAAATCTCAATTTATCACATGCTCCGGAAGACTTAATTTTGAGCTGGTTCAAAAGGTTTTAATGACAGATGTTGGTATAATGATTGGTGTTGGTGCGCCAACGAGTCTTGCTATAGATTTAGCGAATAAATTTGACATTACCCTCATAGGTTTCGTAAAGAGGGATAGTTTTAATATTTACACAAATAACAAAAAAGTTATTGTGAAATAAATAATAAAGAAAAGGGTATTTGTGTCAAAAAACATAAGTAATTTATCTGGTAGAATTGGCTTAAAAGACAATTTATTTAAGCAAATTTCAGAAAATACATTAAGCGAAAAACCACAGGATATTAAGGAAATTGCTAAAAAACATAACCTTGGGGTTTCAACACTTCATGGAGCTGAGTCATTTTATGAATTTTTAAGACCATCTCATAGAGAAAAGAAAGCTTTTGTTTGTAATGGTAGTGCATGTATGTGTGCTGGCACACAAGAGAAGTTAAAAGATACTTTAAAAGAAAAACTTGGTGACGATAAAGTTGGAGAAATGTTTTGCTTAGGACATTGTTATGAAAACCATGCATTCCATTATGATGGAGAAAATTATGCTGGGAAGGATATAGAAAAAATTGACCAAATAATTAAAGGTGAAGAGATTAAACAAGAGAAATTTTTCTCAAAAAGTTTTGCAACAACAAGTTTCTTAATGGATGATAAACTTTCATCAACTGACCAATTTAAAGATCAATTAAATAAATTTTTAAAAACTGATAAAAAAGAAATTGTTAAATCACTCTTAGATTCTAATTTAACTGGTAGAGGTGGTGCGGGATTTCCCACAGGAATGAAGTGGGATTTTTGTAGTAAAGCTAAAGGAGAAAAAAAGTATGTAATCTGTAACGCAGATGAAGGTGACTCTGGTGCTTTTTCAGATAGATATTTATTAGAAGATCAGCCTCTGAAAGTTATTTTTGGAATGGTAATGTGTGGATTTGTAATTGGAAGCGATGAGGGAGTTTTATATATTCGTGGAGAATATCCAAAATCTATTGAAGCTATCAATGGAAGTATCAATGAACTTAAAAAGTTAGGTCTTCTAGGTGAAAATATTTTGGGAACTGATTTTTCATTCGATCTTGGAATTTGTATTGGACAAGGTGCATACATTTGTGGAGAAGAAACAGCTTTGATTGCATCTATTGAAGGAAGAAGAGCAGAAGTTGATGTTAGACCGCCTTTTCCTGTTACAGAAGGATTATATAAAAAACCAACTGTTGTTAACAATGTTGAAACTTTAGCAGCTGCTACAGGAATTTTAATAAATGGTTCTGAAAAATTTTCATCTGTAGGAAATAAAAAATCTGCAGGTACTAAATTGGTTTGTTTGGATAGTTTCTTTAACAACCCAGGTGTTTATGAAATTGATATGGGAACTCCAATGAAAAAAATATTTAATGAAATTGGTGGAGGATACAAAGAACCATTAAAAGCTTTTCAAATTGGTGGGCCACTTGGTGGTGTGGTTCCATTAAGTGAAATAGAAAATCTTAATTTAGATTTTCAGGAGTTTACTGCAAAAGGTTTCATGTTAGGTCATGCTAGTGTGGTGAGTATTCCTAAAGATTTTTCTATGGCAGAATACATTCATCATCTATTTGAATTTTCTGCTGAAGAATCATGTGGAAAATGTTTCCCTGGAAGACTTGGATCTTACAGAGGTAAAGAAATGTTTGACCAAGCTAAAAAGAAAACTGCAAAAATACCTTTGAAATTGCTTGAAGAATTGCTTGTTACAATGAAAAAAGGTTGTTTATGCGCTTTATGCGGAGCTATTCCCACTCCTATTCAAAACATCCTAAAATACTTTGGGGATGAAATGAAAAATGATATGGTTAAAGATAATTAATGAGTTCAGAGAAAAGAAAAATTGCTTATATTGACGGAAAACCGTATGAAATCGGTCCAAATCACTCGTCTATTTTAAAATTTGTAAAAAGTTATGTAGGTGAAAAAAAAGTTCCTACCTTATGTGATGATCCAAATTTAGCACCTTATGGAGCTTGTAGAGTGTGTTCGGTCGAAGTTGCTTTAGAAAAAGATGGCCCTACAAGAGTAGTAGCTTCTTGCCATACTCCAGTTGCTGAAAATCAACACATATTTACATCAAATGAATCTTTGAAAGATCTTAGAAAAAATATTGTTGAATTGGTATTAACAGATCACCCAATGGAATGTGATAGTTGTGAGGTAAATAATAATTGTGAATTACAAACAGTAGCAAATGATTTAGGGGTATCTGATCACAGATATAACAGTCCAAAACAACATAAAGGAATTCCAAGAGATACATCTCATGATTACATGAGAATGAATTTAGACAATTGTATAAATTGTGGAAGATGTGTCAGAGCTTGTGATGAGATACAAGGTTCATTTGTACTAACAATGAGCGGAAGAGGTTTTGAATCTAGAATAACAACTGATAATGATATGATGTTTGGAGATAGTTCATGTGTATCTTGTGGAGCATGTGCGCATACATGTCCAACAGATGCTATCTCAGATGTTTTTCAATCAAAGTCTGCTGCAGTAGATAAAAAAGTTAGAACAACCTGTTCATACTGTGGTGTTGGATGTAATTTAGAAGCATCAATAAAAGATGATAAAGTTATTGCAATAGATACTCCAAAACAAACAGAGGTAAATGCTGGTCATACATGTATTAAAGGAAGATATGCATTTAGTTTTTATGATCATCCAGACAGATTAAAAACACCTTTAATTAAAAGAAATGGAAAATTTGAAGAAGCTTCTTGGGATGAAGCTTATGATTTTATCAAAAAGGAAATGAACAGAATTACAAAACATAATGGTCCAGATGCCTTTGCTGGAATTTCTTCTGCAAGATGTACGAATGAAGAAAATTATGTTTTTCAAAAAATGATTAGAGCAGCTGTGGGAACTAACAGTGTAGATTGTTGTGCAAGAATTTGTCATTCACCAACAGCTTGGGGAATGCAACAAACTTTTGGGACTGGGGCAGCAACTAACTCTACAGAAGATATTTATCATGCGGATTTATTTTTGGTAATTGGAGCTAATCCAACTAATGCTCATCCTGTAACAGGTGCAAAAATAAAACAGCAAGTGATGAAAGGTAAAAAATTAATTGTGCTTGATCCAGTTACAACTGAACTAGCGAAACTTGCTGATTATCATATTAAACTAAGACCAGGAACTAATGTTGCAGTTCTAAATATGATGTTGCACTTTATTATTAAATCAAAACTTTATAATGCAGATTTTGTTAGAGATAGAACTGAAGGATTTGATAATTTCTTAAAAGAAATTGAAAGACAAGATGTTGATCATTTAGCAAAAGTAGCTGGTGTAGATAAACAATTAGTTAAAGAAGCAGCAATTGCATATGCTACTGCAAGAAATTCAATGGAGTTCCATGGTTTAGGAGTCACTGAACACGAACAGGGATCTAAAACAGTAATGTTAATTGCAGATCTAGCAATGATCACTGGAAACATTGGACGAAAAGGAGTTGGGGTTAATCCTTTAAGAGGTCAAAACAATGTTCAAGGTGCAGCAGATATGGGATGTCAACCACACCAAGGTGCTGGATATTTTCCTGTAGCTGATGAAAAGCATCAAGAATTCTACACAGAAAAATATGGAGTAACTCACCCAACTAAGCCAGGATTAAAAATTCCTCAAATGTTTGAAGCTGCAATAAACAAGGAATTAAAAGGTTTATGGATCATTGGAGAAGATATTGTTCAAACAGATCCTAATAGTGCTCATGTAATTGAAGCTATGAATTCTTTAGAACTTTTAGTTGTTCAAGAAATATTTATGAGTGAAACAGCAAAATTAGCAACTGTTGTTCTGCCAGGTACAACTTTCTTAGAAAAAGATGGAACTTTTACAAATACTGAGCGAAGAATTCAAAGAGTGAACAGAGCTGTACCTCCTCTACCAGGCACTAAACCAGATGGGTTAATTGTAACTGAGATGATGCAGAAATTAGGCTTCGATCAGCCAACTTACGATGCAGATCAAGTTCTAGCAGAAATTGCTGACATCGTCCCTTTCTTTAAGGGAGTTACTAGAGAGAGACTTGGAAAATTTGGATTACAATGGCCAGTTCAAGAAGATGGAACTGATACAAAAATTTTACATACAGAAACATTTAAATTGGGTAAAGGCAGACTTAAAAACTTTGATTGGAAAGAATCATCAGAAATAGAAGCTAATCAAAAAGACTATCCTTTGATTTTAACAACAAGTAGGGTTTTGCAACATTACAATGCAGCAACAATGACTAGAAGAACAAAAAATATCAATATTGTTGATGAAGATGTTTTATTAATTCATCCTAAAGATGCAGCTCATAGAGATCTAAATACTGGTGATATCGGAAGACTTTATTCAGGCAGAGGTGAGGTTGCACTTAAAGTTGAGGTTACAGATAAAGTTAAAGAAGGTATTGTGTTTACTACGTTCCATTTCCCGGAACATATGGTTAATATGGTTACAGGTCATGGTAAAGATGAGGAAACAATGTGTGCAGAATATAAAGTATCTTCTGTTGAAGTACAAAAAATCTCTAATCAATTTAAAACAGAAGTTAAACCAAAAGAAAATCAAGCTGAAGTTAGTTAATTAAAATGACCATTGGTTGGCATTTTGATAATACATATTCAAAGTTATCAAATACTTTTAAAGAAAATATTAAACCAACTCCTGTTCATGATCCTGAATTAGTAATTTTAAATGAGGAACTAGCGTCTACTTTAAATTTAGATTTCTCAAAAACAGAAAAAAAAAAATTAGCAGAAATATTTTCTGGAAACTCCATACCAGAAGAAACAAATACCATTGCACAAGCATATGCAGGTCATCAATTTGGACACTTTACTATGTTGGGAGATGGTAGAGCAGTTTTATTGGGTGAGCATTTAGTAGACAATGACAATCGTTTTGACATTCAGTTTAAAGGTTCAGGAAGAACCTCTTTTTCTAGAGGTGGTGATGGAAGAGCAGCACTAGGACCTATGCTTAGAGAATATATTATCAGCGAAGCGATAAATTCATTAAATATTCCAACTACAAGAAGCCTTGCTGTAGTCAAAACAGGAGAAAAAGTTGTAAGAGAAAATCTTTTACAGGGCGCTATATTAACAAGAGTTGCATCAAGTCATCTTCGGGTTGGAACGTTTCAATACATAGCTGCAACTCAAAACATTGAAAATTTAAATACTTTAGTCGACTACACAGTAAATAGACATTATCCAGAAATCAAAACATCAAATTCAAAAGCATTAGACTTGTTAAATCTTGTAATGGAAAAGCAATGCCAGCTAGTAATCAATTGGATGAGAGTTGGATTTATTCATGGTGTTATGAATACTGATAACATGGCAATTTCAGGTGAAACAATAGATTATGGTCCTTGCGCATTTATGGATCATTATGATCCAAAAACTGTATTTAGCTCAATCGATAAATTTGGGAGATATGCTTTTTCTAATCAACCACCAATTACAAAGTGGAATTTAGCAAGATTTGCAGAATGTTTAATCCCTCTAATCGACAAAAATGAAGATACTGCAATTAAATTAGCAACAGATTTAATAGATAATTTCCAAAATATTTATGAAGATAAATGGTTAAATATGATGAGAGATAAACTAGGTCTATTTGGTGAGGATAAAAATGATAAAAAATTAATTAATGATTTGTTTAATTGGATGGAAAAAAATAAAGCAGATTACACAAATACTTTTTGTAATCTAATGGATATCAATTCTGATGAAATTTATAAAAATAATGATTTTATCGATTGGAAAAATGAATGGAAAAAAAGATCTGAGTTAAATAATTCAACTAAGGAAAAACAAAGCAAACTTATGAAATCAAATAATCCAATTGTAATTCCTAGAAATCATAAAGTAGAGGAAGCTTTAGCTGAAGCTGACAAAGGAAGTTTAGATAAAATGAAAAAGTTATTATCTATTTTAAAAAATCCTTATGACAATCAGAATAATATTGAAGAATATCAAGCACCTGCTCCATCAAGCAACGAAAAATATCAAACTTTTTGTGGAACTTAATCTATAGAACGTAGGGCTCTGGCCTAGCAGTTTTACCCAAAACTCTCTCAACTGCAAAATCACTTATATCAATTGTTTGATATGATCCTGTTGTAATTAATTCAGTTAAGGCTCTACCGATACCTGGTGCTTGCATTAATCCCCGGCCCGTAAATCCAGAAGCCATGTAAACATTGTCATATTTTGGATGTTTACCAACAACTGCATTATTATCCAATCTATTACAATCATAGTAACCTGCCCATCCACCAGTTAACTTTAATTCCTCAAAGGCAGGTATTCTCTTAGCAAGAGCTGGCCAAACTAATTCCTCAAAATCATTCCAAGCTGGTTCCAAATCATCTGCATCAAATACAGAAATAGGTGATCCCGCTAAATATTCCCCTCCTTCTGGTCTCCAATAAACACCGGTTGTTAAATCTCCACTTAGTGGCATCTCTTTTATATATGTTGGGCATTTAACCCTAAAAACAGTATGCTTTTGAGGAACAACAGGAATATCTTCTAACAATTCTTTTGTCCAACAACCAGCTGCAGAAACAATTGTGTTAGCATTTATTTCAGAAATACTTTTTACTTCACCTTTAATAAATTCTGCTCCAAGCTCTATAGCTTTACTTTTAAGAGCGCTATGAAACATAAATGGATCAATCCATCCTTCACTTTGATTATCCGTATAAGTTGCTGTCTCTATCCCTTCACTATTCACATAAGGGAAAACCTTAGATAATTCTGAACCTTTTATATTTTTTGTTCCTGCATCACATTCTTTATGATTTTCTAATGCTCTATATTGTTCTTCAGCATGTTCAGGACCAAACATTAAAAGATATCCATTAGTTACCATGCTAGCTGTTGGATTAGGATTTTTTTCTGTTTTTAATAATTCTGGTATTTGGAAAATAAATTCTCTTGCAAATTTTCCTAATAAAATATTTTCTTTTTGAAAAAATTGTCTTCTAAAACCACCTAGAGATAATGGGAATGAAGCTGTTTTATAAGTAGGATCTCTTTCAATAACTTTTACTTTTCTGCCTTCTTTGGATAAAAAGTAAGCAGTTGCCGCCCCTATTATTCCACCACCAACTACTACAACATCATCCATATCTAATTTAACATAATTAAGCTTGTATTCAGAATTAGTGCAAAGCTACACCAAAGTAAATATGGAATCATTAGATAGGCGCTCAACATCTTGACGCGTTTAAACCTTAAAATAAGATTAATTATCAACGCTAAAAGTATGATTAATACCAAAAGTGCCAAAACCATATTATGGAAAACAAAAAAAACTACACTCCAAGTTGTATTGAATACTAAATGGATAAAATAAATATAAACAGTATTCATATCTCTATTTTTCGTATGCCAGTAAAGCCATACTGCAACTGTCATCAATGTATACAAGGTGGTCCAAACAGGTCCGAATATCCAATCGGGCGGATTAAATGTTGGTTTATTTAGTAATGAGTACCATGGCTCTTTAAATGTAACGGTAGCTATACCGCCAATTAATGAAGCAGAGAATGTAATAGCAAGAAACAGTATAAATGTTAAAAATTTATTTTTAAACATGTTAGATATATACATAACAAAAAATGAGTAAAAAAACTATTTGGATTACTGGCGGTAGTACCGGTATTGGTAAAGCTTTAGCAATTAAGTTTGCAAGTAAGGGATGGAACGTTGCTATATCTGCAAGAAGAGCTGAATTACTTAATGAGCTTTCAAATTCTTATGAAAATATTTCAAGTTTTCCTTTAGATGTAACAGATAAGGAAAAATGCAAAGAAGTATTTAATGAAATTAAAAACAAATATGAAAATATAGATATTTGTTTTTTTTCAACTGGAACATGGGATCCTAAAAAAGAAAAAGATATTGATGTAGAACAAATGGAAGATGTGTTTAAAGTAAATTTTTTTGGAACTGTGTATAGTATTAAAGCAGTTGAACAATACTTTAGAGATAAAAAAAACGGTATAATTACTATTGTTTCGTCAATTGCAGGATATAGGGGGTTACCTAATTCAACTGGATATGGACCATCTAAATCTGCATTAAATAACTTAGCTGAAAGTTTGTACTTTGATTTTAAAAGGTACAACGTACGTGTTTGTTTAGTATCTCCTGGATTTATTAAAACACCAATGACAGATAAAAATGATTTTAAAATGCCTTTTTTAAAAACTCCTGAGTATGCAGCAGATCAAATTTATGAAGGTTTAGTTAATAAAAATATATTTGAAATACATTTTCCAAAATCACTTACAATTACATTAAAACTATTGAGTTTTTTACCGAGTAAAATTTATTTTGGTTTAGTTGGAAAACTAACGAAATATCAAAAAAAATAATTAATCTTTTACAAATACAACTGTCAATTCAGCTACTTTAAAACCAAATTTAGTCATTGTTGCTCTATTAATTGCAACTCTATCATCTTGTTTAAAAATCCAATCATCGAAGGTTATTTTTAATTCTTTACCTTTAACAGGAACTAATAAAACATATTCAAATTTAAACGCTGGTCCATAAGAATATCCTATTGCTTTACCTACAACATCTCCTGCTGTTCCTTCATAATTGTGCTCATCAATTTTATTTATTGTCCATTCTCGGTCTTGAACTTCACCATCATCCCAATTAAATTTTTCTTTAAGAATTAATTGTTTTCCATCCCAGGTACCATTTAAGTCTGCAGAAAATTGTCTTGTAACTTTTCCTGATCTATTTTGTAGGACACCCCAAGCTTTAACATTTCCAGATAAATATTCCTCAATAATTAGTCTTGGTTCTTTGTTTTTAAAGTCTTCTGGTTTCATGGCGCTATTATTTGAGCAACTTGTAATTAAGAATAATGAAATTATCAATGAAATTGACTTAATTATTTTTATATGTCGCATAAATATCTTCATTATTTTTATTTGTTTTGCATTGAAAATTGTATCAGATCAATATTTTTTGACTTAAATCCAGCTTCACAATAAGAAAGGTAAAACTCCCACATTCTTTTAAATGTTAGGTCAAAACCTTGATTTTTTATTAAATCCCATTTTTTTAAAAACTCATTTCTCCATATAGCCAATGTATTTGCATAATGGTCAGCATAAGAAATATATGAATTTATAGTTAAACCGTTATCAGAAACATAACGATTAATAGTGTTTTTATTTGGCAAAAAACCACCAGGAAAAATATATTTTTGAATAAAATCTTGTTTGTTTTTGTATCTATCAAACAACCTATCATCGATAGTAATTCCTTGAATAGCTGCTTTGCCGCCATCAGATAAGTTAGTTTTAATGGTTTTAAAATAACCCTCTAAATAATTTTGACCAACAGCTTCAATCATCTCTATAGAGGCAATTGAATTGTATTTACCTTTAAGATCTCTGTAATCCTTTATTTCAATATTTACTTTTTCGTTTAAACCACAATTAAAAATTCTTTCTTTTGCGTATTCAAATTGTTTTTTTGATATTGTAATACAGTCTAGTTTGACATCGTATTTTTTACCTAGGTACTCAGCAAAACCTCCCCAACCACATCCTATTTCTAAAACTTTGTCACCATTATTTGGTTTAATTAGATCAATTAATTTTTGATATTTATTATTTTGAGCATCAGAAAGATTTTTCGAGTTATCATCAAAAATAGCACTAGAGTAAGTAAGTGTGTCATCTAACCAAAGAGAGAAAAAATCATTACCTAGATCATAATGTTTGGCAATATTTTCTTTACTTCTACTTTTTGTATTTTTGATTACTTTATTTTTTACAAAATTAATTATTGGAAAATCGAGAAGGCCTGAGAATTTATATATGACTTCTATATTTCTTGCAGTTAATTCAATTAAATTTGATAAGTTGTCAGTTTCAAATTCACCTCTCATATAGCTCTCAGCAAATCCAATACTACCGCCTCTAATTAAATTATAATTAAAATTTGGTTTTTTAATTGAAATATTTGCATGTAATTTTTCATTTGGATTTCCAAATTTTAAAATTTTTCCATTATGTGTAGTCAGCTCTAGATAACCATGACTTATTTTATTAAGAAATTTAAAAACTAATTTATCTGCTGCGTTATTTAAAAACATTAATTTTCTACTGTTAAATTATTTTTAATTTTAAATTTTTTCTTAATAAATTTAATTCCTTTAATCCATAATTTAAACGCTTCAAAATGTATCGCAGAGATAATTTTAAATGTCATTAAAGGGTGTTTAAGATAAGAATTCATTAAGTTTTTGCTTGTCAGGTCAGATCTTTCACCATCTTGAGATGCGAAAAGAATTTTTCCTTCTTGATCGTATTGATCTATTACAACTGACAATTTCTGCTCTGGATTTAATATCCTAAAAAAATAATTACAATCCATTTCAATAAATGGTGAGACATGAAATTTTTTTGAGCAATTGTTTTGAATTAATTTATTTTGTCCCTCCACTTTAAAAACATATGTGTGCTGCTCACCAAATGTATTTTTAACCTCGTATAAAATAGAAATTAAATTATCATTTTTATCATATACAAAAAAAATACTTAGTGGATTGAAAACATAACCAAATATTCTTGGATAGCATAAAAGTTTAACTTTTATGTTGCCTGTACTGATTTCGTTATTAATTAGATTTTTTTTTACCCATTCAAAAAGAGATGACCCATCACGATCACCATGATCTTTCTCATAAAAACTAATAAGATTAAATTTATTTAATGAAAAAAATTTTATTTTATCATTAAGCTCATTTAACTCTGATAGATCTATAAACAATGAAAATACTTTATATTTAAAAAAATGTTCTTTTGGTTTAAATCTCTTATGGATTACATTTCCATTATATATACAAGAGCTAATCATTAAGGTTTTTCAGCATTTCAATAGATGATTTTATTCCATCTTCATGAAATCCGTAACCAAAATAACTGCCACAAAAAAGTAAATCTTTTTGATTTTGTATTTTAATAAGCTCTGATTGAGCATCTAATGCTTTTTGATCGTAATATGGATGTGTAAATTTTACTTTTCTCAATATTTTTTTCTCATCAATATTGAAGTAAGGATTTAGTGTTAAGAAAATATTTTCATCACACTTTAAATTTTGTAATAAATTTAACCAATAGGTTATTGAATTTTTTTCTAAATTCTTGTCATCTATTGATGAATTCCAAGAAGACCAAGCTTTTTTATTGTTTGGCATGGCCCGCTGATCTGTATGTATGTAAGCTATATTTTCTTTGTAGCTAAAATTTGAAAGAATATTTCTCTCATCCTCAGTTGGATTTTCAATTAACTTTAAGGCTTCATCAGCATGTGTTGCTAAAACTACTTTTTCATAATCAAAAAATTCACTTTCTCCACCATAGTATAGGTCTAATCCTGATGATTTTCTTTTAACTCTTGTAACTTTGTAATTTTTATAGTGTTCACCACTTATTTGGGAAAGTATTTTACTAACATAAGTTCTGCTTCTATTGGTTACTGTGTACCACTGCGGTCTATTTTTCAATTTAAACAATCCATGATTTTGAAAAAATTTAAGAAAGAAACTAATTGGCATTTTGCTTGCTTCATAAGGAGGCATAGACCAAATTGCAGATACCATTGGTATTATATGATAATCAACAAATGTTTTTGATAATTTATTAATTTTTAAATATTCACCTAAAGTAATTTTATCATTTGACACATTTACTTGATCACTTTTTTTATAAAATTTAATTATATCCAAAAACATTTTTAAGAACTCTATGTTAAACAAATTTGATTTATTAGAGAAAATTCCACTCAAACCTTTTCCACAATATTCAAAGTTTGTATTATCTACTGAAACTGAAAAAGACATATTGCTTTTTTCAATTTGAATATCGTTTTCCTTAAAAAAATTAATTAAATTTGGATAAGTTTGAAAATTAAAAACAATAAAACCAATATCAACTGAAACTTTTTTTTCATCAAAAAACAAATCTATTGTATGAGAGTGTCCACCAAAATGATCCTCTCGCTCGAAAAGATCTACATGATGTTTTTTAGATAAATAATAAGCAGCACTTAATCCAGAAATACCTGAACCAACAACAGCAATTTTCATTAATTATTATGCTGCATCTTCTTTAAACTCATCCATACTTGGACAAGTACAAAAAATATTTTTATCTCCGTATACGTTATCAACTCTTGCAACCGGAGGCCAAAATTTATTTGCTTTTAAGAATTTTGCAGGATACGCAGCTTGCTCTCTTGAATATTTATGATTCCATTCATCAGAAGCTAATTCAATATCTGTATGAGGTGCATTTTTAATTGGATTATCAACTTTATCAAATTTTCCTGACTTGATCATATCTATTTCAGATTTAATGCTAATCAAAGTATCACAAAATCTATCTAGTTCAGACAAACTTTCACTTTCAGTTGGTTCAATCATCATTGTACCTGCTACTGGCCATGACATTGTAGGTGCATGAAAACCATAATCGATCAATCTTTTAGCAATGTCTTCTTCAGTAATGCCTGTTTCAGTTTTAATAGATCGAATATCAATAATACATTCATGAGCTACATTACCGTTTGAACCTTTATAAAGAATTGGATAATGATCTTTAAGTCTATGAGCTATATAATTTGCATTTAGTATTGCAATTTGAGTAGCTAATTTTAAACCTTCAGAACCCATCATTTTAATATACATCCAAGAAATTGATAAAATACTTGAACTTCCCCAAGGGGCCGCTGAAACTGCTCCTATTCCTGAAGCAGGTCCACAGTCTTTGACGACTGGATGATTAGGTAGATAAACTTGTAAATGTCTTTTACATGCAATTGGTCCCATTCCTGGTCCTCCACCACCATGTGGAATACAGAATGTTTTGTGTAAGTTTATGTGACAAACGTCTGGACCAAAATTTCCAGGTCTTGCTATACCAACAAGCGCGTTTAAGTTTGCACCATCCATATAAACTTGGCCACCATGTTTATGAATTAACTCACATATGTCTGTAATTTTTTCCTCAAATACTCCATGAGTAGACGGATAAGTGACCATTAATGCTCCAAGATTTTCAGAATACATTTCTGCTTTTTTCTTTAAATCCTCAAAATCAACATTTCCTTCTTTGTCACAATCAACAACGACAACTTTCATTCCTACCATTTGTGCGCTTGCAGGATTGGTTCCATGTGCTGAGCTTGGTATTAAACATATGTTCCTGTTTTCTTCGCCTCTATCTAAATGATACTTTCTAATAACCATTAATCCTGCATATTCCCCTTGAGCTCCTGCATTTGGTTGAAGCGAAACACCAGAAAAACCGGTAATTGATCTAAGCCAATTTTTAAGATCAGTGAATAAATCTCTATACCCTTCCATCTGCTCAATAGGCACAAATGGATGAGGCTCTGCTAATTCTCTCCACGAAATAGGTATCATTTCTGCAGTAGCGTTTAATTTCATAGTACATGAACCAAGTGCAATCATAGTTCTATTTAAAGCTATATCTTTATCTTCTAACTTTTTTAAATATCTAAGCATCTCAGTTTCTGAATGATAAGAATTAAAAACTGGATGTTCTAAATATTTTGAAGTTCTTAATAAATTTTTTGGAAGATTAGGTAAACTTACTGTCGGATCTTCTTTTTTAATTGATTCTGCAGCATTAAAAATTTTTAGTAATTGATTTACTCTATAAACATTTTTCTTTTCATCGAAAGAAACTGCTAGCATTTCAGAATTTACTTTTCGGATATTTACTTTTTGATCTAAAGCATTTTTATAGATTTGATCAGTTTTGTCTTTAGTAACAATTGTAACCGTATCAAAGAAATGATCTGAATAAATTTCATATCCTGATTGTTTTAATTTATCTGCAAAGTTTTTAGCTAATTGAGAAACTCTCTCAGAAATAGTTCGAATACCTTCTGGACCATGATAAATAGCATATGCTGCTGACACAATTGCTAATAAAGCTTGGGCAGTACAAATATTACTTGTAGCCTTGTCTCTTCTTATATGTTGTTCCCTAGTTTGTAGTGATAATCTATATGCTTTGCTTCCATGTCTATCAACAGATACTCCAACAATTCTTCCAGGCATAGATCGTTTGTATTCATCTTTAGTTGCAAAGAAGGCTGCATGAGGTCCACCATAACCCATTGGAATTCCAAATCTTTGAGAACTTCCTACAGCAATATCTGCTCCTAGTTCTCTTGGTGTTTTTAACTTGGCAAGTGCTAATAAATCACAAGCTAAAATTGCTTTACCATTTTTTTTATGAATTTTACTTATTGCTTCACTAGGATCTTTTATATCTCCTAATGTTCCTGGATATTGTAATATACCACAAACTAAATCTTCTTTTAATTGATCTAATACTTTATCTTCATTACCAACAAGCACTTTTAATCCCATCGGTTCCGCTCTTGTTTGAATTACATCTATTGTTTGTGGGTGGCAATTTTCAGAGACAAAAACCAAATTATTATCTTTTTTATTTAATCTATGACTTAATCCCATCGCTTCTGCAGCTGCTGTTCCTTCATCTAATAAAGATGCATTTGCGATATCCATACCTGTAAAATCAACTATCATTTGTTGGAAATTAAGCAGCATTTCTAATCTTCCTTGAGCTACCTCGGGTTGATAAGGTGTATAAGAAGTGTACCAACCTGGATTTTCTAAAATATTTCTTAGAATTACATATGGCGTATAAGTGCCATAATAACCCATCCCTATAAAGTTAGAGTAAATTTGATTTTTTTTCGAAATTGCTTTTAATTTTCTTAATGCTTCGTATTCTGAATTAGACTCACCAATATTTAATTCATCTTTCAATTGGATCTTTTCTGGAACTGTACTTTTGATTAAATCATCTAGTGATTTATAATTAAGTTCCTTAAGCATTTTATTTTGATCTTCATCTGAAGGTCCAATGTGTCTTTTTAAAAAATCTTTTTGAGAATTATGTAACATTAGCTAGTACTCTCCTTTGCAAATTTATCGTATTCTTCTTTGTTCATAAGACCATCCATTTCAGATTGTTCTTTAATTTTGAGTTTAAAAAACCATGCTGAACCCTCTGGATCCTCATTAATTTTAGAAGGATCATCTACGATAGCTTGGTTTGTATCTACCACCTCACCACTAACTGGAGTATAAACATCACTAGCAGCTTTCGTAGACTCTACTACTCCTGCAGTACCATCTTTTTCAACATTAGATCCTTTTTCAGGAAGTTCTGCAAAAACTATGTCGCCAAGCATTTCTGTTGCATGTTTTGTAATTCCTATTGTGGCTACATCTCCCTCTAAAGTAATCCACTCATGTTCTTTAGAAAATTTTACTTCACTCATTAATTTACTCCTTTCACATAATTTTTTTTATAAAATGGTAATTCACAAACATTTGCTGGATATTTTTTCCCTCTTACCTCAAGCAAAATTTTAGTATCAACTTTTGAAAACTTTTTATCAACATAACCCATCGCTATAGGTCCGTTTACACTTGGTCCAAACGTTCCGCTAGTTATCTCACCAATTTGTGTATCTGTATCATCAAATATTTTAGTTTTTTCTCTAGCAATCAATCTACCTTCAGGCTTAATCCCTACTCTTATTTGGCTAGCTCCATCTTGCATTTGGTTCATAATTTTTTTTGATCCAATAAAACCTCCATTTGATAATCTAGATTTTGAGATTGCCCATCTAAGGTTTGCCTCAACTGGTGTTTTATTAATATCTAATTCGTGACCATATAAACATAACCCAGCTTCTAATCTCAAGGTATCTCTTGCCCCAAGTCCTATAAGTTGTGCTCCCTTTTCTATTAGATTTTCAACAAATTTTTCAGCTTTATCGTTAGAAATTGAAATTTCAAATCCATCCTCTCCTGTATAACCTGATCTTGTGACAAATAATTTTTGATTATCAGAATCGAACCAATTTCCTGTCATAAAATTTAATTTATCAACGCCATTTATAATTGAGTTTAAAATTTCAACAGACTTAGGTCCTTGAATTGCTATCAAAGATCTATTGTTGTCTAAATTCATTTTAAATTTTGAATCTAGTAAATTAGATAAAATTTCAAAATCTTTATCTTTGCATGCAGCATTTAAGATAATTAAATACCCGTCCTCTATTTTAGTAATAATTAAATCATCATAAATTCCAGCATCTTCATTCATTAAAAAACTATACTTAGAGCAATTTTGTTTTAGATTTTTTAAATCTAATGGAAAAATTTTTTCTAATTCTTCTGTCAAG
>CACJIJ010000008.1 GCA_902593445.1 uncultured Pelagibacteraceae bacterium
TCAAGAGTAAAAGAATTAATAGATAGTAATGAGATAAATCAAGCAAGAACACTTCTAGATAGATGTAATATTGAGCTAGATAGTTTTTTAAATGATTTAAAAAACGAAAGATCTAGAAGTGAGTTATTAGGAGTTAGTGAAAAATCAGAAAATATAAAATTACTCCAAGAAAAGTATGCCGATGCGTATAGTAAAAATCAATCAATTAAAAATGAGTCTATAAAAAGAAATGAAAGAATTAAAACCATTGAAACAGAAATTGAAAGTTGGAAAAATTTATTAACTAACTCAGAAAAAATGGTTAATGAACTAACACAAAGAAAAGAAAAATTATCAAAACAGTTAAGTGATTTAGAAAATCAACCTAGAGCACAGGCAGAAAGAAAAGGTCAAATTTCAGAAAATTTAAGAATTTCAGATAAAGAAAAAATTGATAATGAAGCGATTATAGATGAAACAGATCAAAAAATTGAAATGTTAAGAACGCAGTTAAATGAAATACAAGAGCAATCAATTCAAATTAGAGAAAGAAAAGCAAGCTCAGGAGCTACAATAGAAGGTTTACAAAAAAGAAAAAGTGATCTACTTGATAGAATTAATTCTGAGCTAAATTTGAATGAAGATAATATTTTAGAAAATTCAAATTTAAATGGAATAGAAGAACTTCCAAATCCAGTTGATCAAGAAGATGCTTTGGACAAGAAAAAACAAGAAAGAGAAAAGTTAGGATCTGTAAATTTAAAAGCAGATGAAGAAACAAGTAAATATGAAGAAGAGATAAAAAAAATGGAACAGGATCGTGCGGATCTTGTTACTGCTATTGTAAAACTGAAAGATAGCATCAATGAACTTAATCAAAAAGGAAGAGAAAGATTAATTGAAGCTTTTGAAAAAGTTAATAGAAAATTTAATGAAGTTTATACAAAACTTTTCAATGGTGGAAATGCCAAATTAGAATTAGTGGACTCTGATGATCCACTTGAAGCGGGTTTAGAAATGTTGGTTAGTCCTCCAGGAAAAAGACTTCAATCTATAACTTTGTTATCTGGAGGTGAACAAGCACTGACTGCGCTCTCTTTAATCTTTGCAGTATTTTTAACAAACCCCTCGCCTATATGTGTATTAGATGAGGTTGATGCACCACTTGACGATGCTAACGTAACAAGATTTTGTAGTCTACTTGAGGAATTAATAAAAATAACCAATACCAAATTCATAATTGTAACTCATCATGCTTTAACTATGTCAAAAATGAATAGACTATATGGGGTGACGATGCCTCAAAAAGGAATTAGTCAACTAGTGGCTGTTGATTTACAAAAAGCAGAGAGTATGGTTGCTTAAACTATATAATGCCAAAAGACCCTTTCAAAACTCGCTTAGAGATTGCAAAAAGCAAGATTTCAAAGAAAAATCTCTACAATAAGAAGAATGACCCCTCACCTATAGGAACTGCATTCAAATTGAGCACAGAACTTGTCTCTGCAGTGGCCGTGGGGACAATTATTGGGTTTATTTTTGACAAGACCTTTGGTACTAAACCCTGGTTTATATTAATATTTTTTTTTGTGGGTGTGGTTGCTGGAATAACCAATGTGATTAGATCTGCAAAAAAAATGCAAAAGTAAATAAGTACTATGGCAGCAAATCCTATGTCCCAATTCGACGTTTATAGAATTGGACCAGAAATTAAAGTTGGAGCATTCGACATATCGTTTACAAACGCAAGTTTGTTTATGATTTTGAGCACTGTATCCATTTTGCTAATCTTTAATTTAGGATCAAAAAAAAAATCAATACTACCAAACAAAATTCAATTATTAGCAGAACTTAGCTATACCTTTGTATCCAAAATGATTAGCGACACAGCTGGATCAAAAGCTAAACCATACTTTGCGTTTATATTTTCTTTATTCATGTTTGTTTTATTTTGTAACATGTTTGGAATGATACCTTATACTTTCACTGTAACGAGCCATATCATTGTAACATTTGTGCTTGCAGCGTTTATATTTATTGGGGTGACTGTAATTGGATTTGTTAAACATGGATTTGGGTATTTAAAATTATTTGTTCCAAGTGGAGTACCTGCGGTATTGCTCCCTTTGATTGTTGTAATAGAAATTATTTCTTATTTGAGTAGACCTATAAGTTTATCAGTTAGATTATTTGCTAATATGATGGCAGGTCATACAATGATGAAAGTTTTCGGAGGCTTTGTAATTAGCCTTGGAATAGTTGGTGGGTGGCTTCCACTAAGTTTTTCGGTTGCGTTAACAGGTTTGGAGATCTTGGTTGCTTTTCTTCAAGCTTACGTTTTTGCAATCTTAACCTGCATCTATTTAAATGATGCATTAAATTTACACCATTAATAACATAGGAGGATATAATGGAATTAGAAGCAGCAAAAATGATCGGAGCAGGTTTAGCGGCAATTGCTTTAGCTGGAGCCGGTGTTGGTATCGGAATAATTTTTGGAAATTATTTGTCTGGTGCAATGAGAAATCCATCTGCAGCGCAAAAGCAATTTCCTAACTTACTTTTAGGTTTCGCACTTGCAGAAGCCACTGGATTATTCGGATTGGTAGTTGCGTTAATCATTCTTTTTGCGTTTTAAATTGATGGTTAAAAAAATATATTTTCAGTCAATATTTTTTAGCTTTTTTTTTATTAAAGAAGCTTTTGCAGCTGAAAGCGGAGGTATGCCTCAATTAAATCCAGAATTTTGGGTTTCTCAAATTTTTTGGTTAATACTTACTTTTGGTATTATGTATTTAGTTTTATCTAAACTAATACTCCCAAAAATTAGTATCAACTTAGAGTCGAGAAAATCTCAAATATTAGAAAATATTGAGGCTGCTGAGAAACAAAGAGAAGATAGCGATGCAAAGCTAAAAGAATACGACGAAATTATATCTAAAAGCAAACTTGAGGCTAACAGCATTTTCAATCAAGCAAAAGAAAAAGCACTAAAAGACATTGGTGCAAAAAAAGAGGTTCTTGATAAGCAAATTGATAGTGAAATTGCTGAGGCTGAAAAAGAAATAGATATATTGAGAAAGAATGCACCAGATAAAATAAATAAAATAGCTATTGAGACTTCATCTGAATTATTACAAAAACTTATTGGTACTGAAGTAAATAATAGCAGCATATCTGCAATTGTTGACGATCTATCTAAAAGAAATGGAGATAAATACTATGGCAATTGATGCAACTTTTTGGGTAGCCGTATCATTTATTATTTTTTTTGGAGCACTGATTTATCTTAAAATTCCTCAAAAAGTTTCAGAGATGTTAGATAAAATGATATCTGATATTAAAAATGAAATTGATGAAAGTGAAAAATTAAGAACAGAGGCAAAAACACTATTAGATAACTCACAAAAAAAATTAGATACAGCTCAGTCTGTAAGTAACCAAATTCATGAGAACGCTAAAAAAGATGCAGATAGATTGATAATCGAAATGAATGATAAGTTTCATAAATCATCTGAAATTAAAAAAAATTTAGCTGAAAATAAAATAAATCAGATGAAAGAGGCAGCTTTAAAAGAAATTAAGGATGCGTCAATAAAGATTGCGGTAGACTCAGTTAAAAAAATCATAACTACATCTGTAGACAAGTCAAAATTAGACGCTGTGTTTCAAAAAAATTTAGATGAAACTAAAGAAGAGTTAAAAAAAATTAACTCATAATACACTTACAATTTTTTAAAAAAGCTATAAATTATTAAAATGAACTCTATAGTCATTGGATCAGGATTTGGTGGAATCGCAGCAGCACTAAGACTTAAAGCAAAAGGTCATAAAGTAAAATTAATAGAAAAACATTCTGACCTAGGTGGTAGAGCTCGAGTTTTTAAAAGAAATGGATTTATATATGATGCTGGACCAACAGTAATTACTGCACCCTACTTAATAAATGAATTGTTTGAGTTGTTTAATAAAGATCCCAAAAATTATATAGAATTAACTCCACTCAAAATTTGGTACCAATTTATTTTTGAGGATAAAACCAAGTTTAACTACTCAGGTGACGAAATAGAAATGAAAAGCCAAATTGAAAAGCTTAACAAAGAAGATGTAAATGGATATGAAAAATTAGTTAATTTCACAAAAAAGATATTTGATAAAGGTTTTTTAGAACTTGCAGATGTGCCCTTCAACAAACCTTTTGTAATGATGCAACAATTACCTGCTCTTTTAAAACTTAAAAGCTATAAATCAGTTTACTCACTTGTTTCATCTTATATAAAAAATAAAAAATTAAGGAGAATGCTTAGCATGCATCCTTTACTTGTTGGTGGTAATCCTTTTACCACTACTTCTATTTACGGCTTAATTCTTTATTTAGAAAAAAAATGGGGAATACATTACTCAGTTGGAGGAACAGGAAATATAATTAAAGGCTTTGAAAAGTTAATGAATGAGGTTGGTGTTGAAATCATAAAAAACAGTGAGGTAACAGAGATTATAACAAAAAATAATAAAATAAGTGGTGTAAAATTAAATAATGAAAATGAAATTGATGCAGATAATATTGTCTGTAATGCAGATCCACCGGCGTTTTATGAGAAAATGTTGAGCAAAAGTAACGAGAGTTCTATGTTGTTTAATTGGAAAAAAAATCGAATGGAATATTCTATGGGTTTATTTGTTTACTATTTTGGAACTAAAAAAATTTATGAAAATGTTGAACATCATACTATAAAGTTTGGAAACAAGTATAAGGAGCATCTTGATGATATATTTGATAAGAAAAAGTTAAATAATGATATCAGCTATTATCTTCACAGACCCACAGCGACTGACAAAACTATGGCTCCAGAAGGAAATGATTGTTTTTATGTTTTAGTGCCTGTTCCTAACAATCAGTCAAAAATTAATTGGGGGGTTGAGGGTGAAAAAATGAAAAATCTTGTGATTGAAAAAATGGAAAAAGATTTAATGCCAGATCTTAAGAATAATATAGTTGAAGATTTTTATCTCACACCTGATTATTTTGAAAAAGAATTAAATACAAAATTTGGATCTGGGTTTTCAATTCAACCTAAATTTACACAATCCGCATACTTTAGATTTCATAATAAATCAGAGATATATGATGGTTTATACTTTGTTGGTGCGGGTACACATCCAGGTGCTGGGGTTCCAGGTGTTCTATCTTCAGCAAAAGTTTTAGATAAATTTTTTTAATGTTAACTAAAAATTATTTAGCTATTTATGCAAAATCTTTCAATTGGGCAGGTTTTTTTTTACCAAAAAAAACCTATGAAAAATGCTCTGCGCTTTATGATTTTTGCAGAGTAGCAGATAATATTGCTGATGAAGAAAACGAGATTGAAGTAAAAAAAGATAATTTTATAAAATTTAGAAATAGTTTTGTAAACAAAAATTATGATAATCCAGTCATAAAAAATATGTGGAGTCTTATTAATGAATTTAATATTTCCACTAAAATTGTAGACGATTTGTTTGAGGGTATTAATTCTGATATAAAAGAAAGTGTTAAACTCAATTCAAAAAAAGAATTACTAATATATTCCTACAGAGTGGCTGGAACAGTTGGATTGATGATGGCTAAAATATTGAATGTTCATAAAGAACAATCTTTAAAATCAGCTATTGATCTTGGTATCGCTATGCAATTAACGAATATTTCTAGAGATGTTACGGAAGATAAAAAAAATAATAGATTTTATATCAATGAAAGTTTTGAGGAAATAGAGACTACAATCAAGCTTTCAGAAAAGTTTTATGAAAACTCATTTTACTCAATAAAAGAAATACCATTAAGTTTCAGATTTTCTATTTTAGTTGCAAGAAGGGTTTATAGAAAAATAGGGTATAAGATTTTGGATAAACAAAATATAGAAAATTATAAAAAGTCTGGAAAAATTTATGTTTCAAATATTGAAAAAATCATTGAAACTTTTTTATCTATTTACGACTTAATTAAGTTATCACTTATAAGTAAAAACGATGATAATATTAATCATGATCATAATTTAATTAATGAAGAAATAAATTTAAATGAAAGAATTTGATTATATAATTATAGGCGGAGGTTGCGCAGGTCTTTCATTAGCATATGAACTGGAAGTTAATGAAAAATTAAAAGATAAAACCTTAGCAGTAATTGAGCCAAGAGAAGAGTATAAAAGAGATAAAACTTGGTCATTTTGGAAAGTTTTTTCACATAACTTTGATGACTGTGTCAAAAAGAGTTGGAATAATTTTACAATAAATACACCCAATAATACGAAATATGTAGATTGTGAAATTACACCATATCAAACAATTGATAGTGGTATGTTTTACGAAAAAATAATTTCAAAACTTAAATTAAATAAAAATATTATGTTTTTTAAAAGTATTGATCAAATAGATAAATCAAATTCAGTTGTATTTAATAGTGTACCTAGTTTTGAGAACAAACAGAGTGAGTTATGGCAACACTTTTGTGGAGTTGAAATACAAACAGATAAAGACTTTTTTGATGACGAAATATTCAATTTGATGGACTTTGCTTGTGATCAAAGAAACAAAGTTCACTTTTTTTATACTCTACCATTTACTAAAAGAAATGCATTAGTTGAAACTACATGGATATCTGAACTAAATGACGAAAAACTCAAAGATTATGATGAACAAATTGATGATTATTTGAGTAAACATCTTAATATCAGAAACTGTAAAATTAATTTTAAAGAAACTGGAGCAATCCCACTTTTTAGACAAAAAAATATAAATAAATTAAACGAAATTTACATAGGCTCAGCTGGAGGCATGACTAGATTAAGTACGGGTTATACTTTTCTAAACATTCAAGAACAGAGCAGGTATATAAGAGAAAACATAGAAAATATAAAAAATGTAAATCTATTTAAAATTAATTCAAAATATGATTTTTTAGACAAAATCTTGTTAAGAGTTCTTAAAAATAATTCCAATGAAATGGGAAATATATTTTTCAAAGTTTTTAACTCAAAACCCAAAACAGCTATCAATTTTTTATCAAATAAAAGCAGTTTCTTTGAGGACTTAGAAGTAGTTCTAAAAATGCCAAAGTGGAAATTTTTAAAAGAATTAATTTAAAATGAGTAATAAAATAAAAAAAATAAATCTAAATCATTCATTTATTTTTTTCTTTGTTGTTAACATTTTTTGTATTTTGATGTTTAAGTTTAACAATTTAAATATTTCATCAATTTTGTGTTTAATTTTAATTTTAATTATAGGTGTTTCCCATGGTTCATTAGATCATATTAAGGGTAAAAAAGTGCTTGCGTTATTCAATATAAAATCAACTTATATATTCTATCTCACATATATTTTAATTTCAGCAGCAGTAATAGGAACTTGGATGATATTACCGTCAATAACTTTAATTGTTTTTTTGATTATCGCCTCCTATCACTTTGGTAAAGAGGATACACAGTTTTTAATAATTGACAGATCTCATTTCACTCAAATGCTTTATTTTTTTAAAGGATTTTTAATTATACTTGCGCCTTTATATTTTCACTTTCAGGAAACTATAGCGATTTTTAAATTATTACTAGTTGATAATGAAGTTTTTTATTCAAGTTTAAATTTCATTGAAACAAATAAGATAATTCAAATAGGAATTATATGCAGCACACTTTCTAGTATTTTTCTTTTTTTAAAGAATTTTGAAATAAAAAAATTTGTTATTTTTTTAGATTATTTTTCAATTTTAATATTAAATTACTTTTTATCACCGCTACTAGCTTTTACTGTTTATTTCTGTTTTTTACATTCGGTTAGACATTCGATTTCACTAACTATTGAGCTTGATCCAAATAGCGTGATTAATGGATTTAAAGTCTTTGTTAAAAAAGCTCTACCTTTAACAATTTTGACAGCAGTTTCTTCTTTTATTGCACTATATCTGCTGAGCAATTCATACAATTTAGATAGTGCAATTTTAAAAATAATATTTATAGGTTTGGCGTCTTTAACCTTTCCACATATATTGCTGGAATATTTTTTAGAAAAAAATGAAAAATAAAGAATTAAAAATATTATTATCTGCACCTCGTGGATTCTGTGCTGGGGTAGAAAGAGCAATTGAAATAGTAGAGAAATCTATAAAAAAATTTGGCGCTCCTGTGTATGTACGTCATGAAATTGTACATAATAAGCATGTTGTAGATGATTTAAAAAATAAAGGAGCAATATTTGTAGAAGAGCTAGAAGAAATAAAAGATAAATCAAGACCAGTAATTTTTTCTGCCCACGGTGTTCCAAAGCAAATACCTGAAAATGCAAAAAATTATAAAATGACTTATGTCGACGCTACATGTCCACTTGTATCTAAAGTTCATAGGGAGGCTGAAAATCTAAATAAAGCTGGTTATCATATTCTTTTGATTGGTCACAATAACCACCCTGAAGTAATAGGAACTATGGGTCAATTAAGTGAAGGCTCTATCGATCTAATACAAAATGAAGAAGACGCTACCAAATATCAAAATAAATTAGAAAAAAAAATTTCATACATTACTCAAACTACTTTGTCTGTTGATGATACTAAGGAAATAATCGAAATTTTGAAAAATAAATTTCCAAATATAAAAGAGCCAATGAAAGATGATATTTGTTATGCAACTACAAATCGCCAGATGGCAGTAAAAAATATTGCAAAGAATTGTGATATGTTTTTTGTTATTGGAAGTAGAAACTCGTCCAATTCTGTTAGGCTAGTTGAAGTAGCAAAAAAATCAGGCTGTAAAAATTCGCAACTTATTCACTCAGAAAGCTCAATACCATATGATCAAATAGAAAATTGCAATACCATAGGTATATCATCAGGAGCATCTGCACCAGAAATATTAGTTGAAAATTTTATTAATGATTTAAAAAATAAATTTTCTATAAGTATTGATGAAGTTGAAATAATTAAAGAAGACGTAGTATTTAAAGTTCCTAAAAAATTAAATTAAAAATGGCTGTTTATACAAAAATAAATCAAAAAGAAATTAATATTATTAAAGAAAATTTTAATATTGATAAAATAATAAGTTTTAAAGGTATCAAGCAAGGAATAGAAAATACAAATTATCTTCTTAAATCAAAAAGTAAAAAATACATATTAACTATTTTTGAAAAAAGAGTTTTACAGAAAGAAATACCATTTTTTATGAAATTAATGGATAATTTAAATAGTTCAAAAATAAATTGTCCTAAACCGCTGAAAACTAAAAATAATAAATATCTTATTAAATTAAAAAATAAAACTGCGTGCATTGTATCATTCATAGAGGGAAAAGATAAAAAAAAATTAAAAATTAGAGATTGTTATACTGTTGGCAAAACAATTGCTCAAATGCATTTGATCACAAAAAAAATGAAGCTTAACAGAAAAAATTCAATGGGTATTAGAAATTTAAAACCTTTATTAGAAAGTATTAAATTTAAATCAAAAAAATATTCAAATTTAAAAATTTTTTTAAATAACAATCTCAAAGATATAAATAAAAATTGGCCCAAACAACTTCCCAAAGGTATTATCCATGGTGACTTATTTATAGATAATATTTTCTTCAAAAAAAATAAACTTTCTGGAATTATTGATTTCTACTTTGCTGCTAATGATTATTTTATGTACGAAATTGCTATATGCATCAATGCTCTTTGTTTTGAGCATAAAAAGAGAAAATTCCAAATGAATAACAAAAAAATTAAAAGTTTAATCAAAGGGTATGAAAGCGTTAAAAAAATTTCAATGAAAGAAAAAAAATCAATAAATATTTTATGTAGAGGTGCAGCATTAAGATATTTATTAACAAGATTATATGACTACTCAAATACACCAAAAACAGCACTGATTAAAATTAAAGATCCTAATGAATATTATCAAAAATTACTTTCTCACAATGATTTAAGTTCATTTAAGGAATATTTAAATTAATGATTAAAATTTATACAGATGGCTCTTGTTTAACAAATCCAGGTAATGGTGGATGGGCTGCAATTATTAATGATGAAAAAGAAATAAGAAAAATTAGTGGCAGTGAAAAAAATACTACTAATAATAGAATGGAACTACTAGCTCCAATAAATGCACTAAAAGATATGAAACCTGGTACTGAAATAAAGATATACACTGATTCTCAATATGTAAAAAAAGGAATAACTGAATGGATTAATACTTGGTTAGCTAATAATTGGAAAACTTCAAAAAAAGAAGATGTTAAAAATAAAGATTTGTGGATTGAATTGTTTAATTTGAATAAATCACTTAAAGTTCAATGGAATTGGGTTAAGGCGCATGACGGAGATCCTATGAATGAAGAAGTAGACTTATTAGCCAAAAAAGCTGCAAATTTAGAATAAATTTAAAAAATTTTCTGCTGCTGAAGTTTCACAAGATCCAGTGTCTATTTCTTCCTCTAATTTAATAACCTTCATATCTTCGACATACATAGTGTATCTATTTGATCTAATACCTAAACCCCTTCCACTTTTATCAACATCGGCACCAATATCTTTAGTAAAGTTTAAAAAAGGGTCTCCCATCATAATAATTTTATCACCTACGTTATTTGCTTTTCCCCATGCATTCATAACAAAAGGATCATTTACAGATATACAAATAATATGATCAATACCTTTTTCTTTATATTTATCATGTAAGTTAACATAGCCTGGTAAATGTTTTGCAGAACAAACTGAGGTATAAGCGCCTGGTAGTCCAAATAAAACTACTTTTTTATTTTTGAAAAAATCTTCAATTTTTTTTTTAGTTGGCTCACCATTTTCTAAAACAAATACTTCTGAATTTGGCAGTAAATCATTTTCGTTTATTTTCATTATGTTCTATCTTTAATATATTGTTTTACTTTTTCAAAATCATTTTCAATAATTTCATAATTTTCTTTTTGATCTAAAATAAAAGTTAATTGGTTTGGTAAATCTGCTTTTACATTAATAGCACTTTCAATTGCGCCTGGGAACTTGCAGGGATGTGCGGTTGCTAGTACAATATTATTTCCTTTTAATTTATGTTTATCAAACGCTCCATATCCAATAGCTGTGTGTGGATCTAAAACTACAGCAAATTTTTCATACACCCTCTTAATAACCTTTAAAGTCTCATCCTCGCCAATTCTAGCTGATAAAAAATTTTCTCTAATTTTATTTAATTTATTCTTACTAATTAAATACTGTCCCCTCTCTTTAATATTTTTCATATCTAATGAAGTCTGTTTGTCGTCCTCATTATTAAGGTCAAATATAAGTCTCTCAAAATTGCTAGCTATTTGAATATCCATACTTGGAGAAATAGTCTCTGAAACCTTTTCTGCCTCGTAACTACCTTTTGATATTGCTCTATGTAAAATGTCATTTTGATTGGTTGCAACAATTAATTTATTTATGGGTAAGCCCATTTTTTTAGCTAAATATCCAGCATAAACATCTCCAAAATTTCCTGTTGGTACTGAAAAATTTGTTAGTTCACCTATATTTTCAACTAAAAAATAACTATAAAAATAATAAACACTTTGAGCAATAATCCTTGCCCAATTAATAGAATTTACCCCTGACATTTTGATATCATTTGAAAACTTCTTATCTGCAAACATAGATTTAACTAGGTTTTGGCAATCATCGAAATTTCCCTTTATAGCTATGTTAAATACATTTTCATCTTTATTTGTTGTCATTAATTTTCTTTGCACTGGTGAAATACGATTATCTGGATGAAGCACAAAAATATTAACATTTTTTTTACCTTTAATTGCATCAATTGCTGCAGCACCAGTGTCTCCAGAAGTAGCAACAACAATATTAATTTTTTGATTTTCATTGTTTAAGTAATATTCGTAAAAGTTACCTAAAAGTTGCATAGCAACATCTTTAAAGGCTAAGGTAGGACCATGAAATAGCTCTAAAACTGTTTTGTCTCCAAGCTTTATGAGATCTACAACGTTATCTTTTCTAAATGTAGAGTAAGATTTATAAATAATTTTACTCAAATCAGCTTCAGACATAAAATTACCAATAAATGGATAAACAATTTTTTTAGCTAACTCTGAATAACTAAGTTTTTTTAAATCTCTGATTTCATTTTCATCATATTTCACTAATCTTTCTGGAATAAATAAGCCCCCATCGTCGGCAAGACCTTTAATGAAAACGTCTTTAAATTCAAAGGTTTTTGATGTGTTTCTTGTACTTACGTATCTCATTTAATAATTTTTTTTCCTAAAATATAAATATATTAAAAGGATTGAAATCGCCATAGAAAACCAAGTAATTGCATACTTCTTGTGATTATTTGAAATTTTAGCAGTTATCATCCTTGGTTTTGGAATTTTGTATTCACCGGTTAAATAAATAACATACTCTGAAAAATTTCTTCCAGTGAATTTTGAAATATCTTCTCTATTCAAAGTAAACCAATAATTTTTTTCAATATCATTTTTAGGCTTAAAGGTGCTTGGTTTCGTTTGCAACATAAGAGTACCCACTATTTGATTTTGATTAACTAAATTTATTTCAGGTAGATCTTTTTTTTCAAATGATATCCATCCCCTATTTATTAAATAATTTTCTTCACCAATTTTTATTGGATTAATTACTTCAAATCCGGGTTTGCCATTCTCATTTAAATTATATAAGTAAATTTGTTTATCAAAATCAATTTCTCCACTTGTCTTTATTCTAATATAATTTTTTTTTTCAATTTTGGATAATTCTACGGGATCAGTATTTAATGAATTCTCTATTTGTTCAATTAATTCTAATTTCCAATTCAATCTATAAATTTGCCAAAACCCTAAAAATAAAAGAATTAAAATAATAAAATAAACAAATGCTGAAAATAAGAATTTATTCTTCAAGGATAACTATTAACTTCCCCAAATATAGATTGCAGCAAATAAGAATAGCCACACTACATCAACAAAATGCCAGTACCAAGCAGCTGCTTCAAATCCAAAATGATGATCTTTTGTGAAATGACCAAGTCTTCCTCTCCACAAACATACGGCCAAAAATATTGTTCCAATTATTACATGAAAACCATGAAAACCTGTTGCCATATAAAAGACTGCACCGTAAATATGGCCCGAGTAGGTAAAAGTAGCATGATGGTACTCGTAAGCTTGCAACAATGTAAAAAAGAAACCTAAGATTACAGTTAAGGTTAAACCTTGAATAAATCCTTTTCTATCATCCTCTAATAAAGAATGGTGAGCCCAAGTAACAGTTGTTCCTGATAATAATAAAACTAAAGTGTTTATCAAAGGGATGTCCCAAGGATCAAATGTTTCTATATCTTTTGGTGGCCACACATTTCCAACAAATTCGTTTGGAAATAAACTTATATCAAAATAAGCCCAGAACCATGCAACAAAGAACATTACCTCTGAAGCAATAAATAAAGTCATTCCATATCTATGATGAATTTGGACCACTGGTGTATGATGTCCTTGATGCTCAGCTTCGATTACAACATCTCTAAACCACATGTATGCACCATAAATTAACAGAGCCAAACCAAGATACATTCCCCAAGAAATACCATTATGCATATAAAAAATTGCACCTATTGCTAATACTAAGCATGCAAAAGATGTATAAATTGGCCAAGGGCTTGGATCAACTAAGTGGTAATCGTGTTTTTTTTCTGCTGACATTTTTCGTGATTATGATTGTTTATAGTAATCTGTCGAGAAAAAAGTATACGACATGGTTACATCTTCTAAATTTTTTGTTGTTGGATCATTTACAAGGTCAGGGTCTAAATAAAAAGTCATTACGTAAGTTGCCTTCTCTCCAGCCTTTAACTCTTGTTTTTCAAAGCAAAAACATCCCAGTTTGCTGTAATATTTACCAAAACTTGCTGGTGAGACGTTAAAACTAGCAACACCATAAGTTGTTTCATCACCTAAGTTTTCAACTTCAAATTCTATTCTGTTGACCTGACCAACTTTTACGTCAATCACGTTCGATTTTGCTTTAAAGTTCCAATCAAGATTATTCACATTAGTATCAAATCTAACGCTGACAACTTTATCCAATACTATTTTTGGAGCTTCTTTAGATATCTGAGTTGTTCCTCCAAAACCAGTAACTCTACAGAACAAATCATACAAAGGAACTGCAGCAAAAGACAATCCCAACATCAGGACAAAAATCCCTGCTAAAAGTAAAGGAGTTAGTGTTTTGCTTTTAATCATATTTGTCTATCAAATACTCCAACATTATATAAAGTAAAAACAAATAAAAAAACCATAAACGCTAATATTGCTATTGCAGTTAGAATATTTTTTTTCTTTGTTTTTTTGTCAGGTGTTATCATAAAATTTTATCAATTAAAAAAAGAACAAATATTAAAAACAAATACAAAATTGAGTATCCGAATATAGATTTTGCTTTTTTTGAATTAAATTTATTTTTTTTAAATTTATAAAGTTCAAAACATAAATAATTATAATAAATTGTCAAAATTAATGAAGGAATTAAAAAAGTTATACCCACAAAGCCAATTGCATAAGGCAAGACAATTACTGGCAACATTGTTAAAGAGTAAACAAATATATTTAATTTTGTACTCTCAATACCATTAGTTAATGGAAGCATTGGAATTTTTGCTTTTTTGTAATCATCAGATTTATACAAACTTAAAGCCCAAAAATGTGAAGGTGTCCAAAAAAATATTATCAAAAAGAAGGTAATTGGTTCAAAAGTTAGAGAATTAGTCGCTATAGTCCAGCCTATAACTGGAGGTAATGCTCCTGCAGCTCCTCCAATTACTATATTCTGTGGGGTTTTTCTCTTTAACCATATTGTGTAAACAAATACGTAAAACAAAATAGTAAAAAGTAACAAGCTTGCTGATATTCTGTTTAAGTAATAATCAAGTGCAATTACAGAAAAAATTGAGAGAGAAATTCCAAATACTAATGCCTGATTTCTATTTACTTTACCCATAGGTATTGGTCTTAAACAAGTTCTTGTCATTAGAGCGTCTAAATCTGACTCGTACCACATGTTTAAAGCCCCGGCCGCCCCAGCTCCAATTGAAACTAATATTATTCCAATTATTGCATCTTTTGTCGGAATTATATTGGGAGCCATTAATAATCCAACTGCACATGTAAATATAACCAAAGACATAACTCTTGGTTTCATCAATTTAAATAATTCAGATAAATTAAAGGCGTCTTCTTGAGATAAGTTTCTATTTTTTAATTTAGACTTAATCATTAATTTAAAGTTAAAAAATCTTATTTACTATATTTAGCTAGTAGATTTTTCAACACCCTCTTCTTCAAACTTTGGTAATTCTTCAAAAGTATGAAAATTAGGTGGAGATGGTACAGTCCATTCTAAAGTTGTAGCACCTTCTCCCCATGGATTTTGTGCTGCAGCCTTTTTCTTATAAAAGGCATAAGCAAGGTTTATAAAAAATACCACTAATCCTATTACAGAAATGTAAGATCCAATTGAAGAAATATAATTCCATCCAGCGAAAGCATCTGGATAGTCAGCATATCTTCTTGGCATTCCTGCAAGCCCTAAGAAATGTTGTGGAAAAAATACCAAGTTTACACCAATAAAAGTTAACCAAAAGTGTAATTGACCCATCCACTCTGAGTACTCGTATCCAGTCATTTTTCCAAACCAGTAGTAAAATCCTGCAAAAATTGCAAATACAGCTCCTAGAGATAATACGTAATGAAAGTGAGCAACAACATAATAGGTATCATGCATTGCTGTATCAACACCTGCATTCGCAAGTACTACTCCAGTAACTCCACCAACAGTGAATAAAAAAATAAATCCTAAAGCCCAAACCATTGGTGTTTTGAATGAAATAGATCCCCCCCACATGGTTGCTATCCATGAAAATATTTTGATACCTGTTGGGACTGCAATGATCATCGTTGCAGCTAAAAAGTATGCTTTTGTATCTGTACTTAAACCTACTGTATACATGTGGTGAGCCCACACAACAAAACCAACTATTCCAATTGCAACCATTGCATAAGCCATTCCTAAATATCCAAAAACAGGTTTTCTAGAAAATGTTGAAACAATATGACTTATCATTCCAAAACCTGGTAAGATTAAAATATAAACTTCTGGGTGACCAAAGAACCAAAATAAATGTTGGAATAGAACTGGGTCTCCACCAGTTTGCGCATCAAAGAAAGCTGTTCCAAAGTTCCTATCAGTAAGAAGCATTGTAATTGCTCCTGCTAAAACTGGTAACGATAACAATAATAAGAAAGCAGTTACTAGTATTGACCAAGCAAATAATGGCATTTTATGAAGTGTCATGCCTGGTGTTCTCATGTTTAAAATTGTAGTAATAAAGTTTACTGCACCTAAAATTGAAGAGGCTCCAGCTAAGTGTAGACTTAAAATTGCAAAATCCATTGCTGGACCTGGTTGACCTGCTGTAGATGATAATGGAGGATATATTGTCCATCCTCCTCCTACTCCTGTTTGACCTGGAGGGCCATCCATAAAAATTGACATTATTAATAATATGAAAGATGTAGGTAGTAACCAGAATGAAATATTATTCATTCTAGGAAAAGCCATATCAGGTGCACCGATCATTATTGGAACAAACCAGTTACCAAATCCACCTATCATTGCTGGCATAACCATAAAGAAAATCATTATTAAACCATGACCAGTAACTAACACATTATATAAATGATAGTTTCCACCTAAAATTCCATCACCTGGATGCATCAATTCCATTCTCATCAAAACTGAGAATGCAGTACCAATCACACCTGCAATAATTGCAAATATTAGATACATGGTTCCAATATCTTTGTGGTTAGTTGAATAAGCCCAACGTTTCCAACCAGTTGGCGTATGATGATCGTTGTGTGATGCTGTTTGTGTATACATATTATTTACTCGCTAGTTTTTTAAATTGATCTTCTTCATTAATTTCTTTTGCAAATTTGACTTTAGCGTCTAACAACCACTCTTGGTATTCTTCCTCAGTAACAACTCTAACTTCAATTGGCATAAACGCGTGTTTAATTCCACACAGTTCAGAACATTGACCATAGTAAGTTCCAACTTTTTCTGCTTTAAACCAAGTTTCATTTATTCTTCCAGGCACAGCGTCTCGTTTTACTCCAAATGAAGGGAGTGCCCATGCATGTAGAACATCATTAGCAGTGATCATTACTTTAACGACTTTATTTACTGGTACAACTAGCTCATTATCTACAGCTAAAAGTCTTGGCTCGTTTTCTTTTAAATCTTTAGTTTCAATCATGTAAGAGTCGAAGAAAATATTTTCATCTGGATACTCGTATCCCCAGTACCATTGATATCCTATAGCTTTAACAGTTATATCCGCCTTTGGAATTGCATCTTGTTTGTATAAAATTTTAAATGATGGAACTGCCATCACGATTAGAATTAAACATGGAATTAAAGTCCATAAAACTTCAACTGCAACATTATGAGTTCTTTTTGATGGAACTGGATTTGCTGAAGCTCTAAATCTTATACAAGCATAAACCATCAGAAATAGAACAAAAACGCTGATTGCTATTATAATTGGTAACAACAATTTATCATGGAAATTAACTATATCTCTCATAGTCTCGGAAGCAGCCTTTTGAAAGCCTAGTTGCCAATCAACTGGTTGATTAGCGAATGCGCTTGAAGTGATAAAGAATGTTAGAAATATAAATAAAAATTTTTTCATTTTTTTACCCTATATAGAGTGTCTTTTAAAAAAATACACTTTTACTTTTAGCGACAAAATATCAATTAATGGCGTAATTTATGATCGATAGAGCAGAAATTACTGCCGTTTCGGATCTCAAGATGTTTTCATTGATTTTAATAGGCTGAACACCATTAAATTTAAGAATCTCATCCCTTTCTTGCTCAGAAAAATCTCCTTCAGGCCCTATGATTACGCAAGTGGGTTTAGTTGTTAACTTTTTAAGATCAATTTTTATATTGGCAGAATTCAGGTCAGTAAATATTAAATCCATATCATTATTTAGAAAGCTTTTTAATTTTTGAGGGTCCTCAATTGATGGAACTGTTATTCTATTTGATTGTTCAGCAGCTTCTACGATTACTTTTTCCAATCTCTCTTTATTTATCTTTCTAACAATTGTTCTTTCAAAAATGATTGGTAAAAACTTAGTTACACCAAGTTCTGTTGCTTTTTGGATCATAAAATTAAAGTAATTTGATTTAATAGGAGAGAAAGCCAGCCAAAGATCTTTGGTATTTTCTTTCTGTCTTAATTGTTTCGTAACATTAAATTCAACTATGCTTTTGGTTATATTTAAAATTTTAGCTTCCCATTCTCCACTATTATTAAATAAAGAAAAAACTTCATTTTCTTTAATTCTCATTACTTTAGAAACATAATGAGATTGAGATTTATTAAGTTTGTCAGTCAAATTAAGAGATAAACTTTTTGAATAAAATAATCTAATGTTACTCATATTGATAAGTTAGTTTATGAAAAATATTAAAGCAATAATTTTCGATGCTTACGGCACCTTATTTGATGTCAATTCAGCTGCTGAAAAATGTAAAGATAAAATAGGTGATAAGTGGGAAGGTTTCGCCAATTATTGGAGAACAACACAATTAGAATATACTTGGCTAAGAAGTTTAATGAAACGTCATAAGGATTTTTGGCAAGTGACAGAAGACAGTTTAGATAAATCTATGAAAGCTTATGAGATAGATTCTTCAATGAAAAATGAGTTATTAGATCTTTATAAAATTCTTTCACCATTTAAAGAAGTTCCAGAAGTTTTAAAATCATTAAAAGAAAAAGATTTTAAACTTGCTATTCTTTCAAATGGTACTCCTTCCCTGCTCGATGAATTGGTTAAGAGTAATAATTTAGAAAATATATTTAATGATATTTTTTCAATTGAAGAGGTTGGTGTTTATAAACCAGACTCTAAAGTTTACGATCTTCCAATAAAGAAATATCAAATTCAAACAAATGAAGTTGCTTTTTTAAGTGCAAATACTTGGGATGTTTCAGGTGGTGGAAATTATGGTTATAATTCTATTTGGGTCAATAGAAGCAACAATACTTTTGATAATCTAGATTATGTCCCAAAACATCAAATCAAAGATCTTAGTAAGTTGCTTGATATATTATAAAAAATTCTTATTTTTGAAATATGAAAAATATTGAAGTTAGTAAAATTATTGACCCTATCCCTGCTTCTGACGGTGCTGGAGTTAAATTAAAGAGAAGTATTGGTGTTGAACCAAATTACTTTGATCCCTTTTTAATGTTAGATGAATTTGGATCTGAAAATAGCGAGGATTATATCGCAGGTTTTCCACCGCACCCTCATCGAGGAATTGAAACAGTTACTTATATGTTAGCTGGAGATTTTGAGCACAAAGATAGCACTGGCGGTGAAGGCAGAATGACTGCTGGTGATGTTCAGTGGATGAAAACAGGTAGTGGAATTATTCATTCTGAAATGCCTGCAATGAAAGAAGGTAAACTTCATGGATTTCAATTGTGGATCAACATGCCGGCTAAATTAAAAATGAGTAAGCCTGAATATATTTATATTGATGCTGATAAAATGAATGTTCATAAAGATGATGATAAACAAGTAAAAGTAATAGCAGGAAAATTTGAAAAAACTGAAGGGCCAGTAAAAGGTCATAACGTTGAGCCAGTTTATTTAGATGTTGAACTCTACAAAGATAAAGATTTCAATTTTAAATTACCATCTACCCATAATACTTTTGTTTATTTAATTAGTGGTGAAATAGAAATTGGAAAAGATAAACACGATCAAGTTATAGACAGCACTTTAATATTACTAACTAGAGGTGAAGATTTAACTGTTAAAGCTAAATCAAATGCTAAATTTCTTGTGATTTCAGGGAAACCAATTAATGAGGAAATAGCTAGAGGTGGGCCTTTTGTAATGAATACCAAAGCAGAAATCTTGCAAGCAGTTCAAGATTATCATAATGGTACATTTGTAAAATAAATTATGAAAGCTGTAGAAATTAATAAAACTGGCGGACCTGAAGTTTTAGAAGTTAAAGATATTTCTTTAGATAAACCTGGTTCTGATCAGGTAACAATTGAACAAAAAGCAATAGGCCTTAACTACATTGATACTTACCATAGATCAGGTTTATACCCATTAAAACTACCAATTGGTTTAGGTTTAGAAGGCGCTGGAATTATTACTGATGTTGGAGAGAACGTAAAAGACTTCAAAGTTGGTGATAAAATTTCATATGCAGGTATTCCTTTAGGTTCGTATTGTTCTCATAGAAATTACCCAACTAAAAATTTAGTTAAAGTACCAGACGGTATTGATCTAGAAATAGCTGCAACTTTAATGACAAAAGGTTTAACAACTTTTTATCTTTTGCATAAAACTTATCCAGTTAAATCAGGTGAAACAATTTTATTTCACGCAGCTGCTGGGGGTGTTGGTCAGATTTTTGGACAGTGGGCAAAAAGTTTAGGTTGTACTGTTATAGGTACAGTTGGTTCTGATGAAAAGGTAAATATAGCAAAAGAAAATGGTTACGATCATGTAATTAATTATAATAAAGAAGATTTTGCAAAAAAAGTTCTGGAAATTACAAGCGGTAAAGGTGTACCTGTTGTCTACGATGGTGTTGGTAAAGATACACTAGATGGTTCAATTGAATGTTTAGCGGTAAGAGGAATGATGGTATCGTTTGGAAATGCATCAGGACCATTGTCAGAAATTAATGTGCCAAAAGTTATTCAACCTAAAGGTCTTTATCTTGTAAGACCCTCTATGCAGCAATACCTTTCAACCAGAGAAGAATTAGACGAAGCTTCAAAAACAATGTTTGAAAAAATTAGTTCAGGTAAAGTAAAAATTAAAATTTTTAAAAAGTATAAGTTAGAAGAAGTTGTTAAAGCCCACCAAGATCTTGAAGGAAGAAAAATTTTAGGCCCTGCTGTAATAGTTCCTAACTAACATCAACATCCATATCTGACATATGGAGCTTAAGTGCATTAGTTGAAATTTGAATTTCTCTTATAAAAAAAATTATAGATATAATCATCGATAAACAACAAGATCCAAAAATTACTCTAGCCAAAAAAAATTCATCTAAATAAAGCGCAAATACTGTAAGCATATTGAATAGAAAACCAAAAGCTGCAAACAATATAGTCCATCTTAACAGTGTTATTCTTCCACTTAAGTTTATAAACTGTTTTTTCCACTCTGGAGGAATATGTTTCTCATAAACATGTTCATCATGTAGCTGACGAATTAAGATACTTAGCGAGTGAAACCTATTGCTATAAACTCCCATTAGCAATGGAATAGCAGGAAACATTAACGCTGTTACAGTATAATCTATATTCATACGAATCAATTTGATTATGAAACTAGGCTTTGTTATTTACAAGTAAATTATGAACCAATTAAACTTATTTATTGAACTAACCAGGTTAAAAAAACCAATTGGATTTATGTTATTATTCTGGCCATGCATTTGGGGACTAACATTGGTTTATGACTTTAATTCCTCTTTAAATAATTATTTTTTTTTTAGTTTTCTTTTTTTAGCTGGTTCAATTTTGATGCGTTCAGCGGGTTGTATTGTTAACGATATAGCAGATAAGAATTTTGATCAAAAAGTTGAGCGTACAAAAAATAGACCTGTGGCATCTGGTAAAATCTCAGTGAAACTTGCTTTAATTTATTCAATTATATTATGTGGATTAGCCTTCTTGGTGTTGATTAATTTTAATAAATTTACAATTTATATGGCTTTGTTCTCTATGCCATTAGCATTTTCTTATCCTTTGATGAAAAGAATAACTTATTGGCCTCAATTATTTTTAGGAATTACATTTAATTACGGTTTAGTCTTAGCTTGGATCTCAGTGTCAAACGATATTTCTTTGGTGGCTATAGCTTTTTATATAGGAGCCATATTTTGGACACTCGGATACGACACAATATATGGATTTCAAGATATTAAAGATGATGAAATTATAGGAGTAAAATCAACTTCAATTAAATTTAAAAATGATCCAAAAAAGTTTTTATTATTTTGCTATTTGGTATTTATTGTCTCATTAATATTTGTGGGAATTCAAATGAATTTTAAATTATACTATTTTCTTTTTTTATTAATACCAGCAACACAACTTTTTATATTTCAAATCAAAAAATTAAATATTTCAAATACAAATGATTGTCTTAATAAATTTAAAAGCAATAATTTTTTAGGAGTAATTATTTTTTTTAATATATTAATTGGAAAACTCTTTTAAAAAATAATATGACTAAAATTGATATTTTTAAAAGACTGTATAAAGATTATACAAGCAAATTTTTATCAAAAATTATTTTAGCCGCATTACTTTCTGTATTGGTTGCAGCTAGCACTTCTGCTACAGCTTGGTTGCTAGATCCTGCGATTGACAAAATTTTTATAAATAAAGATCAAACATTAATAATTTTAATACCAATTGGTATTATATTAGCTTTCTCAACAAAAGGTATTTCACTTTATTTTGCAAAATTAATTATGATTAATGTGGGTGAAGAAGTAAAAAAAATAATTCAAACTGATATGCTTAAGTCTTTTATAAAGGCAGATACAGAAATTATAGAGAATAAACATTCAGGAAACTATATTTCAAACTTAAATTTTGACGTTCAACAAATAACGAGAATGTTATCTGAGGCATTTTTAAGTATGTTTAAAGATGGTCTTTCATTGATAGGTCTATTGATAGTAATGTTTTATCAAAATTGGAAATTATCTTTAATAGCAATTATCATGATACCTTTGGCGACTGTTACTGCAAAAGTTCTTGGAAAAAGAATGATTAAAGTTTCTACTCAGGCACAAGAAAAATCAGGAGATTTAAATAGATATTTGATTGATTTATTTAAAAATCATAAAATTATTAAAATTTTTCAAAGAGAAAGTTTTGAGAAATTAAGGTCAGAAAAATTTGTAGATAATCTTAAGGAAAAGTCAGCAAAAATTGCAACTGTTTACATTAGGTCTGGTCCAGTTATGGAAGTTTTGACTGGTATAATGATTGCAATATTAATTTTTTACTCTGGAAAATTAATAATAAATGAGGAATTGGGAATAAATAACTTTTTTTCATTTTTAGCTGCCATGATGTTAGCATATCAACCAGTCAAAACCCTTACAAAAGTCAATGTTGCGATTAACCAAGGATTGGCTGCAGCAAAAAGAATTTTACCAATCATAGATTTGAATACTGAAATTAAATTTAATAAAGATAGTGAAAATTTGAGTTTAACAGAGGCTAATATTAAATTTAAGAACGTCAATTTTTCTTATAAATCAAATTTTGAAAATAAAGTTTTAAAAAATATCTCTACTGAATTTAATGGAGGTAAAATGACAGCATTAGTTGGACATAGTGGTTCTGGGAAATCGACTTTACTAAACATGATACCCAGAATTTATTCTCCAAATGAGGGTTCAATAGAAATTGATAATCAAGATATTTCAAAGGTTAATTTAAACTCATTAAGAAAAGAAATTTCAATTGTGGATCAAAACACCACCCTTTTTGATGACACAGTAATAAATAACATTAAATATGCAAAACCAGAGGCAAGCTTAGAAGAAGTTTATGAAGCAGCAGATAACGCTATGTGCAAAGAGTTTATTGAAAATTTAGAAAATAAATATCAAACCATGATAGGAGAAAATGGAGTTAAGTTATCAGGAGGAGAGAAACAAAGGTTATCAATAGCAAGAGCCTTTTTGAAAAAAAGTAAGATAATTTTACTTGATGAAGCAACATCATCTCTAGATTCTGAAACAGAGGAAAAAATTCAAACTGCACTTAAAAAACTTACATTAAACAAAACTACAATAGTAATCGCGCACCGTTTATCAACGATTCTTAACTCTGATAAAATATATGTTGTGGATCAAGGTAAAATTATAGATTCCGGAAGTCATCAAGATCTTTTATCAACCTCAAGTGTTTATAAAAATTTTTATGAAAGACAAATAAAACAAAATTAATGTATTTTATTTACGGTATATTAACAAATATTTTATTTCTAGTTTCGCCATTAGTATTTATTTTAAGAATTTTTAAGAAAAAAGAAGATATAAATAGATTCCAAGAAAAATATTGTATTTACTCAATAAAAAATTTTCAAAAAACAATTTGGTTTCATGCTGTAAGCGTTGGGGAATTAATGAGTATAATTCCAATCATAAATAAATTAGAAAAAAATAAAAAAGTAAAAAAAATAATTGTAACCTCATCTACCACTAGTTCAGCAAAAATTTTTAAAAAACAAAAATTTAAAAAAACAATTCATAAATTTTTTCCTTTGGATACAAATTATTTAACAAAAAAATTTATTGATATTTGGAAACCTGAGATAGCAATATTTGTAGACTCAGAAATTTGGCCTAATATGATTAAGAATTTAAAAAAAAATCAAATTCCAATAATTTTGTTAAATGCAAGATTTACAAAATCTAGTTTTAAAAAATGGATGCTATTAAAAAGTTTTGCTAGAAAAATATTTAGTAAAATTACTCTTGCTCTTCCTCAAAATTTAGAATCAAAAAAATATCTTAAAATTCTTGGAACCAAAAAAATAATTTTTGTTGGTAATTTAAAATATTATGGAGATAAAATTCTTTTAAATAAAACAGATAAAAAATTATTAAAACAGTTTGAAAAATTCAAAGTTTGGTGTGCTGGAAGTACTCACAATAGTGAAGAGATATTAATATCTAAATTACACATAGAATTAAAAAAATCTGTACCCAAGTTTCTCACAATTATCATTCCTAGACACACAAATAGATCAGATAAAATAATTAACGATTTAGAAGAATTAAATCTAAAAGTAGAAACGCACTCTTCAAGAAAAAAAATATCTAATAATACTGATATTTACTTAGTAGATACTTTTGGTGAAACATCAAATTTTTATAATCTTTCAAATATTTCTTTTATGGGTGGATCCATTGTAAATCATGGAGGACAAAATCCACTGGAAGCAGCTCGATTGGGTAATTACATTATTAATGGACCTAATATTAGTAATTTTAAAGAAATTTACGATTATTTAAAAAAAAATAAAATATCTTATACAACATCAAATATTTCAAAAATGAGAAATATAGTTTTATCAAAAATGAATAAAAAACTTTCATTTACGAAAAGAAGAAAAATATTTGATAATGGAAATACAATTTTAAAAAAAAATATTAATATTATAGAAAAGTTTATTCAATGACTTTAAAAAAACCGGATTTTTGGCAGAAAAAAAATTTCATTTCAATTTTACTATACCCTCTATCAATATTTATATTCATTATTAATATTTTAAAAAAATTAAATGTTAAAAATTATTTTAAAATAAAAACTATTTGTGTAGGTAATTTAAATGCAGGTGGGACAGGTAAAACATCTTTAGCGATAGAGTTATATAAATTACTTAGTATTAAATATAAAACAGTATTTATAAAAAAAAAATATTTAAATCAAAAAGATGAATACAATTTACTAAAAAGTAGAGGTAAAATCATAACTTCAACAAACAGAATAAACGCCTTAAAAATTGCAGAAAAGAGTTTTGATTTAGCAATTTTAGATGATGGCTTGCAACAAAAAAATATAGAATATGATTTAAAAATTGTATGTATAAATTCTTACGAAGGTTTTGGAAATAATTTTCTTATACCAGCAGGCCCTTTAAGAGAAAATTTACATGAACTCAGAAATTATGATATCGCTTTTCTTAATGGGTTTAAGAAAAACAAAAAATTAAGAAAAAAAATCAAAGAAATAAATAAAAATTTAAAAATTTATGATGCAATATACGAACCTATTAATCTTAAAAGATACAATTTAAAAAAAAAATTTTTATTTTTTTGTGGTATAGGAAATCCACATGAATTTGAAAATACTCTGAAAAAATTTAAATTTAAAATTAAGAAAAAATTTATTTTTCCTGACCATTATAATATGTCTGATAAAAAAATTGATATTTTAAAAAATTTAGCAATTAAAAATAAATTAAGTATAATTACAACTGAAAAAGATTTTTTACGATTAACTAAGAAGCAACAAAAAGATGTTAATTTTTTAAAAGTAAAATTAAAAATTAAAAATATAAATGAATTAAAAAAATCATTAAATAAAATATATGAAAAAAATTAAACATATAATTCAATACTTTATTATAAATTTTTTTTTCATTATTTTTAAATCAATTGGATACAAGACATCATCAAAATTGGGATTTATAATAGGAAAATACCTTGGACCAATTTTTAGATCAAAGAACTTGATAATAAATAATCTTAAAAAAGCTAATATTGACAAAAAAAATAACTTTGAAAAAATAGCAAAAAATGTTCTTGGAAATTATGGAAGAATATTTTCAGAATATGTGCATTTAAAAAATTTTAAAAACGATAATCTACAAAAAATATTTTTCTATAGAAGGATTAGATTATTTGAAAAATATTAAAAGAAATGGTGAAAGAGTTGTTTTTATATCAGGTCATTTTAATAACTTTGAATTAATGGCAATGCAAATTGAAAAAGCGGGAGTTAATTGTGCTGCAATTTATCGACCTCTAAACAATCCTTATTTAAATTCAATAATGGAAAATATTAGAATTAGAGATATTTGCAAAAATCAAATAAAAAAAGGTAGAGCTGGTACCAGGGAAATTATACGTTACATGTCAAAAGGTACCTCGATTGCTCTAATGATTGACCAAAGAGTAAGAGAAGGAGAAAAGATAAGTTTTTTTGGAAGCTTAGCAACTACAACGACTATTCCTGCACAACTAATAAAAAAATATGGTTGCAGTGTAGTACCAATTTATATTGAGAGAAATAAATCACATTATTTTAAAATGTATGTTTCAAAACCTATTAAAATAAATAAATCAAGAAGCGTGTCTGAAATCACAAAACATTTAAATAATATTCTTGAAAAAATGATATTAAAAAACATCGACCAGTGGATTTGGACACACGACCGTTGGAAAGAGTAGTTTACTTATTATTTTTTTCTCGTTTTATTGAGGCCTCAATATATGAAAAATACGCTTCTTGTTTGTCTACATTCCAATATGTTAACTTTTCCAACATAATTTTTTTTCCTGAGATAGCACATATCACATGATCACCAGCTTCTAAAACATTAAAGTTATTGGGTAGATATTTTAATTTAGCTAATTTATTTTTCATTCCTAAGATATATAAATACTTATATGAAAATTGCAATTTTAGGTAGTGGAGGAAGAGAGCATGCTCTTGCTTTTTCAATATCTAAATCAAGTGAAATAAAAAAAATTTATTGTATACCCGGTAACGCAGGAACATCTGAAATTGCTGAAAATATTTCTATAGATATATGTGATTTTAAAAATATTTACGAATTTTTAAAAAAAAATCATATTGATCTTGTTATTGTTGGTCCTGAAGATCCACTTGTTAATGGAATTGTCGACTATCTAGAAAAATTAAATATCAAGGTTTTTGGACCAAATAAAATTTCATCAAAATTAGAAGGATCAAAGATTTTCACGAAAAATCTTTGTAAAAAATATAATATACCGACTGCAGAATTCGGTGTGTTTGAAAATGCCGAGGACTCTTATAAATATATTGATAATTCTAAACATCCATTAGTCATTAAAGCAGATAATTTAGCGGCTGGAAAAGGTGTTTATATATGTAAAGATAAAGCTGATTCGTATTTGGCAGTACAAGAAATATTTAATGGTAAGTTTGGAGCAGCAAAAAATATTTTATTTGAAGAATTTTTAGAAGGTGAAGAAATGAGTTATTTCATTATCAGTGATGGAAAAACATTTAAGTATTTTGGTTCTGCTCAAGATCATAAAAGAGTTGAAGAAGGTGACAAAGGCAAAAACACTGGTGGAATGGGTGCCTATTGTCCATCTAGATTATTTAATAAAGAATTGGAGCACAAAATATTAGAAAAAATTATAAAACCAACATTAAAAGGTATCAATGATTTAGGAACGAAATATAAAGGATTTTTATATGCTGGATTGATGATTGTTAAGAATGAACCATTTTTAATAGAATACAACGTAAGAATGGGTGATCCAGAATGTCAAACAATTCTACCGACATTAGATACTGATATAGTCAAAATATTTCAATCATGTGTTGATGAGAAACTAAATAAAATTGATATAAAATGGTCAGAAAAAAAAAGCTTGTGTGTCGTATTGTGTTCTAATGGTTATCCAGAAAAATATGAAAAAAATATAATTATAGATAACTTTGAAAAGTTAGATTTAAATGAAAATAATTATTTATTTCATGCTGGAACAAAAAAAAAAGATAATAAAATTTATGCTGTTGGAGGAAGAGTGTTAAATTTTATTTCAATCTCTACAAATTATATTGAGGCTAGAAAAAATGTTCATAAAAATCTAGAAAAATTAAAGTGGAACAAAGGTTTTTATAGAAGAGATATTGGTTATAAAGTCATCGATAAATGAGAATTATTGCAGGTAAATTTAAAGGTAAAAAAATTCTTGAACCAAAAGATAAAGAAACTAGACCTCTGAAAGATTTAACTAAAGAGTCGATTTTCAATATTATAAATCATTCAAATAAGTTTTCAGTTAATCTTGAGGGCTCAAATGTTTTAGATTTATTTTCAGGAACTGGATCTTTTGGTTTAGAATGTTTATCAAGAAATGCTAAGCATGTAACTTTTGTAGAAAATTATAAAGAAATATTACCAATTTTAAAAAAAAATTTATTAAACTTAAAATTAACAAATAATTATAAAATTATTGAGAAAGATATTTTAAATAATCTAGAAATATCTCAATTAAAACGACAATTTGATATTATTTTTTTAGACCCTCCTTATAGAGAAAAAGAATTAAAAAAATTAATATACTCAATAATGAACATTAAATTAATTAAAAATGATGGAATAATTATTATTCACCGACATAAAAAACAAAAAGATGAATTTCCAAATTCTTTTAAAATTATTGAAGAAAAAATATATGGAATTTCAAAAATTATTTTTGGAACAAATTTCTAATCAAGTATTTTTTTTGTTTCTTTTTTAATTAGCTCAACAGCAGGTTGATCAAAGGGGTTTATTTTCAAAGCTTTTCCTATCAAAATTGTTTCGAGAATAAAAAAGGTAAAAAGCTCACCTAAAGTTTTTTCATCACGCTTATTAATTTCAAAAGTTCTAAAAGGAATATTTTTTTTATTAAATACATTTTCTGTAGCATTTTTTTGAGCAAAAATTATTTTATCTAAATTTTTATTTTTTAAATATTTATTTAATGAAAGAATTTTATTATTATTAACTTTAATTGAATTTTTTTCTTTAACATAAAAAAAAGTAAAAAAATTATTTTTAAACCCATCTAAATACAACTGCATTACACTGTGATTGTCTTTTGGCATATTTGAAACAATAGGCAAAATACCTTTGGTCTGTTTTCCAAGACTTTCTGCAACCAGTTGTTGATACCAATTAAATAAATTATTAGATTTTTCATCATAATTAATGATTATCGAGTTGAATTTTTTAATTTTATTAAAATATAGTATAGCTTCAACATTATTAACCAAATGATTAAGATATTTTTTATTTTTTACTAAATAATTTAATTGTTTAAATTTTAAAATATTTAAACCCATTAGTTCAGCTGGTAACATACCGACTTCAGATAAAACTGAATATCTGCCACCAATAAAATTATTGTGGTGAATAATTTCTGCTTTTAATTTTTCTGCTAATATATGAAGATAACTATTTTTATTCTCTGTAATAAAAATATTTTTTTGATTTTTTTTAATATTGATATTGGAATTAACTATTGTCTCTAACGTATTTCCTGATTTAGATATTATTAAATTTAAAGTATTAGCATTAGATAAATTTTTATAATTTGAACTCAAATTATCTAAAAATTCAAATTTTTTGTTTATTTTATGTTTTAAAAAATCATAAATTGCTCGAGATCCTAAAGAAGAACCACCCATCCCAATTATTCTATAATTTTTATTTTTTTTATATTTTAATAAATTTTTTTTATTAAAATTATTCTTATATTTCTCTGTTAAAGAATTAATTAATTGATTATTTTTTTTCAGTAGAATTTTTAATTCATTTCTAACTATTTTATTTTTTTTTTTAATTTTAAAATTAATAAATTTAATACTTGATGTTAGCATTAATCAGTCTTAATTTTTTTTAATATATTTTCTTCTAAATTTTTATCAGTTTTGATTGTTTCATTTTCGTCAATGTTATTTTCTATAATCATCTCCTTAATACTGCTTTTTTTAATATCTGATAAATTTTGCATTTTTTTTGGAACTGGTAATTCTTCAAAATTTGGTGGCATAACTAAAGGAGATTTTTTTTCTACTAGAAACTCATCACTAGTGTTTTTTTTCGGATTTTTAAAACCCTCTTTAACTGTTCCACACCCATTCAAAATTAATAAAAATAAAATTATTAAACTAAAAAAATTCAATCTATTCATGATTATTTTTAGATTTGTATGTTAACTCAAGAATTATCATTAATACTACACCTACAGTTATAAATATATCTGATACATTGAAAATAAACCAATGAAAATTTCCAACATGGAAATCAATAAAATCTGGTACAGCTTTATAAATTATTCTATCATAAACATTACCTAATGCCCCGGCTAAAATCATTATTAACGCAAGTTTTTTAAAACCAGAACTTTTTATTGTCATTAGAAAAATAAAAAAAATAATTAAAATTATTATAATTGTTAATAAATTGTATAAATTTTTTTGATCAAAGGATAGTAGACCAAATGCAATACCTTCATTCCAGATTAGACTAATATTTAAATATTTTGAAGAAAATATTTCAGATCCGAGTAATTTCTTATCTAAATTAATTACATAAATTTTAGAAATTCTATCGAGTAGAAAAATTATTAAAGTAAATGATATATTAATAAATAAACTTTTATTTAAATTTTTTAAAACCATTAAGAGTGTCTTGGACAAGCGCCCTCATTTATTTTCCAACAAACTGGACACTTAGTTCCTTTCGCTTTATTAGTGACTGCTGTTGTCTCAACATCATCTTTATAACTAACTTCAGCTTTTGAAGTAATACAAAGCTCAGAGAAGTCCGTACTCTCTGTAAGATTTTTTAATTTTTTACTAAGTTGTATTTTTAAATCTGCCTCTAAGCTAGACCCAATTTCTTTACTAGCTCTTTTTTCTTCAATACTTATGTTGCAAATGTTTCTAATTTTTATTAATTCACTCCATTTTTCACTGAGTTTTTCATTCTTAAATTTATTGGGAAATTCTAAAAATCTTTCAAGATGAATACTTTTGCTATCCTTAAATAATAATTTAAAAATTTCCTCTGTTGTAAAAGATAATATGGGAGCAAACCATTTTAATAGTGCATTTAAAATTATATTAAGGAGTACAATTGTTGATTTTCTTTTTTTAGAAACTTTAGGATCACAATAAAGATTATCTTTTCTAATATCAAAGTAAAAAGCAGATAAGTCAACAGTACAAAAATTTAACAATTCTTTATATAAATTATGAAAATCGTAATTATTAAAATATTTTTTAAAATTATCATTTAAAATATAAATTTTATGCAGCATTAATTGCTCTAACTCAGGTAACTCTTCTATTTCTAACTTATCAAAGTTTATTGTTTCAAAATTATCATTAATATTTCCAAGTAAATATCTGAAAGTATTTCTAATTTTTCTATAAGACTCTGCATGTTGATCTAAAATAGAATAGTCTATTCTTAAATCCTCTGCATAATTTGATGATGCTACCCAAATTCTTAAAATATCAGCACCATACTTTTTCAATATATCATCGGGTGCAATTACGTTTCCTAATGATTTTGACATCTTTAAACCTTTGCCATCTACAACGAAACCATGTGATAAAATAGATTCGAAAGGAGCCCTACCTCTAGTCCCACAAGACTCTAACAATGATGAGTGAAACCAACCTCTATGTTGATCAGAACCCTCTAAATACATTGAAGCAGGCCATTTTAGATCATCCCTTTTTTCTAGTACAAAAGAATGTGTAGATCCGCTATCAAACCAAACCTCAACAATATCGGTAATTTTTTCGTATTCATTAGCTTTAAATTTACTACCCAAGAATCTTTGTGGATCATCAGAGAACCAACAATCTGAACCCTCTTTTTCATAAATGGATGCAATATTTTCAATAACTTCATCATCGACTAAAATTTCTTTAGTCTGTTTGTTTACAAAAATTGGAAGCGGTACGCCCCAAACTCTTTGTCTTGAAACACACCAATCAGGTCTTGTTTCAATCATTGATTTTAATCTTTCTTTACCTTTGCTCGGATAAAAAATAGTTTCATCAATAGCTTTTAGAGCTTTATTTCTCAATTTATGACTTTCCATTGAAATAAACCATTGTGGTGTTGCCCTATGAACAAGTGGTGCTTTAGATCTCCATGAATGAGGGTAAGAGTGAACTAACTCACCATTAAATAATAAATTTTTTTGTTCTTTAAGTTTTTCAATTACAATTGGATTTGCTTTAAATATATGAATTCCCTCGAATAATTTAACATTATTTGTATATTTTCCATCCCCATCAACTGTCTCGATTGCTTTAATTCCGTTATTCAAACATAAATTAAAATCATCAGGCCCATGACTTGGTGCACAGTGAACAATTCCTGTTCCTTGCTCAGTTGTAACAAATCTTGCTTCCAGCATTGGGATATCGTGATCATAACCAAGGTTTAAAAATGGGTGGCTACAAATTGTATTCTTAAATTCTTTACCCTTGAATGTATGAATTTTTTTATAATTTTTTAAATCGCAATCTTTAACCACTGATTCTATTAAAGCATCTGCAATAACGATTTTTCTATTTTTAAAATCAACATGATCATTTATTTCCATTACAACATAATCAAGAGACTCATTAAAAGCTAAAGCTTTATTTGCAGGTATTGTCCATGGTGTTGTTGTCCAAATTATAACCTCACAATCATTTAGTTTTTTTAAATTTGAAGATTTTATTTTAAAGGATGTATATATTGTATCTGATTTATGGTCTTGGTATTCTACTTCTGCATCTGCAAGAGCTGTCTTTTCAACTGTCGACCATAATACTGGCTTAAAGCCCTTGTACAAACTCCCTTCTTTTAAAAATTTTCCAAGCTCTCTTACAATTTGAGCTTCAGCATCGAAACTCATTGTTGAATAATAATTTTCCCAATCTCCTATAACTCCAAGACGTTTAAATTGAGATTTATGAACTTCAATCCACTTTTCTGCAAAAGATCTGCACTCTTTTCTAAACTCAACTACAGGCACTTCGTTTTTATTTTTTTTATTTTTTTTGTATTGTTCTTCAATTTTCCACTCAATAGGTAATCCATGACAATCCCAGCCAGGCACATAAATACTATCTTTTCCATCCATTTGATGAAATTTTACGATGATGTCTTTTAAGATCTTATTAAGAGCAGTACCCATATGAATATTACCATTTGCATAGGGTGGACCATCGTGAAGAATAAATTTTTCTTTTCCTATACTTAAATTTCTTATTTGTTCATAAAGATTAATTTTTTTCCAATAATCTAAAATTTCAGGCTCTCTTATTGGTAAATTAGCTTTCATAGAAAAAGCTGTTTTTGGCAGATTTATATCTGATTTAGTCATTTAGTTTTTTTTGCAATATTTAAATCTTTTTTTATTTGAGCTCTTAATTGATTAACATTTTTAAATTTTTTTTCTTCTCTTATAAACTTTAAAAACTCTACTGATAAAAGCTTATTATAAAGATTTCCAGAAAAATTAAATAAATGAACTTCTAATAATATTTTTTTTTGGTTAAATGTGGGTCTATATCCTAAATTAGCAATTCCCCTAAGATATTTAGTATTATTTTTTCCTTAGAACTTTAACAGCATAAACACCTGGTTTAGCTAAAACATAATCATGAATATCTATGTTACAGGTTGGGAATCCAATTTTTTTCCCAACTTGCCTACCCTTTTGAACAACCCCCTGTATCGTCCAGTTTCTATCGAGAAGTTTATTTGCTTTTTTTAAAAATCCATTTTCTAAAAGATTTCTTATTAAAGAAGATGATACAATTTTATTATCTTTGGTTAATGGTTTTGGATTAACAACTTTATAATTATATTTTTTTTCATTCTCAAGTAACAAATTGACATTTCCTTCTCTATTGTTTCCAAATCTAAAATTATTACTTACAAAAATAAATTTGGAATTTAATTTTTTCTTCAGAATTTCAATTATAAAATTTAATGCTTTAGTTTTTGAAAATTTTTTATCAAATATTTTTGTTATTACAAAATCAACTTTAAATTTGCTAAGTAATTTAATTTTTTGTTCAACATTTGAAAGTCTAAAATTTTTTAAATTTTTATTAAAAAACATTTTAGGCATTGGATCAAAATTAATAACACCAATTTTTAAATTATATTTTTTCTTATATGATTGTGCTAACTTGAATAACTTTTGATGACCTTGGTGTAGTCCATCAAAATTACCTATTAAGATAATTGATCCTTTATGTTTTTTTTGAATATTAAAATTAGAGTAATGTTTTACCATTTTAAATCCGACTGAATAAAATTAACTATTGCCTCATATTCTTTTGCAACTTTTTGAATGCCCTTATTATTGATTTCATCTTTATGAATTCCATTAGAAATTAACAAGCAATCATAATTTAATAGATTTGCTCCTCTAATATCTGTGTTCAAATTATCACCAATTGCTAATATTTTCTTATTATTATTATTAATTGATTGATTATAAACTTCTGGATGAGGTTTTCCAAAATAAACTACCTGCCCACCCATTTTTTCAAAAACCATAGCAACTGAGCCTGCACACAACTCTCTAGTTTTTCCACGATCAACAATTAAATCTGGATTTGTGCAAATCATTTTTTTATTTAAATGATTAACAAATAAATTTTTATAATAAGTTAAATCTTTATCAAAATCATCAAATAAACCAGTGCATAATAAATACTCGCTTTCTTTAATGTCCTCACTTTTGTTGTTTTCAAATAAATTAAATAAATCAAAATCTCTAGGTGGCCCTATATGATAAAATTTTTTAGATTGATAATTTTTTTTTAAATAGCTTAGTGCTGCTTCGCCTGAAGTAAAAACATGATCTCTTAAATCTTTATCCATGCCCATTTTTTCTAAGAAATTTTTAACAGTTTCATTTGGTCTTGGTGCATTTGTTAGAAGAACAAAACTTTTATTTTTTTTAGAAAGTTCTTTAAGAACAGTTATTGCTTTTTTATGTAATTTAATCCCATTATGAATAACCCCCCATAAGTCTATATAGAAAAGATCATAATTATCAGCTATTGACTTCAGTCCTGTTAAATCTAATTTTTTAGTCATATTTTTAAGGTATAAACCATAAAATCTCTAATTTACTAGCTTTTTAATAAATCTGTATGAGACTCATCTTGAAATAGACAGCGAAATATCTATATGAAGCTCATATTTATAAAGATTTATTAAGGAGATATTATGAAATTTAAACCGTTACATGACAGAGTGTTAATTGAAGTACTGGATAGCAGTGAAAAAACTGCCGGTGGAATAATTATCCCAGACTCAGCTCAAGAAAAACCTCAGGAAGGAAAAGTTGTTGCTGTAGGCGGCGGAGCAAAAACAGAAGATGGAAAGAAAATTCCAATGGATGTTAAAGTTGGAGATAAGGTTTTATTTGGTAAATGGTCTGGAACTGAAGTCAAAATAGATGGTAAAGAATATAGCATAATGAAAGAGTCAGACATTATGGGTATTTCAAGCAAGTAAATAATTAGTAAAGGAGAAATATAATGGCAAAAGTTGTTAAATTTGATGCAGAAGCAAGAGCTGCAATGATTAGAGGTGTAAACATCTTAGCTGATACAGTTAAAGTAACTTTAGGTCCAAAGGGAAGAAATGTTGTAATGGATAAATCCTATGGTGCACCTAGGATTACAAAAGATGGTGTTTCTGTAGCTAAAGAAATAGACCTTGAAGATAAATTTGAAAACATGGGTGCACAAATGGTTAAAGAAGTTGCTAGCAAAACCAATGATGAAGCTGGTGATGGAACAACTACTGCAACTATTCTTGCACAAGCGATTGTTAAAGAAGGTGTAAAATATGTAACTGCTGGCATGAATCCTATGGATGTAAAAAGAGGAATTGATGCTGCCGTAGAAACAGTAAGAGAAAGTTTGGTAGCTTCTGCAAAAAAAGTAAAAGATAGTGACGAGATTGCTCAGGTTGGAACAATCTCATCAAATGGTGACAAAGAAATCGGGACTATGATTGCAAAAGCAATGCAAAAAGTTGGGAATGAGGGAGTAATTACTGTCGAGGAAAACAAAGGTATTGAAACTGAATTAGACGTAGTAGAAGGTATGCAATTTGATAGAGGATATTTATCACCATATTTTATCACTAACAGTGATAAGATGACTACTGAGTTAGAGAACCCATTTATTCTTTTACATGAAAAAAAATTAACTAACCTACAGCCAATGGTTCCTCTTTTAGAGGCTGTTGTACAAGCTGGTAGGCCATTAATGATAATTTCTGAAGATGTTGAGGGTGAGGCTTTGGCTACTTTAGTTGTAAATAAACTAAGAGGTGGTTTGAAAGTTGTAGCTGTAAAAGCCCCAGGATTTGGTGATAGAAGAAAAGCTATGCTCGAAGACATTGCTATTTTAACTGGAGGTCAAGTTATATCTGAAGACCTAGGTATAAAACTTGAAAATGTTAAACTTGATGATCTTGGATCTTGTAAAAAAATAAAAGTTGATAAAGATAATAGTACAATTGTAAATGGTGGCGGTAAAAAATCTGACATTGAAGCAAGATGTGCATCTATCAAACAACAAGTTGAAGAAACCACTTCTGATTATGACAGAGAAAAACTTCAAGAAAGACTGGCTAAGTTAGCTGGTGGAGTTGCAGTTATCAAGGTTGGTGGCGCAACTGAAGTTGAGGTTAAAGAAAGAAAAGATAGAGTTGAGGATGCTTTGAATGCAACTAGAGCTGCTGTTGAAGAAGGTATTGTGACAGGTGGTGGTTGTGCTCTTCTTTATGCTGCACAAGAACTTGATAAAGTTAAAGCAAAAGGTGATGATCAAAAAGCAGGTGTTGATCTAGTCAGAAAAGCATTAGAAGCTCCAATTAGACAAATTACCAAAAATGCTGGTGTAGATGGTTCGGTTGTAGTTGGTAAATTATTGGAGCAAAAGAAAAAGACTCATGGTTATGATGCTCAAAGTGAAGAGTATTGTGATATGTTTGCAAAAGGTATCATTGATCCAGTTAAAGTTGTGAGAACTGCTCTGCAAGATGCCGCTTCAATTGCTGGATTATTAGTAACTACAGAAGCAATGATTGCTGATAAACCAGAGGAAAAAGATGCTGCTGGCGGAATGCCTGGTGGAATGCCTGGTGGTATGGGCGGCATGGGAGGAATGGGTGGAATGGGTATGTAAAGTCCCTCATTTTTTAAAACAAAATTTAAAAGGCCATCTCAAGATGGCCTTTTTTTTATATAAAGTTTAATCATGTCAAAAAGATATAGTGGTAAATCATTTAAAGACTCTAGCGTTAAAAAAAAACCTAAATTGAGCTTTAAAGAAAAAAGAAAACTGAAAAAAGATAAGCAAAAAAAGACAAATTAATCCTGAATTTTGAAAATTATTCAAGCCAGTTATGAGTTTTTTTGAGTTTTAATATCCTTTTAAATATGTATAAGAGCCAGAATTTATGAGCAATAATATCAGAAACATCACAATCATTGCCCATGTTGATCATGGCAAAACTACTCTAATTGATAATTTAATGAAACAAAGTGGTTCATTTAGAGATAATGAAGTTGTTGATGAAAGATTAATGGACTCAGGTGAGCTTGAAAAAGAAAGAGGAATTACAATTTTAGCTAAACCTGCTTCAATTAATTGGAATAACTCAAGAATAAATATAATCGACACTCCGGGTCACAGAGATTTTGCGGCTGAAGTTGAAAGAGTTTTAAGTATGGCAGATGGAGCGTTGTTATTAATTGATTCTGCAGAAGGTGTTATGCCTCAAACAAAATTTGTATTATCAAAAGCACTTAAACAGGGATTAAAACCTATTGTTGTTATTAACAAATTAGATAAAACTGATCAAAGAGCTAATGAAGTTTTAGATGAAACATTTGATTTATTTGTAAGCTTAGATGCAAATGAAGAACAATTAGATTTTCCAGTTCTTTATGCAAGTGGAAGATCAGGTTGGGCAGATTATGACGTTGATGGTCCAAGAGAAAATTTAAATCCTTTGTTAGATCTAATTATTGATCATGTAAAACCTGCTGGGCTTGATAAAACTAAACCTTTCGCAATGTTGTCAACGCTACTTTATGCAGATAGCTTTTTAGGAAGAAGTTTGGTTGGAAAAATTACACAAGGAACTGCCAGAGCTAATCAATCTATTAAAGCAATCAATTTAAATGGTGAAAAGGTTGATGAAGGAAAATTAACAAAAATTTTTAGATATGAAGGAACAAAAAAAGTTCCAATAGATGTTGGTGAGGCTGGAGATATTGTGGTTGTTGCTGGATTAGAAAAAGCAAACGTTGCTGATACAATATGTGACTTAGAGGTTAACGAGCCTATCCCTGCTACTCCGATAGATCCTCCTACAATGTCAATTACAATTACTGTAAATACTTCACCTTTGGCTGGAACTGAAGGTAAAAAACTAACCAGCACGCAAATAAGAGATAGATTGGTTCAAGAAGCCCAAAATAACGTTGGAATTACATTTTCTGAAAACGAAGGAAAAGACTCTTTTGTGGTGAGTGGAAGAGGTGAGTTAATGTTGGAAATTCTTTTAACCCAAATGAGAAGAGAAGGTTTTGAAATGACAGTTAGTCCTCCAAAAGTATTATATAAAACTGACGAAAGTGGAAATAAACTTGAGCCAATTGAAGAAATTACTATGGACCTTGATGAAGAACATTCTTCAAAAGTAATTGATTCAATGAACAGAAGAAAAGGTAAACTAATAGAATTAAAAGATACTGGAACAAATAAAAAAAGATTAATTTTTCATGCGCCTACTAGAGGGTTAATGGGCTACACAAGTAGATTTCTTACACTTACAAAAGGCGATGGAGTGATAAATAGAATATTTCATAGCTATGGTCCTTTTGAAGGAGAAATGGAAGGTAGAAGAAATGGAGCATTAATCTCTATGGAACAAGGAAAAGCAGTTGCATTTGCGATATTTAACTTACAAGCAAGAGGAGAAATGTTTGTAACTCATAATGATGCTGTTTATCCTGGAATGATAGTTGGTCTTTCACCTAAACCAGGTGACATGATAATCAATGTTATGAAAGGTAAAAAGTTAACAAATATGAGAACTCAAGGTACTGATGAAAATGTTGTGCTTACACCAGTCAGAACAATGTCTATTGCAGAACAATTAAGTATGCTTAATACAGATGAAGCTTTAGAGATAACTCCAGATTCTTGTAGATTGAGAAAAGCAATTCTTGATCCGCACGAAAGAAAGAAAAGCGAAAAAGCTACGGCTGCAGCCTAATCAAAAGTTTTATCAACTAAATAAAGTCCTAACGCAACGCATGGGCCTATACCAAATGCAAACAATAATGTTCCAATCCCTACTGTTCCTCCTAAATACCATCCAATACTAACAACTGAAATTTCTAATGTTGCTCTTACAACAGCTATAGGAAAATTAGTTAATTTTTGTAATCCTATCATTAGTCCATCTCTGGGACCGGCTCCTAAATTTGATACCAAGTAAATCCCCCCACCTATTCCAACCATGATAACAGAAATTACAGCTAAAAATAATTGATGAATATAATTTGATGGTGTAGGAACATACTTGATACAAATATCAATCATAATTGCAATTATCAGAGCATTAAATATTGTACCCATGCCTGGTTTTTGTCCTAGAGGTATCCATAAAATTAAAACAGCAATACTTATTAATAATGTGATAGTTCCAATACTTAAATTAACATTTAAGGAAATACCTTGAGCTAAAACACTCCAAGGAGAGGCTCCTGTGAATGAAACAATTAATAATCCTTCACCTAATCCAAATAAAGACAAACCAAAACACAAGAAAAAAAATGTAGAAAACTTTGGTTTAAAATTAAATGGTTTTTCTGAGCTCCATTTTACTTTTGGAATTTTTTTTTATTTTTAAAAACATAATTGTAATAAGCTATATCTATTAATGAAAAATTTTAATATTATAACCAGCAAATGAAAAAGTTTGTAGTTATTTTACTTGTTGTATTTTTCTCATCAATTTCTTTAGCTCATATAGGTCATTATAACAAATTTGATAAAATAGAAATGGAGATCTTGAGAAATGATAAAGTAATTGGGTATAACAATTATTTTTTTAAAAGAGATGGTGAAAAAACGATAGTAAAAAATCAATATAAATTTGAGGTAAAATTACTATCTGCAACAATATTTAAAGTAGAGGGATATGGGGAAGAAATTTATTTAAAAGATAATTTAATATCTTTTCAATCAAAGACACTTCAAAATAAAAAAAGAAAATTTGTAAACTTAAAACTGGATAAAAATAATAAAAAATTTGACATCAACGGGTCCTCATATTCAGGTGAAGCTTCTATAAAAAATATTATTGGAAATTGGTGGAGTCATAGAATTTTACAAGCAGAAAGCCAAATAAGTCCTATTTCTGGAAGTATAAAAGAACAAATAGTTACTTTTATTGGGAAGGAAAATATTTCAATTAATGGCAAACAATACGAAACAGATCATTTCAAACTTACATCTAAAGATATGTCTCTTCCTGAAGATAAACAATTAAATTTTGATATTTGGCTTGATAAAAAAACTTCAGTTATTGTCAAAGTTACATATGATAGAATGGGAAATTGGGAATATCGTTTAAAAAATCTTAAATAAAATTATTTATTTATTTTTTTATAAAGATCATTTGCACTCATCCATCCAGCCTCTAATCTAGGACCTACAAACCAATCTGCACATACACCTAAATTTAATTTATTATTCCAATAACTTTTAACTTTTAAAGATTTAGAATTTGAAGAATATTTCCAACCATGATTTAATGAAGTTAATATTTTTGTTCTTTTAATTCCAGTAAGTTTAAAAAATCGATCAATCAAAATCTTTGAATTTTTTTCTTTATTTTCTCTATTTTTGTCTATTTTCTTATTTGCCCATAGGTTTGTACTTTGTAAAGTCCATAAATCATTATTACTTTTAAATCTTTTTTTACTATTTTCTTTAGCAGCCCATCCTAAAATTTTGTCGTCAAATAAGTAACTTGAGACAATTTTATTAGTTTTTTTGATTTCAATCATGACTGTAATATTTGCATCCATTTTAATTTTTTGTTTGATGAATGGATCCTTTATAAATTTTTGTGAAAGTTTTTTTAATTGTGGGAACGGACAAGTTAATATTAATTTATCATAATATTTTATTTGGTTGTTCTTAAAGTCTAGTTTCCATTTTTTGTTTACAAATTTAATCTTTTCTAACTCGCTCTGAAAATTACATTTTATATTCTTAATTAAATATTTGATAATATCATTATTTCCTTTACGACCAATTATTTTAATATGATTTTTATTTTCCTTTTTTAATTTATTTAAAAAAACATGTTTACCACTCCATTTTTTTAAAATTTTTTTTTTACTTAAATTTGTTATAAATTTTTTAAATTGAATTGATTTTGGAGAAATATATTGAGCCCCGTGATCAAATCCTTTTGACTTATTTAATCTTTTAAAAGAAGATCTACCACCTGGACCCCGAGCTTTGTCATAAATATGTACAGAATTTTTTTTACTTAACAAATTAGCTATTGTTGCTCCTGAAATTCCAGAGCCTATAACGCAATAACTGCTCATTTTCCTGCAACAGTCATACCTTCTATCATCATAGTTGGTGAATTGACCGAGTATTCGAATTCTAAATCGTTAGCTAAAATTATATTCTTAAACATATCCTTAAAATTACCAGCAATTGTTATTTCATTAACAGGATATTTAAATTCTCCATATTCAACCAAAAAACCAGTAGCTCCTACTGAATAATCTCCTGTTACAAGATTAGATCCGTGACCAATAGTTTCAGTAATATAAAGACTTCTTGAGTTTTTTTTTAGAAGATCTTCGTAACATATATTTCCATTTTCAAAATATAAATTTGTAGTTCCGCTACTTCTTCCATTTGATTTTAAATTTAATTTTTTTCCATTGTATGTGTCGACAAGATAATTTTTAAGTATTCCATCATCTATAAGCTGTAATGTATTCGAGTTCACACCCTCTGAATCAAAATTTTGAGAACCCATTCCTTTAATTATATCTGGTTTATCAATTACATTTATCGAATTAGCAAAAACCTGTTGATCAATTTTATCTTTTAAAAATGAAGTACCTCTTGCAATTGCAGAGGCAGATATTGCACTTGCAAAAGCACTTAACATTCCCTTTGAAATTCTTTTATCAAAAATTATGCTGATCTTCTCACTTCCAATTTTTTTAGGGCTCAATTTTCTAATAGTTTGCTTGGCAGCTTTAATTCCGAGATCTGTTGCTTGCTTAATATCAGACAAATGACGTTTGCTAGAAAATTCATAGTCTCTTTCCATGCTATTTTCATCTTTTGCAACTGTTACACAAGAAGCAGCAAAAGAAGAGGTTTTATAACCGTCACAGAAACCGTCACTATTAGCTAAAATAAAATTTGATTTATTTTCAGTGAAACTAGATTCTGTATTTATGATTTGTTTATCAGATGAAGCCGATTCCTCTAAATCTTTTAAATATTTTATTTTTTTATCGTTTTCGAATCTTGTTTCATCATACAAATTAAGGCTACTAATTTGTTTGGCTAATAAATTTTTATCAGGCAAAGAATTAAATTCATCTTCTGGTGTAATTTTTGTAGTTTCAAAGCACTTTTCAATTAAAGTTTTTATATTTTCATCTAGTAAATTTGATGATGAAATTGATGATCTTCTTTTGCCTAAATAAGTTTCTATACTTAATACTAATCCATCTGATCTATCTGAGGCCTCTAGTGATTTATTTCTAAAATTAACTGTTTCAGAAATTGAGTGACCAACTGTAACACTTGCATCAGTTGCTCCCATTTTTTTTGCTAAATCTAAACAATATGAAGCTTTCGATTTTAGAAATTCTTGATCCTTAACCATAATACTTTAAAGTTTTGTTCCACCAACTGTCATTTTATCTATCAAAATTGAAGGTTGAGCAACTCCCACTGGAACTCCTTGTCCTGCTTTTCCACAAGTTCCTATGCCTGGATCTAGCATCATATCATTTCCTACCATCGATACTTCTTTAAGTATTGATGGTCCATCACCAATAAGTGTTGCACCTTTGATTGGAGATCCAATTTTACCATTATTTATTTCGTAAGCTTCAGTACAATTAAATACAAACTTACCAGATGTAATATCTACCTGGCCGCCTCCAAAACTTACTGCAAAAATTCCTTTATCAACAGATTTGATCATTTCATCTTGAGTTTGATTGCCACTTAACATCATTGTATTTCTCATCCTTGGCAAAACAATATGTCTATAATTTTCTCTTCTTCCAGATCCGGTAGATCTTGTATTCATTAATCTTGCATTGTGCCTGTCTTGCATAAAGTTTTTAAGAATACCATTTTCAATTAAAACTGTTCGCTCAGTTGGCGTTCCCTCATCGTCAATAGTTAGACTACCTCTTCTATTATCTATCGTTCCGTCATCAACAATTGTTACACCTTCACTTGCAACTTTTTCTCCCATAAGATCATGAAATGCTGATGTTTTTTTTCTATTAAAATCTCCTTCTAGACCATGACCAATTGCTTCATGAATTAATATAGCAGGCCAACCAGGTCCTAGTACTACTTTCATCTCACCAGCAGGTGCAGGTTTGCTTTCTAAATTTACTGATGCAATTCTAAAAGCCTCCTCACAAACATTTTTCCAATTATCATTTTTTAAATAATCATCATAAGATTGTCTGCCACCAATTCCATATACACCTGTTTCTTTTCTTCCATTTTTTTCCAACATCACAGAGACGTTAAATCTAATTAATGGACGTACATCAGTAAGCGCCTCTCCACCTGATCGAATAATTTCTATTGATTTTTGCTCACCTGCAAAACTAGCAGTCACTTGTTTTACTGATCCATCTTTTTTTCTTAAAAAATCGTTTACTTTATTTAAAACTTCTAATTTCGATTCTAAAGTTTTTTGTTCAATTGGATTAATATCTTCATAAAATTTTTTATTAGATTTTGGAATTTCATGATTATATGTCCCTCTAATTGATTTCAGAGTTGATTTAAGATTTTCTGAGGAATTTTTTAGTGAATCTTTTGAGATTTCATTTGAGTATGAATAAGCAACAACCTCGTTTGAGATAGCCCTAAAACCAAATCCTAAATCAGAACTATAATTTGAGCTTTTTATTTTATTATCATCTAACAAAATTGACTCTGATTTAGACTCCTCTAAATAAAGCTCACCATCATCACAATTATTTAGTGTTTCAGATACTATTTTATCTGCGTCTTGTCTTGTTAAATCAGATTTATTAAAGAAATTACTCATTCATCTTAAATAGTGGTTTGTTGATAATTTTCAACTGATCATTTTACGCATGTACAATTTCTTACTAAAAGTTAATTATTATTATATGAAAGTATATTTTAATAATTCTTGTAAAATTTGTAGATCGGAAATTAACTTATATAAAAAAGAAAATATCAAAGATATTGACTGGATAGATATAACTAATAATTCTGATGCTGAAAAAGAAACTTCAAGAAACGATAAAGAATTGTTAAGAAGACTACATGTTAAAGAAAATGGTAAAATTATTCAGGGCGCAGAGGCATTTCTTTATGTTTGGAAAAAAATTCCTAAATATAAATTTTTGTATAAATTTTTTAAACTACCAATAGTTTTCACAATCTTTAAATATGGTTACGAGATGATTGCTTTTTTTTTATATTTAAAAAATAAAAAGCAACTTAAAAACTAAGTTAAGAAAAATATTAAAAATTCACTTAGTAAAGACATTGATAGCAAGAACATTATCAATAATATTGAATACATAAGAGTTATAACTCTATTTCTTTTTCTCCTCAATCTTACAAAAATTTTATCATCTAAATCCGAAATATCTCTTTCACCAACTACAGGATAATCATAACTCCATCGCCATGTAGATTGGCCCAATCTAGAGTCGAGGCTATTAAAATATCTTATCCAGGCAAGAACATATTTTAATATTACATACAAAATAATCATTAGTATTGAAGAAAATAACATTCTTAATGATACTTAATTATGTAAGATAATTTAATTGATATTTTTGGCTCTTTTTCTTGCGATTAATTGAGTGAGCGCATCAACCATAGTATCTGAGGCCTTAAATATTTCATTATTTTTAAACTCGTGAGATATATTTTTTTCAGGATTGGTTTTATCTTCAATAACTATTCCTTCATCTGGTGAATTATTTTTTATATAAATTAATAAAAGCCATTCATCATCTAAAGCTTCATCCCATTTAACAAATATTTCTCCTGTTTCAAACCTTCTGTCTATACATCTAAAGATAGACATATGCCTTGTTATGTGTCTTTTGTTTAATTGAAACACTAAACTGCTAGCACTTCTGTAAAAACTTTCGAGAGCAAACTCAATTTTTTGTCTAGCTAAAGTATATTCTTTTTCTTTTTGTAGAAGTGTTTCTCTATCTTCGTCTCCTTGAATTTTTACTCCTAAAGCCTCTACTCTTTCCCTAATTTTTTGATCTCTTATAATTCGATATTTTTCTTTTAATTTTTCTATTCTTTGTTGTAAGCCTGCATAATCCTCTCTCTTTTCTTTTAAGGAAATTTTTTCTAATTTTTCTAATTCTTTAACTTCTCTAACTCTAAATTTTTCAATTTGCTTATCTAATTTTAATTGTTGTAAAAATTGCTTTTGTTTTTCTGCTTGTTCAATTCTTAAAAGAGCTTGTTCTTTTCTTAAAAATAATTTTATTTCTTTTGTTCTTT
>CACJIJ010000009.1 GCA_902593445.1 uncultured Pelagibacteraceae bacterium
GTAGCTCAATCTTTATTATTTTTATCTTTTTTGATTGCAACTTTCTTACCTGCAATAATTTTAAAAATTAAATTTAGATAGAGGATTTTAAAGCATCATAAATGAGTTCTTTAGTGGTCTCACCAATACTTCTGTAAACTTCTTTTTTATTTTTAAAAATTAAAAGTGTTGTTTGATATTGAACATTAAAAAATTGAGCGATTTCCTTGTTTCTTACATCAAAAGCAAAGTATACAATATTCTTAAAATCATTTTTTGCTTTTTCAAGAACTTTCATTTGACTTGCACAAGATGTACAATATTTAATCCAGGAACTTACAACTACAACTTTTCCATCTGATAGAGCTTTATCGAATAATTCTTTACTATAAGTGGTTTCTTTCCCAATTGCTTTGGTGCTCAACGCTAATACAAAACAGATAAATACTAAAAATTTTTTCATTCTCTCATAATTAAGGTAAATTTTAATTTATTGTAATACTATAAATTGTCTCTATATATGCCTAACTCATGTCAAATGATCAAATAAGCATAAACAATTTATCAAAAGTATTCGATAATGGATTTGAGGCATTAAAAAATATAAATCTGAATATCAAAAAAGGTGAAATTTTTGCAATGCTTGGACCAAATGGTGCTGGAAAAACAACACTTATAAGTATTATTTGTGGAATAGTTAGGCTTTCTTCAGGCAAAGTAACCGTTGATGACCTCGATATTATCAAAGACTACAGATTGACTAGATCTAAAATTGGATTAGTTCCACAAGAGCTAACATTAGAACAATTTGAAAGTGTGTTTAATAATGTTTCATATTCAAGAGGGCTTTATGGCAAAAAACCTAATCCGGATTATATAGAAAAAATATTAAAAGATTTAAGTTTATGGGATAAAAAAGATTTAAGTCTTAGACAATTATCAGGTGGAATGAAGAGAAGAGTTTTAATTGCAAAAGCATTATCTCATGAACCATCTATCTTATTTTTAGACGAACCTACTGCTGGTGTAGATGTTGAGCTTAGAAAAGATATGTGGAATATAGTTGAAGATTTAAGAAAAACTGGTGTAACAGTCATTTTGACTACACATTACATAGAGGAAGCCGAAGCGATTGCAGACCGTGTAGGTGTAATAAATCAAGGTGAAATTATTGTTGTAGATGAAACTAAAGAATTATTAAAAAAAATGGGTCACAAGAAACTTACAGTAGACCTACAGGAAGAAATTTTTGAATTACCAAACAGTTTAGAAAAATATAATCTTGAAATTGGAAAAGATAATATGTCAATAGATTATAAATATAACGTTCAAGCAAAACAAACAGGGATCACAAATTTACTTCAAGATTTAAAAGACGCAGGACTAAAATTAAAAGATTTAAAAACAGAACAAAGCACATTAGAAAAAATATTTGTTACTTTGGTTAAGGAAAATAATGAAATTTAATTACTACGCATTCAAAGCAATTTATCTCCATGAAATGGATAGATTTAGGAGGACATTGATGCAATCTTTGCTATCACCTGTTTTATCAACTTCCTTATATTTTATTGTTTTTGGTTCAGTGATAGGCGGCTATGTTCAAAAAATTGATGGTATAAGTTATGGATCATACATTGTACCTGGATTATTAATGCTTACTCTTTTAACGCAATCAATTAGTAATACTTCATTTGGTATTTTTTTTCCTAAATTTAATGGAACAATTTATGAAATTTTAGCAGCACCAATTTCAACTTTAGAAATAGTTCTTGCTTTTGTTGGCGCAGGGGCAACCAAAACACTAATTGTTGGTTTAATGATTTTTTTAACATCTACTTTTTTTGTTGAAGTTGAAGTTAAATATCCATTATTGATGATATTTCTTTTAGTATTAGTTTCATTTACTTTTGCTTTGTTTGGTTTTTTAATTGGTTTGATGAGCTCAAATTTTGAACAAATGTCAATCATTCCCTCTTTGGTAATAACACCAATGGTTTTTCTGGGTGGTAGCTTATATTCCTTAGATATGCTTCCTGAGTTTTGGCAAATAGTTACTTATTTTAATCCAGTTGTTTATTTAATAAATGGATTAAGATTTTCTTTTTACGGGGTATCTGACTTTAATATATGGATAAGCGTAAGTTTAATGCTAGCTTTTCTTGCTACTTGTATAGCAATAGTTACTAGCCTTCTTAAAAAAGGTTATAATATGAAAGCTTAATTATGATTAAATATATTCTTCCAGCTATAATTATTTTTTTAATAGTTTTATTCTGGGAAAAAATTACTGAGTTCTTAGAAAAAAAATTCAATATTAAGCTTAATTATATTGTCGTTAGTTCTATTATTGCTGCAATAGCAGTTATCCTTTTACTCCTAAATTACTAGGATTCATGAACAGCCTCGAAGTTACAAATTTTAAAATTGAGGAAACTGAGGGAGTTTTTACCTTTAAAAATGAAAATACAACAATAGGCTTTGTTAGATTTAATGAAAAAGGTGAGGTAGAATATATTTTTGTTAATCCAATTTTTAGAAAACAAGGGTTAGCAACTAAACTATTACAATTAGTAAAGCAAAAAACTGGAAAAGAAATAATACTTCAGGAACCAATTAGCCCTTTAGGATCTAAATTATTAAAATCATTATATAAATGGAAATAAACTTATTATTTTTTTTCACAGTTGTTCCAGCCATAATTTTATACGGAATTGCAAAATCAGGCCTAGGTGGATCCATGACTTTAATTTCTGTTCCGTTAATGACAATAGTGATGCCGCTAAATCAAGCTTTAGGAATTATTTTACCGATTTTAATATTTTCAGATTTCATTGCTGTTTATAAATATAGAAAGGAATTTGACTTAGGAACTTTAAAATTAATGGTTCCATTTGCAGCTATTGGGATATTTATTGGATCATTAACTTTTTCATATTTTTCAGAGGAATTACTAAAATTCATAATTGGAGTTATGGGCTTCTTGTTTGCTGGTCATTATTTTTTTTTTAAAAAAAATAAGGAAAAAAAATCAGAAAAAAACTTTTTTAAAGGTGGTACTTGTTCGGTAGTTGCAGGATTTACAAGTTTTTGTGTTCATGCAGGAGGAACCCCAACTAGCCTTTATTTACTTCCACTTAGAATGAAAAAAGAAATTTATGTAGGTACAAGAATATTTTTTTTCACTTTCGTAAACTTAATTAAACTTCCATTGTACATTAGTTTATCTATGACAAACTTTGAGTCTTTTAAACAGTCAGCAACATTATTTCCAGTTGCATTACTTGGAATATTAATCGGATATCAATTACTTAAAATTATAGAGGAAAAATTATTTTACAATATTTTATATGCTTTAATTTTTGTTACTAGTGCAAAGCTTTTGTATGATTACCTGGTATGATTTAATAACGCATTAAAGTTTTAAAATAAGTGTTAGATAATAATTATTATAAAAATGAAAAATAAATTTAAGCCAAGAATTAAAGCAAGATTAAGAAAAAATAGACAAGCTTTAAGTAAAAATATTGATAATTTTTTTGGATGGGTTAAAGGTGCAAAACTTGTTGAGCTTAAAGAATGTAATCCTGAAGAAGATCCTGTTAGACCAGAATTAGATAACAAGTTTAGAACAGGATATGGAAGAAAGATTTTTGGTGTCGAATATCAAGGAGAAATTCATGCTGTAATGTGTTTTGCTTATACAAATGAAATTCCAAAAAGTGTTGAAGAGTTAGAAAAATTAAGCACTGATGCATTTCTTCAAACAGCAATGAGAGATCAATCAGGCGGTCAAATAGCAATTGCTTATACCGTCTGGTCCAAAAAAAAGGGTGGTGGAAAATTAATTGTTAAAGAAGTATTCAAAAAGATTAAAAAATCCAATCATCTAAATAGATTAGTAACTCTTTCGCCTTTAACAGAAATGGCAACACATTTTCATAAGAGAAATGGCGCTAAATTAATTCAAATTAATGAAACTACACAAAATTTTGAATATAAAGTTATGTAACAATGAAAATTATTAAACTTTATCTTATAGTATTTTGTACTTTATCTGTTTTACCTTATTCTGCAGTTATGGCTTACGAAGAAGCAAATTATGAAGTTGTCTCTAAAAATGAAGTTTATGAGATTAGAAAATATTCAGATCGTTTAGCGGTGGAAACAATGACATCTGGAATAGATAGTAATTTTAGAAAGTTATTTAATTACATTTCAGGCAGAAACGATACTCAAGAAAAAATTAAAATGACTACCCCAGTTACTCAAGTTGAAAAAAATGGAAATATGAGTATGCAATTTTACTTGCCCTCTAAATTTAATTCAGAAAATGCACCAAATCCAAGCAGGAAAGACGTTAAAATTGTTAATATCGAGGGAGGACACTACGCGGTGTTAAGATATTCTGGACGAGCATCAGATGGAAATTTTCTTAAACATAAAGAAATTTTAGAAAATGAGTTAAAAAAAAATAATATATCAATTATAAGTCCACCTATTAGAGCAACTTATGATAGCCCATTTACCCTTCCAATGAATAGAAGAAACGAGGCTATGTTTAAAGTTGAATTAAACTGATGAAATCAAAATTTAAGGCAATGGTGTTATCTTGCATGGATCCAAGATTTCAACATTTAGTTCATAATCATTTAAAGAAAAAAAAATTAACAGGAAAATATAGTGCATTCACAATTGCAGGTGCAGCTGTTGGTGTAACACATAATAAATTCAAAAAATGGCATAAAACTTTTTATGACAATTTAGGAACTTCTATTAAATTACATAAAATAGAAAAATTAATTGTCATTAATCATAAGGATTGTGGTGCAGCTAAAATTGCTAACGGAAAAAAAGAATTTAGCCCAGCAAATGAAAAAAAAATTCATAAAGAGTCGTTCTCTAAAATAAAAAAACAAATAAAAAAAAAATTCCCAAAATTGAGAGTAGAATTAAACCTAATTTCTTTGGATAGCAAAATTACTAAATTCTAATTATTGATTTCTTATTAGAGGATAAACTTTAGGATTTAGATATTTTAAGTTTGTTAGCAATATTAAAATTAAAGTAACAAAGCCAATTGAAAATCCTAAATAAATTAAAACTTTAAAGTCAAACATCCATACTAGCTCAAAAATATTTTCCATAATAAATTTTGAACCAATCACTGCAAAAAATATTGCAATTAAAATTACAGATTTAAAAATAATAATGAACTCAATTAGCGATGAAAAAACAATTTGTTTTTTTGAAAAACCTAAAATTTTAAAGACTAAATTTTGATATTCTTTAACTTTTCCTTGAACCATAATTGCACTCGAAATTACGATTAACCCTATTACAATAGTAACAGCTGAAATTAAAGTAACTGCAATAAATACTTTATTCAAAACAGCTGTAACTTTAGATAAATAATCTGCAATTTTTATCATTGATAAACTTGGCATGATTTCAAGCATTTCAGTTTCATCAAATTTATTTGAATTAAATTTTGCAGTAGCTAAATATTCATGAGGTATGTTTTTTGCAAATTGAGGATTAAATAACATTGCGAAATTGATGCTTAAATCTCGATAATCTACTTCTCTAAAATTAATGACCTCTCCTTCAATTTCTCGTCCATAAACATTTAAAGTGAAAATATCACCTAACTGAATATTAAAATCTTTAGCGACTTTTGCATCTAGAGATATTTGAAGTTGATTTGGGTTTGATAAATCCCACCATTTACCCTCTAAAATTGGATTATCTTCAGGTATATTTTCCACCCATGAAGATCTTCGTTCGCTACCAATTACCCAGTAACTATCATTATCTGGTTTAATATAAGTATTAGGATCTACACCATTAATTTTTACAATTCCAGAGGATACCATTGGCACAATTTCTATTGATGCATTTGGATCCATATTTAAAATACCTTGTTCAAATTTCTCTTTTTCACCTTTTTGAATACCGACAAAGAAATAATCAGGTGCAATATCAGGAATAGATTTCGCAATTTCTCTTTGAAAATTTGTACCAACTAAAGCTAATGTTAATAACAAAGTAACCCCTAAGCCAAGAGACATAACTGTAATAGGAGTTATACTTTTTGTTTGTGTAATATTTTTAATTGAAACCTTTAAAGAAATTATTGGACTAGATTTAAATCTTTTTAGAAAAAAAATAATTAATTTTGAAAGTAAGAAAAATACTATTAAACACACAAAAAAGGCAGCAAAGTAACCCAAGCTATAAGAGGGCTGTTCAGATCCAACTGTGAATAATAAAATTAATATAGATAGCAAAACAAAGCTTAGAACAACTGAACCCTTAGAATAAAAAAATTGAAGGTTTTGGAATATATTTCTAAACAAATTAGACGCTTTAACTTGATCAATAGAACTAATTGTTGGAATAGAAAAAATTACCAGCACCAATAATCCTACTAAAAATATTTTTAAAAAATTCAGCAATGAAAACACTGGATAAACATTCAATCCTAATCCATCAGATAAATATTTATCTGCTATTGGTACAATTAAAAAACTCGATCCATAAGCAATAACAGTGATGATAAATAAAAGTAAAAATAACTGCAGATAATATAGTGTTTTAATATTGCCCGAATAAAAGCCAACTGCTTTTCGTACAGCTATCGACATGTTGTTTTGATTAATAAAAGAAAGCAGAGTATTTGCTATTCCAATACCCGCTATCAACATTGCACTGATAGATACAAGGGATAAAAATTGAGAAAAATTATTAATAATTCTTTTAATTCCACTTGCAGAATTTTCAGGATATCTAAGTTTAACTTTTTGATCGTCTTTAAAGATTTCTTCAATTCGTTGTTCAATTTTTTCTGGTTTATCATTTTCATTAAACTTTACTTTATATTCATAGTTTAAAAAGCTTCCTATTCCCTTTAGTTTTAAAATTTCTAAAGTTTGTTTTCCTGCTAAAGCCCAATCGCCAAATGCAACAAATCCACTTACATCTGGTACTGATTTAATAATTCCAATTACTTTAAAATTTTGATCTTGAACTTTTATAATTTCATTAATTTTAATATTAAGGGTTTTTGATAAACTTTCATTGATCAGGATAGTATTAGGTTCTTTTTGCATTCTTTCATAAGCACCAATTGGCTCATACACAACATTTCCATACAAAGGATATTTTTCATCTACTGTTTTAATTCTAGTAAATAATGATTTATTTTTTTCTCTGCCAGTAGTTGAAAGCATAGTGCTGAACTCAATCATTTGAGATACAGTTGCAAAATCTTTTACTTTATTAATTAGATCTAAATTTCCTTGATTACGATTGTAATCAATCTCTAAATCTCCACCCAAAAGTGCTTTGGCATTATCATTTAGTTCTTTTTTAAGACTATCTTCAATTGTGAAAATAGCACTTAAGATAAATAAACTTATAAAGAGTGTAACAATGATACTAGAAATTTTATGATAATTTCTGCTTAAGTCTTTTAAAGCGTATTTAAATATCAAACTAAATTCTGAAGGATTATTTAATTTTTCCATCTTTAATTTTTATTTTTCTTTTAGCTTTGTATGCAAGCTTAGTATCATGAGTTACCATAATTAAAGAAGAACCTTCTTCTTTGACATACTTAAATAAAATATTTGCAATCATAATAGAATTTTCAGTATCTAAGTTTCCTGTTGGTTCATCAGCTAAGATTAATTCAGGTCTCATTGCAATTGCTCTAGCGATAGCAACCCTTTGTTGTTCACCACCTGATAGTTGACTTGGTAGATTATTAAAACGATGTTTCAAACCAAATCGATCTAACAAAATTTTTGCTTCTTTTTCTGGATTTTTAAAATTATTAAGTTCAAGTGTTAAAGCAACATTTTCAACTGCTGAATAATTAGGAATTAAATAAAATGACTGAAAAATTATTCCAATATTTTTCTTTCTTATTTCAGATACTTCATCTTCACTAAGGCTTGTTATTTCTTGATCATTAAAAATTATTTTACCAGAGGTTGGTTTTTCTAAGCCTCCAATTAACATTATTAAACTTGTTTTCCCTGAACCACTTTCTCCAACTACTGAAACAGTTTCTTTTTTTTTAATATTTAAATCAATATTCTTTAAAACACTGATACTATCTTTACCAGTTTGGTATTTGAGATTTATTTTTTTTAATTTAAGAAGTGTACTCATGAATAAAACTATATTTATTAAAATTTTGATAATCTTTCTAGTGCACATAAATGCAAGTGCAATAGAAAAGGTAGTTTTATTCGGTGATAGTTTGATGGCTGGATATGGATTACCTAAAGAACATCATTTATCAATAATTTTAGAGACTAATCTTAAGAAAGCAGGATTAGATATTAAAGTTATAAATGGAAGTGTATCTGGAAGCACTTCTTCAGGTGGATTAAATAGAGCTGATTGGAGTTTATCTGAACCAGGAATAGATTTAATAATTTTAGGATTAGGAGCTAATGATATGCTCAGAGGAATTCAACCAGATGAAACTGAAACAAATTTAGAAAAAATAATAAATATTGCCCAGAATAAAAAAATAAAAATTATTTTAGCTGGAATGGTGGCACCAAACACTCATGGAGAAACATATAAAAAAAAATTTGATGCCATTTATCCAAAGTTATCAAAAAAGTATAATTTACCATTAATCCCGTTTCTTCTTGAAGGTGTGGCACTTAATCCAAGTTTGAATCAACAAGACGGTATACATCCCAACAAAGATGGAACAGTTAAAGTGAGTGAAACAATTAAAAAAAGTATTATTAATATAATTAATTAAATGAAAACAATTCTATCAATACTCAGCTTATTATGTTGTTTTAGTTTTGCTCAAGCTCAAAATACAAATATTACTTTAAATTTAGATTTGAATTTAAATTGTAAATTTGAAAAAGTAATTTTAAAAAATACAGATTATAACTTTGAGTCTTTCACAAAAGATCAAATTAAAAGAAAAGATATAAATAAGTTAATAATCGAGTCTAAAACACCAGATGTTCTAAATGTTAAAAATTTATCAGAATTTTTTAATAAAATTGATTTAGAGGTTAAAATTTCGAATAAGGATATATTCTTAATTCAAGCATTCGATAAAGAGAGAAATTATTCTGAGTCTGCAGTCTATACTAGAAAAACAGGTGAACTTATTCACGAAATCACAATAAATATAAAACAAGAGGAAAAAGAAAAAGATATTTCTTTTTATAGTTGTAAAAATAACAACAAAGACACTTAAGACCAAAGACTTCAATTCTAATTTTTGATAATATTTAACTATGAAGAAATTATCTTTAGTAATTTTGTTTTATTTATTATCACAAGTTAATTCTTTATCAAATGAAAGAGATACTAGATTGAACCAATTATTTAATGAGTTAAAAGCAAATAGTTCAAAAGTAGCTTCTATAATCGAACAAGAAATTTGGGCTTTATGGAGCACACATCCAACAGATGAAAAACTTACTGCAAGATTAGAGGAGGGCTCTCAATTTGTGAGAGATCAAAACTATATAAAAGCAAAAGATATTTTTACTGAAGTTATTAATCTTGATCGAAATTGGGCTGAAGCATGGAATAAAAGAGCAACTGTACTTTATATGCTAGGAGAATTTCAAAAATCTCAAGATGATATAGATCAAGTATTAGCTTTAGAACAAAGACACTTTGGTGCTTTAGCAGGACAAGGTTTAGTAAATATTCAGCTTAAGAATTATGAAAAAGCAATAAGAAGTTACGAACAAGCACAAGAAATTTATCCCGCAATGAGATCACCTAAAATAATGATCAAGCAAATAGAAGAATTAATGAAGCAGCAAACAATATAATGTGTGGAAGATACGTAGTAAAAAACCCGGTAACAAAAACAAATAAATTAGTTAAATCAGCAATTCAAGTTGAAGATACTGAAAACTATAATGCTCATCCTTATCAAAAACTTCCTGTAATAAAAAAATATAAAAATGGAAATACTTTAGAAAATCTACAATGGGGTTTAGTTCCGGGATGGGCTAAAGACAAAAATTTTAAAGCTTTGATTAATGCAAGACTAGAGACAATTGATGAAAAAGTTTCATTTAAAAAATTGATTAAAAATAATCGATGTGTTGCAGTTGCTGATGGTTTTTATGAATGGAAAAGAGAAGAAAAAGAAAAAATTCCACATTATTTCACTCGTAAAGATACTAACCCTATTTATTTAGCAGGTATTTTTGAAGAAGATCAATTTTGTCTAATTACTGAAGATGCAAAAGATAACATAAAAGAAATTCATCATCGTCAGCCAGTAATTCTTAACCAAACAGATATTAATCGTTATTTAAATATAGAACTTCAGGGATCAACTTTTTTGAAGGAACGTAAAATACCTGATCTTATTTTTCATGAAGTTTCAAAAGATGTTAATAAACCAACTAACAATAGCGCTTCATTGGTCCAACCAATTTAAAATGGCGTCAATTTAGTTGTTTATTGAAGGTTGTTAATAATAAATAAAATTATAAGATAAAGTATGTTAAGTTATATAGTACCTTTTTTAATTTTAATTCTTGTTGTTGTTTTTATCCACGAATATGGACATTACTATTTTGCGAGAAAATATGGAGTAGGTGTTACAGATTTTTCAATTGGTTTTGGTAAAGAGTTATTTGGTTGGAATGATAAATCAGGCACAAGATGGAAAATATGTGCAATTCCTCTAGGTGGATATGTAAAATTTTTTGGAGATAGGAATGTTTATTCACAAGCTGATCATCAAGAAATATTAGAAAAATACAATGAGGAGGAACGGGAAAAATTATTTATTTTAAAACCTTTATACCAGAGAGTTTTAATCGTATTTGGCGGACCTTTGGCTAATTTTTTATTAGCTTTAGTAATATTTTTTTCAATTTATACTTTTATAGGTAAAGATTTTACTCCTGCAGTCATTAATGAAGTTCAGAAAGATAGTCCCGCAATGGTAGGAGGGCTAAAAGCTGAGGATATAATTTTAGAAATAGATGGTAATGAAGTTAAAAGTATTATGGAAGTTTCTAAGTTTATCACCATGTCTACTAGTGATTTTATAGACTTTAAAGTTAAGCGTTCTTATGATGAATTAATACTAAAAGTAAAACCCAATATTGTTGAAGGTGATGATGGATTGGGAAACAAAATTAATAAAAGAATGGTTGGTATTAAGCTTGGTGCCTATAATAATAAAGTTAACCATGTTAAATTAGGACCTGCTCAGGCTTTATATCACGCAGGTTATGAAGTTTATTTCGTAAGTGTTTCCTCACTTAAATACATCGGAGGAATGATTTTAGGTAAAGCAGATACATCTCAATTAGGAGGTCCGATTAGAATTGCAAAAATTTCAGGACAAGTTGCAACCTTTGGAGTGTTGGCATTCATTAGTATGATGGCCTATATTTCAATAAGTTTAGGACTTATTAATCTATTTCCAATACCAATGTTAGATGGAGGACATTTAATGTTTTATGCTTTTGAGAAAGTTTTAGGCAGGCCTTTGTCTCAAAAAACTCAAGAAGGTTTTTTTCGAATCGGATTGTTTTTGTTGCTATCATTGATGTTTTTCACCACATTTAATGATCTAAAAGACCTAGGTTTGTTTAGATAATTCACATTTTAAAACGTTTAAAAAAGTCAATAAAACCAACGTTTATTTAAGTTTCTACAAGATATTGTGTGTTTTAAAATAATAAACACTAAAAAAAAGCTTGATTTATCAACGTTTATGACAAGTATAAATATCAACCAACAAAACCGGAGCTAAAATGAACAAAAAACAACTAATTGCTAAGCTTTCTGGCTCATTAAATTTGAGCAAAGCAGATGCTGAGCGAACTTTCGATACAATTACCAACACTATTTTAGATGCTCTAAAAGGTGATGACTCAGTAAAAATTGCTGGGTTTGGTACATACAAAGTTGCGAAGCGTAAAGCGAGAGTTGGAAGAAACCCAAGAACAGGTGAGCAAATTCAAATTGCTGCTTCTCAAAAAGTAAAATTCTTACCAGCTAAAGCTTTAAAAGAAGTATTCAATAGATAATATTTTTTTTTAACAGCCCTAACGTTTTTAAAACACGTTCAGGGCTGTTACTATATGCAAAAACTGCATATCCAATTTTCCTAATCAGCGTTAGTTTTAAAAATTAATAAAACTATAAGACATCTCTTAATCAAGTGGAGGTCTAATGACTAAAATAATAAAAAAAATATCAGCACCAGTTCTTAGTTTAATATTTTTATTAAACATGAGTAGTGCAGGTATGGCAGAGACTACTGTCTCTGGAGAAGTTCAAGCGATATTTAATTCGCTTCTATTTTTAATTTGTGGTTTCCTTGTCATGTTCATGGCAGCGGGTTTTGCAATGCTAGAATCTGGTATGGTAACTTCAAAAAGTGTATCAGTAATTTGTGCTAAAAATATAGGTCTATATTCAATTGCCGGAATTATGTTTTGGCTTTTTGGTTATAACTTAGCTTACGGAATTCCTGAAGGAGGATATATAGGAACATTTACACCTTGGTCAGATGCAAGTGCAGTTGATACAGGTTATGCTGATGGATCAGACTGGTTTTTCCAAATGGTATTCTGTGCAACAACAGTTTCAATTTGTTCAGGTGCTATGGCTGAAAGAATTAAGCTATGGCCGTTTTTCTTATTTGCAGCTATTTTAGCTGGAGTAATTTATCCAATCGTTATGGGATGGCAATGGGGTGGAGGCTGGTTAGCAGAACTAGGCTTCTCTGATTTTGCTGGATCTACATTAGTACACTCAACAGGTGGCGCAGCTGCCTTAGCAGGTATTATGTTGTTAGGTGCTAGATATGGAAGATTTGATAGCAAAGGTGAGGCAAGAGCAATCAAACCTTTTGCTGCCTCTTCAATACCACTAGTAACTGTTGGCGTATTTATATTATGGTTAGGTTGGTTTGGATTCAATGGTGGATCTCAACTAGCTATTGGAACATTTGATGATGCAGTTGCTGTATCAAGTATATTCATTAATACTAATCTTGCTGCTTGTGGTGGTGTTATGGCTGCTGCAATAATCACAAGATTAATGTTTGGTAAAACAGATGTAATTCAAATGTTAAACGGAGCAATTGGTGGTCTTGTAGCTGTTACAGCTGAACCATTAGCGCCATCACCTTTAGCAGCTATTTTCATTGGAGCTGTTGGTGGATTAATCGTTGTATTTGGGACTAAATTATTGTTCAGTTTCAAACTTGACGATGTTGTAGGTGCAATTCCAGCTCACATGTTTGCTGGTATTTGGGGAACATTAGCAGTGCCATTAACAAACGCTGATGCATCGTTTAGTGCACAATTAATTGGTGTACTTTCAATTAACATTTTTGTGTTTGCGGTGTCCTATATAATCTGGTCAATAATGAAAGCTACGTTTGGAATTAGATTAAGTAAAGAAGCTGAAACCAAAGGAACTGACGTTACAGAAACAGGAGTAATAGCATACGCAATACGTGACTAATTGCATGCAATGCAATATAGAGGCTCTTCGATCTCCATGTCGTTATCTCATTGAAGAGCCTCTGTAAAAAAAATTAACTAAAATCTCTCTCTCTAGTTAGTTAACTAAAGGCCCCAGAAATGGGGCCTTTTTATTTTATACATGCTTAAATAGCATAACTCTTTTGTTCTATGAGCAATTCTTTATTTCAAAAAATTTTATAAATAACAATTCTTAACTAGGAGAGATAATGACTCATATTTTAAAAACTTTTATTTTAAGTTTAATATCTTTATTAAGCTTATCTAACTTTGCTTCAGCAGAAACTACAATGTCAGCTGAAGGACAATATATTTTTAACTCACTTGGATTTTATCTAGGTGGTGTATTAGTTGCTTTTATGGCTGCAGGTTTCTGTATGCTTGAAAGTGGATTAGTAACAACAAAAAGTGTATCAACAATTGCAGCCAAAAATATTGGTAAATTTGCAATTTGTTCATTAATATTTTTTCTATGTGGCTATAATTTAGCTTACGGTATTCCAGAAGGTGGATTTATTGGATCTTTCTCAATGTGGAGTGATTCTTCTGAACTAGCCACTGGTTATTCAGATTATTCAGACTGGTTCTTTCAAACAATGTTTGTATGTGCAACTGCTTCTATAGTTTCAGGAGCTGTAGCTGAAAGAATTAAAATTTGGCCTTTCTTTATTTTCGCTGCAATCATGGCTGGAGTCATTTATCCAATTTCAATGGGTTGGCAGTGGGGTGGAGGCTGGTTAGCAACTTCAGGCTTTTCTGACTTTGCTGGATCAACTTTAGTTCATGCTTGTGGTGGAGCTGCTGCTTTAGCAGGAGTTATAGTATTAGGAGCAAGGGAAGGAAGATTTTCAAAATCAGGTGAAACTAAATCTTTAGTGCCGTTTGCTGCATCTTCAATTCCATTAGTAACACTTGGAACTTTTTTACTTTGGTTTGGTTGGTTTGGTTTTAATGGTTTTAGCCAATTAGCTATGGGAACTTTTGATGATGTAAATGCAATTAGTAAAATTGCAGTTAATACTCATTTAGCAGGTGCTGCTGGTACGGTTGCTGCAGCAGTTGTAACAAGATTGCTTGGTGGAAAAACCGACATTGTTATGATGCTAAATGGTGCTTTAGCTGGATTAGTTGCAATCACAGCTGAACCTTTAACCCCAAGTCCGGTATTAGCAATTGTAATTGGAGCTATTGGATCATTAATTATGTACTTTGGTACAAAATTTTTAGAAAGTAAAAAAATCGACGATGTAGTAGGTGCTATCCCTGTACATATGTTTGCTGGAATATTTGGAACTTTAGTTGTTCCAATTAGCAACCCAGATACAAATTTTGGAACTCAATTAACTGGTGTAATTGCAGTATGTTTGTTTAGCTTCATACTTTCTTACATTACTTTTAGAGTTCTTAAACAAACTATTGGTCTCAGAATTAGTGCCCAAGCTGAAAAACTTGGAACTGATGTTGCGGAAGTTGGAGTTAAAGCTTACGCAATAAGAGACTAAAATATCTCTCTATATATTAGAGGCTCCTTAGAAATAAGGGGCCTTTTTTTATTTTTTTAAAATATTTTGAAGAGTTTCTAATACTTCTTTAGCATGGTCTTTTACTTTAACATTACCCCAAACCTTAAGTATTTTGCCTTTTTTATCGATTAAATAAGTCGATCTAATTATTCCCATAAATTCACGACCCATAAATTTTTTCTTACCCCAAACTTTATACTTTTTAAGAACTTTTATTTCTTCGTCAGCAAGTAAGTCAAATTTGATTTTATATTTATCTCGAAATTTATCATGACTTTTTAAACTATCCTTTGAAATTCCATATACTTCACAATCTAACTTTTTAAATTTAGAAAAAAGTTTGTTAAAATCATTAGTTTCAATAGTACATCCAGGTGTGTCATCTTTGGGATAGAAGTACAAAACAACATATTTTCCAATTGAATCCTTTAATGCATATTTGTTATTTGTTGTAGATGGAACTACAAATGCTGGAGCTTTAGAGTTAATTTTTAACATAATTTTATAGCAATATAATCTTTTTGAGGTAATTTAAAATAAAATTATGACCATTAAAACAATTCAAAATTTAGTTTCTGAAGCTATGAGTGAAATTAAAACAATTGATGCTGATGAAGCTTATCAAATGGTTCAAAATAAAAATTGTAATCTTATTGATATAAGAGAAAGTAATGAGCTAGAAAACACTGGTAGTGTTCAAGGAGCAAGTCACATCCCAAGAGGAATGCTTGAAGTGTATCTAGATCCTAACAGCCCAATATTTCAAAATGGACAAATAGACCAAAATAAAGAATTTGTTTTATTTTGTGCAGGAGGTGTAAGGTCAGCTTTAGCTGTAAAATCCTTAAAAGAAATGGGATATCAAAAAGTATCACATATTGATGGTGGGTTTGGTTCTATAGCTAGTAGTAAATTTAAAATAATTTAATTAGCACTAAATTCTTCTAAAGCATATTCAAGTCTGTCTTGTCCCCAAAAAATTTTATTATTAACTATAAAGGTCGGAGTTCCAAAAACTTCATTTTCAAAAGCATCAGTAGTTAACTTAATTAATTGATCTTTAACAGACTGTTTCTTTATTGACTCAAAAAATACTTTACTATCAATTTTTAAATTACTTATTAATTTAGAGATATTGTCATCATTTGATAAGTCATGATTATCTTTCCAATAAGCGTCAAAAAAACAATTTAAGTAATCATTTTGCTTATCTTTACCAATACAAATATACCCTCTCATTATATTTAAAGAATTTATTGGAAAATTAGAATTCCATTTAAATTTAATATTATTTTTTTCAGATACTAAATTGCAATCATTTATATTATTTCTCAATTTATATTTATTAAATGCAGGAGATTCAATTCCTGCTAGCTTATGAAGACCACCTAAATAAATTGGTTTATAATTAAATATGATATTTTTATGTTTAAGAATTTTTTTGTGTGCAATATATGCATATGGGCTAATTATATCAAAATAAAAATCTATATGATTACTCATATAAACTAATTCTTTTTGCGTAAAAAATTCTTATTATCCAATATAAAAATAAACCTATTGGACCAATTAAATAAGTAACAATTAATGGCACAGCTATCAAAACCTTATTTATAGAAAACTTTTGAGAGTCTTTAACAATCCAGCCCCCAATAAATAAGTTTATTGCTATGAAATGAGTCCAAAATATCATTATGTACAAATGATCTTCAAACAATCTAGATAGCTCACTTAGACCTAAGTAAAGACTGAAATTTCCATCAAAATCGTAACCAATTAAATAAGATTTATATAAAATGAAGATATACACACCACTTAATATTAAAAAAGGAAAAATTGAGGTTACAAGTATTCTACTTAAATGTGATTGAGGAAACACTATTAAGATAAACCAAAAAGGTAGAACTCCAAGGTTGATCCACATGTAAAGTGTCTCAATTGTAAAATAAGTATAAATTTGTTCAATCATTTAGATATATTATATTAAATCTAACAATGATTCCTATAAGAAATAGAAAAAAAACGCTCCAAGTAACTGTTGATGAGATGCGTAATTTTGCCTTTGCTTATGTTGAAAAGTACGCTCCTTCAAAACAACAACTTAAAACTTATTTATTAAAAAAATATATGAAACTATCAGCATCTGATGTTAGAAAAAAAGATGTAAATAAACTAATTGATATTGTTTTATCCGATCTAGAAAAAAACAGATTTATAAATGATCAATTTTATTCAGAAAGTAAAGCCAAAAGTATGATTCAAAGAGGAAACTCAATTAATAAAATTAGAAATTATTTGATTGGAAAAGGAATTAACGAAACATTTATTAAGGACACAGTGGATAAAATAAAGGAAGATAATTCTGATCAAGATTTTTTTTCAGCAATAAAATTATGTAAAAAAAAAAGAATTGGTCCAGCAAGAGCAGAGGACAATAGAACTTTATTTTATAAAAAAGATATTTCACTCCTTGCAAGAAATGGATTTGATTTTGAAACATCAAAAAAGGTAATGGATATACAAAAAGACGAGTATCTAAAAATAATTAATCTACTTTAACTTTTTATCTTTTTCTTCTTTTACTAGCTGATGTATTTTATTTCTTATGTAATTTTTTACGAACACAAAAACCAATAATCCAAATATTGAGACTGAAACAATAATTATTAATATTATTCTTAATTGTTCATCCATTATAAAATATTTTTATTTTTCAAAATTATACTTGGATTTTTTAAGTTCTTTTTACCGTACAAAATTTCATTTCCTTCAAAATCAGTTACAGTTCCACCTGCATGTTCTAAAATTGCATGACCAGCAGCTATATCCCATTCATATGCCCTAGGCTCAGCAACATAACCATCATATTCACCAGCAGCAACGACACAGAATTTCAAAGAACTCTTCATTCTAATATTTTCTTTTACTCCCAAATCATCATAAATTTTTTGAATTTCAGGCTTTATTTTATTTGAATATGAAATAAATTTTAAATTTTCTGTTTTTTTAAGAGGTAAATTGCTTAAATTTATTTTTTTACCGTTGCTAAGCTCAAAAGCATTACCTTTTTCAAATGAATAAAACATTCTTTTTTTTGAAGGCGCATTTATTAATCCTGCAACAGGTTTGTTATTAATTATCAGACCAGCATTAATGGTAAATTCTTCCAAATTATTAATATAATCATAAGTTCCATCAATAGGATCAACGAGCCAGAAATCTTTTATATTTAGGTTATCTTTATTTTCAGAGGTCTCTTCTGAAATGATAGGTAAATTAGGAGTAACTTCAGAAATTTTGTTTAATATAAATTTATTTACTTCTAAATCACCATTACTTACTGGTGTATTGTCTGATTTTAATTTTTTTATCAAACCCTTTTCTCTCAATTGAATAGCTAAATCTCCAGCCTCTAAAAAATTCTCAATTAAACTTTCTACAATTTTTTTTAAGTTCACCTTTATTTTCCTAGTTTTTTTAGTTCAATATTTTTTGCATTAATCACTTTTTTTCCTGCATTTTCAAAATTAACAGTCACTTTATCCTTAATTATAGTTTGTACTTGACCTATACCCCATTCTTTTTTTTGAGGATTAGTGACTTTGTCGCCTGGTTCATAATCTAAAATCATTTAATTTAACTTATATTTTAAATAAGTATAAATATCACCTTATGAATAAAGATTTAAATTCTATCGGTTTAGATAAAAAACCTTCAGATACTACTATAGTTGTTGCAATGTCGGGTGGAGTAGATTCTTCCACCGTTGCAGGTATAATGAAAAAAGAAGGTTACAATGTAATAGGAATAACTTTAAAACTTTATGACGATGGGAAAGAAGTAGCTGCATCAAAACAATGTTGTTCAGGTCAAGATATAATGGATGCTAAACGTGTTGCACATAAGTTAGGCATAGATCATAAAATTTTATATTATCAAGATAAGTTTAAACAAGGCGTTATAGATAATTTTGTTGAGAGTTATTTAAAGGGTGAAACTCCAATTCCATGTGTTCAGTGTAATCAAACTGTTAAATTTAAAGATTTATTTGAGGTTTCAAAAGACCTTAAAGCTGACGCATTGGTTACAGGCCATTATGTAAAAAGTATTACAGAAAATAAAACTACAAACATGTATAGAGCCATAGATGAAAATAGGGACCAAAGTTATTTTTTATTCAATACAACTAGAGAACAGTTAGATTATTTAAGATTTCCCTTAGGTGGAATGCTAAAAGACAAAACCAGAGAAATTGCAAAAAATCTAAATCTAAACGTTGCTGATAAACCTGATAGTCAAGACATCTGTTTTGTTCCAAATGGTGATTATGCTTCAGTAATACAAAAGTTTAGACCAGACTCTTTTCAGAAAGGAAATATAAAAAATTTAAACGGAGATGTAATTGGTGTCCATGATGGAATTATAAATTTTACAATTGGACAACGTAAAGGCATAAAAATTTCAGATAAAGAGGCTTTGTATGTTATAAAGATCAATTCTAATAAAAATGAAATCATAGTAGGTCCAAAAGAAGAGCTTGGTAAAACAGAAATTACTCTAAAAGAAATTAATTTACTGGCCAATAATGAAGATTTAGATCAAAATATATATGTTAAAGTAAGATCAACTGGAAAATTACTTGAGGCAAAAGTAGATTTAATAGATAAAAATCATGCTAAAGTAAATTTAGTTCATCCAGAGGATGGAATATCGCCAGGTCAAGCTTGCGTATTTTACCATAAAGATCAATTTGGCCATAAAGTACTTGGTGGTGGTTGGATTATTTAGTTTTTTTTAAAATAAAAAAAAGAATTATAAAATAAAAATGTGTTAACAAAAAATAATTCCAAGAAATAATATTCTTAAAATTTTTTATTATTTCTACTTCAGATATTACCAGAGGAAACAATAATACTCCTAATAAAATTATAGTTGTCGAGTAATAAAATAGATAATTTTTAGCTTTTACATTTATTCCTAAAGTATTTTTAAATTTAATAGAAAAAAAAAATTGAGTTAATACTGTAAAAAAAATATAGACAAATATTCCTACTTGTCTAAAAAACCTGTAAAGTTTTCCCTCACCTAAAAAAATAATATAAAGCACCAAAAATAAAATAGAGCAATAAGCCAAAAATATTAAGATTTTTGATAAATTAATTTTATTTTTTGATAAAAATTCATAAAAATTTTTCCAAAAATAATAAAGAAAAACTGCATACATAACCATTAAAGGTTTGAAAAAATATTTTACGGGCTCATATCTTCCAACTCGAGATATGGATGTGCACCCCTCAAAATTTGGTATACACCAACTTATCAAATTTAAATTTGCTGACCAAACAAATGAAATAATTATGGTGATAATAGGTATTAAAAAACAAAGTAAACACAAATTTCTAAGGCTTACTCTCATAGATTTGCTATAAATTTATTTTTTCTTATTTTTTCTTTTAGCTCTTCTTTTTTTAGATCCTTGTTTTCTTCGGCCTCTATGTTTTTTTGGGTAACTCATTTAATTCTATGTTAATTTTATTGACATTTTAGTGGGATATAGCATTGTCTTAGTAACATATCAAATTTTTTATGGGCAATTCTTTCAAAACATTCCTAAAACATACAGCGAAAGATTTTCATAATCAGTCAGTAAACCCTCCAGTAGTTAGAGCCTCAACTATTATCTTTAAATCAATGCAGGATATTAAAAAGACACAAAACAAGTATTTAAAAGATCCCGTTAGTGGCAATTTTGACTATGGAAGACAAGGTACCTCAACAACTTATGCATTGCAGCAAATTTTAAGAAAAATAGAAGAGTGCTATAAAGTATATTTAACCCCAACAGGTTTTGGTGCAATTTTTCTTGCAGTATTAAGTGTTGTAAAACCAGATGATGAAATATTAGTAACCGACTCTGTGTATTCACCTTCAAGACTTCTCACAGAAAATTATCTTAAAAAGTTTAATATTAAAGCTGTTTTTTATAACCCAAGTGATTTAAATGATTTAAAATCTAAAATTACAAATAAAACTAAACTTATTTTTGTAGAAAATCCAGGAAGTAATACTTTTGAGTTTCAAGATTTATCAAAAATAGTTTCTTTAGCAAAAAAAAACAAAATTTATACAGCAATAGATAACACTTGGGGAACGCCATATTTTCTAAAGCCAATAAAGCTAGGTTTTGATATGTCTATTGTATCAGCAACAAAGTATTACTCTGGTCATTCTGATGTAATGGGTGGTAGTTTAGCTATAAGTAAGAAAGTTTTTAAATTAGTAGAAGCAACAAATAAAGTTTCTGGATTAAGATTAGGACCAGATGATGCATACTTAATTCTTAGGGGTATTAGAACTTTAGATGTAAGATTAGATAAACATCAAGAAAATGCTTTAAAAGTTTCTAAATTTTTATCAAAACAAAAAAAAATAACTAAAGTCTTCTATCCTTATAAAAAAGGAAGTGATAATTTTAAATTATGGAAAAAATACTATTCTGGAGCATCAGGTTTATTAGGATTTAAAATTAAATCAAAAAATAAAAATTCTGTGTTAAAATTTGTTAATTCCTTAAAACTATTTGGTTATGGTTTCAGTTGGGGAGGTTTTGAAAGCTTAGCGCTTTATCAAACACATCATGCATTAGGGAAGAGACAATTTACACATGTAAATAAAGATGAACATATTATAAGGATGCATATAGGACTTGAAGATCCTAAAGATATAATAAAAGATATAAAACAAGCTTTAAAGTTTATAAAATAGAATAATGAATAATTTTTTTCCAAGCAAAACAGCTTTTGTAACTCTTATTGCTTGCTGTCTAACTGTAATAATCGCATTAGGTATTAGGCAAACATTTGGCTTGTTTTATTTTGATTTTGCGACAGATCTTGATATTACAATTTCACAATTTGGATTTGCAATGGGTTTGCAATTATTTTTATGGGGAGCTTTTAATCCTTTATTTGGAGTTATTACAGATAAGTATGGTGGTAATATTGCAATCTTCATAGGATTTTTATTTTATTTAGCTGGAGTACTGCTTTTTTATTTAGGTTTTAATACAGGTGTTAATTTTATATATACTATAGGTATTTTAATTGGTGTAGGTCTTGGCTCTACAGCAATCAGCATTCCTGTTTCAGTAGTAGCAAAACATTATTCTGCCTCTAAAAGAACAATGGCTACAGGAATAGTTACAAGCGCAGGATCTTTTGGATATTTTGTTTCTCCAATATTTGTAAGCTATTCCTTAACTGAAAATGGCTGGGAACCTACAATGTTATATTTTTGTTTTTTATTAGGCTTGGGTTTAATAGTTGCTTTATTTATTAGCACTCCGAAAATTCCAGTAGGAAGTAATCAAAATAATAATCAAACAGCAACAGAGGCTTTAAAAGAAGCACTTTCAAATAAAAGTTTTATTTATTTAACTTTAGGATTTTTTGTATGTGGATGGCATATAGCTTTAGTTGCTACTCATATTCCAACCTATATGATGGATAAAGGTTTACCAGATTGGTGTGCTACAACAGTGTTATCACTCATTGGTCTTTTCAATATGGTTGGAACAATTATGAGTGGTTACTTAGCAACAAGATATAGCAAAAAATATATACTAAGCTCAATTTATTTACTAAGAGGTGTATCAATAATAATATTTATTTTTTTTCCACCAAGCGTACTTAACTCTATTATTTTTGGGATAACTTTTGGTTTCTTATGGCTATCAACTGTTCCACCAACCAATGGAATTGTTGCACACATTTTTGGAACCAAATATGTAGGTATGTTATATGGAATAGTATTTGTAAGTCATCAAATTGGATCTTTCTTAGGCGCATATTTGAGTGGAGTATTCTATGAATTAAACGGAAATTTTGATTATGCATGGTATGGATCTATCGCATTATCAATTTTTGCAGGTTTGATACATTTGCCTATAAAAGAGAAAGCAATTGAAAGAATTCAACCAGCATAAGTTAAAATTTAATCCATATTTAGAGGATTTGTATCAATCTGATAAACCTCTAATTATTTATAAAGTAGATGATGGATATAATATTTATACTGATTTTTCAAAAAAGATTATTTTAACAAAAAAAAATATAAAAAATTTTCTTCAATCAATAGAGAAAAAAAAATATAAAAAAGAAACAGATCTATATCTTGGTTTTTTTGGTTATGAAATATTATGTAATTTAATTGGTATTAACATAAAAAATAAAAAAAAATTAAATTTTTATAAAGGAATATTTTACAAACCTGAGACAATAATTAAAATTAGAAAAGATATTAAAATCATATCAAAAATCCAAAAACATAAATTTAATTATCAATTTAACAAAACTCAAATATTAAGTCCGTTTAAAATTAATATTTCTTATTCAAAATATAAAAAAATATTTGAAATATTCTCAAAAAAAATAAGACAAGGTGAAACTTATCAAATTAAAATTTGTACGAAGTATAAGAATAAATCAACGATTAATCCTATTAATTTCTTCTGGAAATTGATGCGAGTAAATGCGTCTCCAGAGTCATTTATGATAAAAGATAAAGATTACTCTATAGTAAGCTGCTCTCCCGAAACACTTATAGATAAGAAAAAAAATAGAATAATTACAAAGCCAATAGCTGGTACTTTTAAGAAAAAATTATCTTCTAATAAAAATATAGCTCTTAAATATTTTAGAAACAATGAAAAAGAAACCAAGGAGCACAATATGATAGTTGATATGGAGAGAAGCGATTTATCAAAAATTTGTAAGCCAGGTAGCGTTAAAATACTTAAGAAAAAATATGTTGAAGAATATAAACATCTTTTTCATTATGTAACTTCAGTTGGAGGCATATTAAACAAAAATACAAAATTAATTGACGTTGTAAAAGCAATGATGCCAGGTGGATCTGTAATTGGTTGTCCCAAAATAAGAACCCTTGAATTGTTAAATAATCAAGAAAAAGAAAGTAGAAATATTTTTACTGGAAGCTTTGGCTTAATTAAATTTAATCAAGATATGAGGTTTAATATTATAATAAGATCTATATTAAATTATAGAAATCAATCTGAGATCTCTGCTGCATCTGGTGTAGTATTAGACAGCTCACCAAAGAAAGAGTTTAATGAAAATTACATTAAAGCAAAATCTTTATTGGAGTTATTTAAATGATTTACATTATAGATCATCAAGACTCTTTTACCTGGAATGTTGTTCATCAATTTGCAAAATTTGATAAAGTAATTTGCTCAAATTATTATGAAGTAAATAACAAATTACTTGATAAAAGTGATGTGATCGTTTTATCACCAGGACCTGGGTCACCAAAGGATTATCCTGATACATCAAAAATTTATAAAAAATACAAAGGAAAGAAAAAAATTATTGGTATTTGTCTTGGTTATCAGATGATTTTACATAATGAAGGAGGCAAAATAATACAACAAAAAAAAATTTATCATGGCTTTCAATCCAATATAAAAACAAATAGTCAAACTAAAATCTTTAAAAAAAATCAACAGTTTAAAGTTGGAAGATATCATTCATTAAAATTAATGGAGCCTTTTAAATCGAATTCAATTAAAATAACTATGAGATGTAGTAAAACAAAAATACCAATGGGTCTTGAGGATAGTCAAAACAAAATATATGGATTTCAATTTCATCCAGAATCTTTTTTAACAGAAAATGGCAACACTCTTATTAAAAAAATCTTATCAGCTTAGTAATCTTAAAGAAGTTACTTTTAAAGATCTTTGGGGATCTAGAGGCGTATTTACTACAATGCGAATGATTGGGAATCCTCCTAAGTTAATACTTTTAAAACCGCATATAGAGAACTTAATAAAATCTACAAAAAAATATGGGATTAGAAAAAAAAATTTAAAAAACATTATTAAAGATTTAATTAAGAAAAATACTTTATACGAAGGTCCTGATAATTTATTTCGTGTAGCGTTAAATAAAAAATTAATATCATTCTCTATTAGAAAAAGACCCAAACCAAAGAGTAATTTTAATCTGTTATTGTTTAGATATAAACGAGTAGAGCCAAATTATAAAAATCTTTATTATAGAAAAATATTAGCAAAATTAAGTAAAGTTGACCCAACTAAATTCGATGTTGCTTTAGTCGCAAATGACAAGATTTTAGAAACTGGTACCTCAAATTTAGTTTTTGTGAAAAATGGAAAGATCTTTTCACCTAAAAAAAATTGTTATTTTGGAAATACGCTTAAATTTATCAGTAAAAAAATAAAAATTAATTTTAAAGATATTTTAATTAAATCAATTCATGATTATGAAGAAATAATTCTTATTGGATCTGGTAAAGGAGTAACATCAGTTTCAAAAATAAACGATCTTAAATGGAAGAGAAGAAAGACTGGTTGCTACATTAAGTTAAATAAAATATATAATTCTCTCTTTTAAATATGATAGATCCAAATAATCCTTGTATATTTTGTAAAATCAGAAAAGAAGAGCTTCAGTTTGAAAACCAATTGGCTTATTCATCCACAGATAGCTATCCTGTCTCAGAATTTCATAGTCTTATCGTTCCTAAAAGACATGTAGAGACATATTTTGAGCTTACTAAAGATGAAATTCAGGCATGTAACGAGTTAATCTTAAAAACTAAAGAAAAAATTTTAAAACAAGATTCTAGTGTTCAAGGTTTTAATATAGGCACAAATGCAGGAAAATCTGCAGGCCAATCAATTATGCATTGCCATATTCATTTAATCCCAAGAAGAGAAGGGGATGTGGAGAATCCGCAAGGAGGAGTCAGGTCTGTGATCCCAAAAAAACAACATTATAAAAGAAAGTAAATATTTTTTAATTGTTATTAAAGACAAATTTATCAATAGTTTTTGTTGATCTGATGAGTTAACTAGATTAGAAAACTTTGAAATTATTTAAAAATAATTTAACATAAGGGTAATATGCTTGAGACAAATCCATTTTCGTTATTATCAGAAGTAGTTCCTACTGTTGTTATGCAAGGTTTTATAATTGCAATGGTTCTTTTAATTGCTTTTGGAACAATTATTCAGATGATACACCACAAAAATTTAACTTATTTCTTTAACAATGCAAAAAAAGCAAAATTGCAGGCAACAAGAGAAGTTGGAGCTGCTGAGAAGGCTAAAATTATTGCTAAGACTACTGTTTATGACATTGGAACAACATCAGAATTAGGTTTTGGAAAAAGAAGATTAGCACATGTTCTTGGTATGTATGGAACTATAATCTTTTGGATTGCTTCAGCAATGTTAGTGTTTTGTTATACAGGTGCAGACAAAACTTCTTCTACATTATGGTCAATGTTATGGCATGTAGGTGCAATACTTACTTGTGTTGGTGGATTTTGGTTTTGGTTTTTTTTAAGAGTAGATGTTTCAGCTGAAGCACACCCTTGGTATAGAATTATTAAAGCTGATTTGTTTGTTCTAGCATTATTAGCATGTTCAACTTTTGGACTAGCTTGGTCTTACACTCAATTTTATGGTCAAGTAGGCTTGTCATTCTTATTTTTTGCACTGTTTGTAGTTTCTAATTTAGTTCTATTTGGTGGAGTCTATTGGTCAAAATTTGCTCACATGTTCTATAAGCCTGGAGCAGCAATACAGAAAAATTTGGCTGAAGCAGACGGTTCTAGAGATAATTTACCACCCCCTGCTGATGCCCCTGAGCAATTTGGCCTAGGAATAAAAAGAGAAGAGCCAAAACATTATTAATATGATAACAAAAAAGGAAAGAAAATAAATTATGTCAACTTTTGTATATATGACTAGATGTGATGGATGTGGTCACTGCGTAGATATTTGTCCATCTGATATAATGCACATTGATGAAAATATTAGACGTGCAAAAAATATAGAACCAAATTTTTGTTGGGAATGTTATTCATGTGTAAAAGCATGCCCAAATCATGCGATTGATGTAAGAGGTTATGCAGATTTTGCCCCAATGGGACATAGCGTTAGAGTAAGAAGAGAAGAAGAAAAAGGAACTATTTCTTGGAAAATAAAATTTAGAAACGGAACAACAAAAGACTTTGTTTCACCAATAACAACAAAACCATGGGGAAAATTTATTCCTAAACTTGCAGATGGAGAAAAAATTAAACAAGGAGAATTAAATTCACAAAGACTTTACACTGAACCTGAAGGACTAAATATTGATGGTGAACTTCCTGCGGTTCCAAAAGAATCTTTTAAAAAAGGAGTTTATTATTAATGGCTAAGCACAAAACTCATTACGAAGACTGTGATGTATTAGTAGTTGGTGGAGGCATGGCCGGCACTGGTGCAACTTTTGAAGCAAGGCACTGGGGTAGAGATATGAAAATTGTTTGCGTTGAAAAAGCAAACATAGATAGAAGTGGAGCAGTAGCTCAAGGTCTTTACGCAATTAACTGTTACATGGGTATGCAGTGGGGTGAAAATCAACCTGAAGATCATGTCAGATACGCAAGAAATGATTTGATGGGAATGGTTAGAGAAGATTTAGGATATGACATGGCTCGTCATGTAGACTCAACTGTTCATATGTTTGACGAATGGGGTCTTCCTATGATGAAAAATGAAGAGACTGGAAGATATTTAAGAGAAGGTAAGTGGCAGATAATGATCCATGGTGAAAGTTATAAACCAATTGTTGCTGAAGCAGCAAAAAAATCTGCAGATAAAATTTATAATAGAATTATGATTACTCATCTTTTAATGGATGAGGCTCAAGAGAATAGAGTGGGGGGTGCCGTTGGGTTTAACATGAGAACAGGTGATTTCCATGTTTTTAGAGCAAAGGCAGTAATTGTTGCTGCAGGAGGAGCTTCACACATATTTAAGCCAAGAGCTGTTGGTGAAGGTATGGGTAGAACTTGGTATGCTCCTTGGAGCAATGGTTCAGCATATGCATTACCAATTGCGGCTGGCGCGAAGATGACACAAATGGAAAATAGAATAGTGTTGTGTAGATTTAAAGATGGATACGGACCTGTTGGAGCTTATTTTTTACATTTAAAAACATATACACAAAATGCAAACGGTGAAAACTATGAGAAGAAATGGTACGACCAGACTAAAGAATTAGTAGGAGAATATATAGATCACCATCCTACACCTACGTGTTTAAGAAACCATGCTTTTATTCAAGAAACAATGGCAGGTGGTGGACCAATTCATATGGTTACTACTGAGGCTTTTCAAGATCCACATTTAGAAACTGTTGGTTGGGAAAATTTTTTAGGAATGACTGTAGGTCAAGCTGTTGTTTGGGCATCTCAAAATATTGATCCAAAATATACAAACCCTGAATTAACAACGTCTGAACCATATGTAATGGGTTCCCATGCTACTTGTTCAGGAGCCTGGGTAAGTGGACCAGAGGACCTGTCTCCACCAGAGTACTTTTGGGGCTACAACAGAATGTTAACAATTGATGGATTATTTGGAGCAGGTGATACTGTAGGTGGAAGCGCTCACAAATTTTCATCAGGCTCTTTCACTGAAGGCAGATTGGCAGCAAAAGCAGCTGTAAAATACATTGAAGACAAAAAAGCTGAGGGTTTAAAGGTTTCTGATAAACAATGTGAGGATTTTAAAGCTAAAGTTTATAAACCTTTAGAAAATTACACCGTAGCCCAAAATGAGATTACTGGAGGAACTGTATCTCCAAGCTATATTTCACCTATTCAAGGCTTACAACGTTTACAAAGAATAATGGATGAATATGTAGGTGGAATAGCTACAAACTATATGACTAATGCTAATATGCTAAAAAGAGGATTAGAATTGTTAGCTTGGCTTGAGGAAGATCTTGAAAACGTGGGAGCTGAGGATTATCACCAACTTATGAGGGCATGGGAGCTTAAACACAGAGCTTTAACATCTCAGTGCGTTACAGAACATACTATGTTCAGAGAAGAAACTAGATGGCCTGGATATTATTATAGAGGCGATCATATGAAACTTGATGATGATAATTGGCATTGCTTAACAGTTTCAAGAAGAGATCCTAAGACTGGTAAGTTTAGTATGGAGAAAGTTCCTGTCTACCATATAGTGGATGAGAACGAGAAGAAAAAAGCTTCATAGTAGATAATTTAATAAAATCACATGGATATTTTATCTAAAACAGATGATGAGATTTATGAATTAGCCAAACCTTTTTGGGATAATTTGGTTAAATCATCTAATCTCAAAGATTATGGTGGGTTCACTAGAGATTTCTCTACCCAAATGCTTTTTGGTGCTAACGAAGTAGAGCTTGGTAAACAGTGGGCTAATAATAAGCTAATCACTAATCTAAATGAGACTTTTGAACCTTTCGGTTGCCTTAGAAGAGGAGATCATATAACCGTTCTGATAAAGCAAACAAATAAAGAGATCCCAGGAGAGTTTCTTGGGAGGTTGGTCTTAGGTGTAGAAGACGATACTATTAAAGTTTTTGGGGCCACCATCTACTAGACAAAAAAAATTGCTTAATAATAAATAATTGTTTGACAAATTTCGTTCTGGGTGTATTGACGAATTTAATGTTACTTTCTAACGTAAAAATTATTAACAAACTCTCAAATTTTAAAACAATATTTATCAAAGCAGGAATCATAGCAGGCCTAACAGCTTATTGGGGAGTGATTTTAGTTGGAACTTTTATCACTTTTAACTAAGTTGTTTTTTAATAACTTTTAAATTTTTTTATGGAAGTATTTTTACCGATAGCTCAAGTTTTTGTTAACCCTATCGAAATACTTTTGTTAAGTGCAATTGTAGGAGTTCTCTCAGGTTTGTTTGGTGTTGGTGGAGGATTTTTAATGACACCATTCTTAATTTTTTTAGGAATACCTCCTGCATATGCAGTTGCTAATGAAGCAAATAATATTTTAGCTACTTCAGTTTCAGGTTCCACAACTCATTATTTAAAAAATACTTTAGATTACAAAATGGGATCAATGATTGTGATTGGAGGGGTAATAGGAACTTCTTTAGGAATTTATACTTTTACATATTTTAAAGGCATTGGAAAAATAGATACAGTTATCTCTTTGGCTTATATGTATATATTGGCAATAATTGGAACTTTAATGTTAGTTGAAAGTTTAGGAGAAATAGATAAAGCAAAGAGAAACGTTGTAGTTAAAAAAAAACTACATGTTCATTATTGGATACACGGCCTTCCATTAAGAATGAGATTTCCAAAGTCAAAATTGTATGAAAGTATTTTTACTCCAATTATAATTGGTTTATTGGTTGGTTTTATTGCAGCTATTATGGGGATTGGTGGAGCGTTTATTTTAGTCCCGGCAATGATTTATATAATTAAAATGCCTACTAAATTAGTTCCTGGTACATCTTTATTTGTAACAATTTTTGTAAGTGTGATTGTTACTTTTCTTCATTCATTTAATTATGGATCTATAGATTTGTTGTTAGTTTTAATGTTGGTTATTGGTTCAATCATAGGAGTTCAAGTTGGACAAAAATTAGGTGAAAGAATTGATAGCTCAGGTTTAAGAGCTTTATTAGCAATCTTATTACTTATTGTAGGTATAGCAATAGCATACGATACATTTTTTGCAGATCAAATTATGAATGGAACTGCAAATGCAACTAGTTCAGATCTAAACTTCTTTTCTCAATTTATAATTGATTTTTCTAATGAGATGCCTTTCTTTTATGGACTGTTTACTATTATGTTTGCAATTATTTTAGGTGTTGGAGCAGCCTTTATAAGGCGTTTTATTTCAAACTTGCGAAAAAAATTATTAGTAAAATCTTAAATAAAAAAATTTATTAGAGTTTCTATATATATTAAACTAATAATTCCAACAGTTACTGCTGCAATCAAACCAACTACAAATGGTTTATATCCCATTGATTTAAGTTCACTTAAGTTTATTGAAATTCCTACAGCAGCCATAGCCATTGTCAAAAATACAGTTGCTAAAATTTTTAAATATTCAATGAATCTAGACCAAGCATAAAAACTATCACTTTCAGATGAAAATAATTGATCTCCAAAATTTCTTAAAATTATCATGCCAATGAAACCAAGTACAAAATATGGAAAAATACTTAAAATTGAGTATTTTTGTTCCTTAAATTCACCTCTATTATATAAGAAAGCAAATAATGGAATTAGTATTACCAGAAAAGTGTTTCTAATTAATTTCGTTACTGTTGCTACATCTAAAGTTTCAGGATTATTAAATTGTTGATCATAAATTAATCCTGCAGCTGCAACTTGAGAAGTTTCATGAATTGAAGTTCCTAAAAATAAGCCAGCTTCCAAAGCATTATTACTAAAATACCATTCTGCAAAATATGGATAAACTAGCATAGCAATCACTCCAAATAACGTAATATTAGCTATTGCATAGGCAACCTCTGTTTTTTTTGCATTGATAACTGGAGCTGTTGCAACAATTGCAGTAGCACCACAAACACTAGTACCAATAGCAATTAGGTATGACATTTTTGATGATATAGGGACTTTTTTTATGAGAAGCTTTATCAATATCAATACTCCCAAAATACAAAATATAACTAAAGGTATTGCAATAGAGCCAAATTTAATAAAATCAGCAAAACTTAATCTAATACCCAAAAAAATTATACCTAACTTTAAAATATATTGTTGGGTAAAATCTAAACCAATCATCATGCCTGGTCTTGGAGTGAAAGCATTTCCCATTAATATTCCAAGCAATATTGCAATTAGAACTGTTGAAATAGGGCTTTTTTCTGTACCAAAAATCTCTAAAGCTATTACGTTGTTAATACCTTGAGAGAATAAACAAAATATTAAAGCTAAAATAACACCTGGAAAAATTGATTTTATAAACTGAAAATTGATAACCACAGAAATTTTTACGCACTTCTGTAGAGTTTAGTCATCACAAATTCTTTGTGACCTAAAGCCTCCGCACAAGTCAATCTTCCGTTAGCTACCCTTAAAGTTGTTTTAATTAGTTCATCTCCAGCTTCAGACAAATTCATTTCTCTTGAAAGAATTTTTGAAACATCACAATCAATGTGCTCACTCATATTAACTGCAGTTAATGGATTCGCTGTTAACTTAATTACAGGTTCAATCGGATTTCCGATTATATTTCCTTGTCCTGTTGGAAATAAATGAATATTAAATCCACCAGCAGCTTGAAGAGTAACACATTCTGCTGCAGCAGAAGAGGTATCCATAAAATATAATCCTGGACCTTTTTCAGGTTCTTCTGCAGGTGTTAAAACATCTATAAATTGTCTTGAACCAATTTTTTGAAAGTTTCCAAAAGCTTTTTCTTCGATTGTTGTTAAACCTCCAGCAATATTACCAGCAGTAGGTTGGCTTTCAGATAAATCGTCGGTAGCCTCTTTTAAAATAAAGTCATTATAATCGTTCCAAGTCTTTTTAAATTTCTCTTGAGCGTCTGGCGTTTTTCCTCTTTTTTCACAGACTGTTTCTGCCCCAGTTAATTCTGAAGTTTCACCAAAACACAAATGTACACCAAGGGGTTCAAGTTTGTCCATTAAATTTCCCACAGTAGGATTTGAGGCTAAACCAGATGTAGTATCAGACTCTCCACATTTAACAGAAATCCATAGATCACTGATTGGACATTCCTGTCTTTGTTTTTCAGATGCCCAAATGGAAAACTCTTGAGCTTTTTTAGATGCTTTCATAATAGTTTCAATATCACCAGCACCTTCAATACTAAATCCTTCAACTGGTTTGCCAGTTTTAGCAACTTCATCTACAATTCTTTTTGTCCATTTTGGCTCAATTCCAATGATAATTGCAGCTGCAACATTAGGATTTTTTGCAGTTCCAATCATGGTTCTAAAATGTAATTCTAAATCTGCTCCAAATTGTAATCTTCCATAAGAATGTGGAAGAGCAATTGTACCTTTAATGTTATTGGCTACAGCTTCAGCACAAGCATTAGAGATATCATCTACTGGTAAAATAATAACATGATTCCTTGTTCCGGCTCTGCCGTTTTCTCTTTTATAACCTAAAAAACTTTTTGGAATTTCCATAATCTCTCTACCATTTCTTTGTTTTAACATTGTGAACATGAACATGCTCACCTTTTTTGATTGATTTAACTACTTTTCCTATATCGTGACCATATTTAATAATCGTATCACCTTCATTAAGGTTAATCATAGCAATCTTATGACCTAAAGGAATTTCATCCGCAGATTGAATATTAACAGTTTTGTCGTTTTCCATTACCCAGCAAGAGCAATCTTGTTTCGGAGTGATTTTTTCAACAACAACTACTCCCACGTTGTCTTTTTCGTCGTGAATTATTATATCTGTTGCCATATCGTGTCGATTTGTTTGTTTGAATTTTGTAAAATCTTATATATTAATCGCACAAATTAACAAACGAATTTTATATATACTTAAATTTATAATTTAGAGAGGTTCTAGTTTTATGACAAAAATGACAACAGAGGAAGCTTTTGTAAAAGTTTTACAAATGCATGGCATTGAACACGCTTTTGGAATAATCGGTTCAGCTTTTATGCCAATTTCAGATATATTCCCAGATGCTGGAATAACATTTTGGGACGTTGCACATGAAACAAATGGTGGTTTAATTGCTGATGGTTACACTAGAGCTACTGGTAAAATGTCAATGGTCATTGCTCAAAACGGGCCTGGAATTACAGGTTTAGTTACTCCAATTAAAACAGCTTACTGGAATCATACTCCACTTTTATTAGTTACACCTCAAGCAGCAAATAAAACAATGGGTCAAGGAGGATTTCAGGAAGTAGAGCAAATGAATTTATTTAAAGACATGGTTTGTTATCAAGAAGAAGTAAGAGATCCATCAAGAATGGCAGAGGTACTAAACAGAGTTATAGAAAAAGCTATAAGAGGATCGGCACCAGCACAAATAAATATTCCACGAGATTATTGGTGTCAAGTAATTGACATCGATCTTCCCCCAATTGTAAGACTTGAAAGACAAGGCGGAGGAAATGATGCTGTAGCTAAAGCAGCTAATTTGTTATCTAAAGCAAAATTTCCAGTAATATTATCTGGAGCAGGTGTTGTTATTGGTGGAGCTATTGAAGCTACAAAAAAACTTGCAGAAAAATTAGATTCTCCTGTTTGTTCAGGTTACCAACATAATGACAGTTTTCCAGGAAGCCATCCTTTAGCTGTTGGTCCTCTTGGATACAATGGATCAAAAGCTGCAATGGAATTAATTTCAAAAGCTGACGTAGTGTTAGCCTTAGGAACAAGATTAAATCCTTTTTCTACTTTACCTGGTTATGGAATTGATTATTGGCCAAAGAATGCAAGCATTATTCAAGTTGACATTAATCCTGATAGAATAGGTTTGACTAAAAAAGTTACAGTAGGAATAAGTGGTGATGCAAAATTAGTCGCTGAACAAATTTTAGAAAAATTATCTTCTAATGCTGGAGATACTGATAGACAGGCTAGAAAAGATATAATTCATCAAACTAAATCAGCCTGGTTACAAAAACTGTCAAGTTTAGATCATGAAGATGATGATGAAGGAACAGTTTGGAATAAAGAAGCTAGAGAAAGAGATGCAGACAGAATGTCACCAAGACAAGCTTGGAGAGCAATTCAAGCAGGTATGCCAGACGATGTAATTATATCAAGTGACATAGGAAATAACTGTGCAATTGGTAACGCTTATCCTACTTTTGAAAAAGGAAGAAAATATTTAGCGCCTGGTTTATTTGGTCCATGTGGTTATGGTTTTCCATCTATATTAGGGGCTAAAATTGGTTGTCCAAATACCCCAGTAATTGGTTTTGCTGGTGATGGTGCTTTTGGTATAAGTATGAATGAAATGAGTTCATGTGCAAGAGAAGAATGGCCAGCGATAACAATGGTAATATTTCGAAATTATCAGTGGGGTGCTGAAAAAAGAAATACAACATTGTGGTTTGATAATAATTTTGTTGGAACAGAATTAGATCCAGAGTTAAGTTACGCAAAAGTAGCTGATGCCTGTGGATTAAAAGGCATTTCTGTGAGAACTATGGAAGAAACCACTTCAGCAATTAAACAATCTTGTGAAGATCAGAAGAAAGGTATCACAACTTTTATTGAAGTTATCTTAAACCAAGAGTTAGGCGAGCCTTTTAGAAGAGATGCTATGAAAAAACCTGTAAAAGTAGCTGGTATCAATAAAAAAGATATGAGACCACAGAAATCTTTAAATGGATGATATTAAGATAAGTTCTAATAGAAGTTTTGGAATAGTTTTTTTTGTAGTATTTTTGTTTATAGCTTTATATCCCTTAATAAATGATAAAGAGATAAGAATATGGTCTGTAATAATTTCTTTAATCTTCTTGATATCAGGACTCCTTAATTCTAAAATTTTAACTCCTTTAAATAGGCTTTGGTTTAAATTTGGAATATTTTTAGGAAAAATTATTTCACCAATAATAATGGGAATAATATTTTTTTTAGTGGTTACGCCTATAGGTTTAATAATGAAATTTCTTGGAAAAGACGTATTAAGTTTAAAATATAATAAAAATAAATCTTATTGGATTGAAAAAAATGGTCCAAAAAGTAAAATGAAAAATCAATTTTAATATGAATTTTATAAAAGAATTTTGGGAATTTTTAAAAGTTAGAAAAAAATATTGGCTATTACCAATTATAATTGTTTTAGTTATATTTGGTGGCTTAATAGTATTAACTCAAGGTTCAGCAGTAGCTCCATTTATTTATACAATTTTTTAAAGTGAGTTCTATATTAGGTATTTCAGCATTCTATCATGACAGTGCTGCATGTATTTTAGTAGATGGAAAAATAGTTGCCGCAGCACAAGAAGAGAGATTTACTAGAAAAAAACATGATCCAAATTATCCACAAAATGCAATAAATTTTGTATTAAAATATGCAAACTTAAAATTAAGTGAAGTTGACCAAATTGTTTTTTTTGAGAAACCATTCTTAAAATTTGAGAGATTATTAGAAACATATGTAGCATTTGCACCCAAAGGTTTCGTTTCTTTTGCAAAAGCTATGCCTTTATGGATTAAAGAAAAGCTATTTCAGAAAAATCTTTTATTTAATAAACTTAAAAATCATGATCAAAATTATAAATCAGATGAAAATATTTTTTTTTCAGATCATCATTTAAGTCATGCTGCAAGTGCTTTTTTTCCATCACCTTTTGACGAAGCAGTTGTTTTAACCGCTGACGGTGTAGGAGAATGGGCAACGACAACAGTAGCTGTAGGAAAAAATAATAGTTTAGAAATCAAAAAAGAAATTCATTTCCCACATTCGCTTGGTTTACTTTATTCAGCATTTACCTATTACACAGGATTCAAGGTAAATAGTGGTGAATATAAATTAATGGGTTTAGCTCCTTATGGAAATCCTATTTATGAAGATAAAGTAAAACAATTAATAGATTTAAAAGATGATGGAACTTTTAGACTAGATCAAAAATATTTTAACTATGCAACTGGACTAACAATGACTAACGAAAAATTCAATAATTTATTTGGTCAAAAAGTTCGAAATCCACTTAAAGAAAAGATAACTCAATTTCATATGGATATAGCAGCATCAATTCAAAAAGTTACCGAAGAAATTATGATTAATTTATCAAAATCTATTCGTAAGGAATATGGAATTAAAAATTTATGTTTGGCAGGAGGTGTAGCATTAAATTGTGTGGCAAACGGAAAGATTCTTAAAGAAAAAATTTTTGATAATATATGGATCCAACCAGCAGCTGGTGATGCAGGAGGTTCTTTGGGTGCAGCTTTAGCCTTATGGCATATTGATCAAGGAAACAAAAGATTAGTAGACTCTAATGATGATATGAATGGTTCATATTTAGGAACTGAGTTCAATCAAGATGAAATTGAAAAAGAATTAAATATTGCAGGTGCTAATTTTGAAACTTTAAGTTATGACGATTTGATTGATAAAACTGCAGAATTTTTATCGAATGAAAAAGCTGTAGGATGGTTTCAAGGCAGAATGGAATTTGGACCCAGAGCTCTTGGAGCTAGATCTATTCTAGGAGATCCTAGATCCGACAAAATGCAAAAAAACTTAAATCTAAAAGTAAAGTATAGAGAAAGCTTTAGACCTTTCGCGCCTTCAGTATTAAGAGAAGATTTATCTGAATGGTTTGATGTAAATGTTGATAGTCCCTACATGTTGTTAGTTGCAAATATTAATCCTGATAAAAAAATTGAAATGAATGATGAACAAAAAAATCTTTTTGGTATTGATAAATTAAATGTAAAAAGGTCAGAAATTCCAGCTGTAACTCATGTTGATTATTCATCTAGAATTCAAACTGTTACAAAAAATACTAATAAACATTACCATGATCTAATTTCTAAATTTAAAGAAAAAACTGGTTGTCCAATTATAGTAAATACATCTTTTAATGTAAGAGGTGAACCAATTGTAAACACTCCAACAGATGCTTTTAATTGTTTTATGGGAACAGAATTAGATTATTTAGTAATAGGTAATTGTGTTTTAGATAAACTAAAACAGAGTCCCAAACTTAAAAAAGACTATACAAAAGAATTTGAATTAGATTAAATCCATAAACATGCAAATTGTTAATGATAATGGATGTAGTTGGATTAATGATTTAAATTCAAGATCAAATTTAAAAGTTTTAGAGAAAAATGAAGAGTGCAAATGGCTAATTATTGGAGCAGGTTATACTGGTTTGTCTGCAGCAAGAAAATTAGGTCAGCTTTATCCTAATCAAAAAATAATATTAGTTGATGCTCAGCTAGCAGGTGAGGGAGCAAGCTCAAGAAACTCAGGTTATCTAGTTGATACAACACTTAATGATGGTTTTATCTCAAATAAAGAATTGGATAATTATAAAAAAAAAGCAGATATTTATAAATTAGGGATAGAGGCTGTTAAAAGGTTTATTAAAGAACATCAGGTAGATTGTGATTGGAATGAATGTGGAAAGTATTTTGCTTCATCAAAAGAAGAGGATAAAAAAACATTAGAAAATTTTTCAGGTATTTTATCCAAATTAGGTTTTGAGCATAATTTATTATCAAACAAAGAACTTAAAGAAAAATTAGGTACCAATTTTTACAATATTGCTCTTCATACCAAGGGAGGTATTTTATTACATCCAGGTAAGTTGGTTAGAGCTATGATTGACACATTACCAGAAAATATACTTCTTTATGAAAATTCTTCATTATTAAATTGGAATAAAGAAAACGACTCAGTCATTTGCAATTTTAAAAATGGTTCAATTAAAACTAAAAAGATTATTTTCGCAACAAATGGGTTTCTGAAATCTTTAGGAATAAAATCTAATTATAATTTTCCTATTACTTTAACAGCAAGTATGACTAGATCTTTAACAAATGAAGAGTTCTTATCTATTGGTGAACCAAAAGAGTGGGGAGTTTTACCTGTTAGACCAATGGGGGCCACTATAAGAATGACTAAAGATAGAAGAATTTTAATTAGAAACACCGCAGAAGTTTATAACCCTTATCAAATGTCCAAATTTGAATTAAATAAAAGATCATTAAAACAAAGTCTTGGAATTAAAAAAAGATTTCCTCAATTACCTGACGATATTATTCAATCGTCTTGGTCAGGTATAGTTTCAAGAACTAGAAATAGTTCTCAAGTTTTTGAAAAAATAGATAATAATATATTTGTTGCAGGTTGTTATAATGGTTCAGGTATTGGGGTTGGGACTTTGTTTGGAGAGCAAATTGCCTTGAAAGCGAGTAATGAATATACAAAAGAGATAAAAACTATTGAGGAAAGAAAAAAACCTACATGGCTTCCTCCTGATCCTTTTTTAGGTTTAGGAGTTAGAGTTAGATTGATTTATGAACGTTTTAGAGCAAAATCTGAGATTTAGTTTATAACAGACATTGGATCTAGTCTTGTTTGAAACCAATTAACTCTAAAATCCAAATGTGGTCCTGTTGATCTGCCAGTTGATCCTACTGTTCCTATTATATCTCCTTGATTAATTTGATCACCAACTGAGACTAATACATTTTCTAAATGAGAATATATAGTTGATATCCCATGACCGTGGTCCATTATTACTGTTCCACCAGTATAATATAAATCATCTTCAGCCATAGTAACAATACCTGAACCAGAGGATTTAATCATCGTTCCTTGTTTAGCTGCAATATCTATACCATAGTGAGGCCATCTTGGTTTACCATTTAAAATTCTTTGACTGCCATAAACACCACTGATTATACCTTCAACTGGCATAATAAATTTTTCTTTAAAAAATTGTAGATCAGAATTTATTGCTCTTGCTTCTCCAATTGCATTATTTTCTGTCTTAATTCTTTTATAAACGGATTCAGGCGGGGTTACTTTACTTTCTGCTAAACCGTCTATTCTTTGTATATTATATTTTCTTTTTAAAACTTTTTTTGTAGTAATAAATTTTTTTCCGTTAATAACTTTTGTAAATGTTAGATCATATTTTTGATCTCGATCTATACCAAAGACAAAAAAACCATCTTTAGAAACTTTTACCTCTTTCTTTCCAACCAAAATTTTTGCTTTAGGATCAGTTTTACCTAATATAAAATAACCTTGCAGAAATTTACCTTGGAATTCAATAGCGTTTACTGGTGATATAAAAATAAAAAAAACAAAAAAAAATCTATAAATTATTGAGCTGTCCATCCACCATCTATAATTATTGATGTTCCAGTTATCATTGAAGATGCTGATGATGCTAAAAAGCATACAGTTGTAGCAACATCACTTTCACTAGCTGCTTTTCCCATGGGAATATTTCCAAGAGCTAATTTTTTAAATTTTTTATTTTTAAAAAATTTTTTAACCATAGGTGTTTCAACAAAAGTAGGTGCTACCGTATTTACCCTTATATTTTTTTTTGCTAACTCAACACCCATACCCTTAGTCAATCCTTCAATCCCAAATTTTGTCATGTTATAAACATTTCTTCCGCCCATACCTACATGACCAAGCTGAGACGACATATTTATAATTGATCCAGATCTTTTTTTATTTTTAAGCATTTTTTTTACAACAAGTTGTGCCACGTTAAACGCTGCCTTTAGATTTAAATCTACAAGATAATTCATGCTTTTTTGTTTAATTTTTTCAAAGGGTTCTGGAATGTTAGTTCCAGCATTATTTACCAATACGTCAATAATTTTAATTTTATCTAATTTTAGTTTTAAATCTTCATAATTCATTACATCGCAAGAGACTTTAATAATTTTTCCTTTAACTTTTTTGATATCTTTTTCTAATTTATTAAGATCTGAAGATGTTCTACTTAAAGCTATCACTGTTGCACCTGCTTCAGCTAATGCAATAGAGCACGCTCTTCCAAGTCCTTTGCCTGCGCCAGTAACTAAAGCATATTTATTTTTAAGATTTATTTTTTGAAGATACATTAAAAGAATATTATTTTAATATCTGTGTAAATCAACTCAACAGCTACAATTAATATGGCTAATAACCCAAGCCAGGCTATCCATCTGTATTTTTTAATCCATCCAGAAATTAAAGTTGCTGCTGTAGCCATCAAAACAATTGATAACGCTAATCCAAAAACAAGAAGACCATAGTGATCGCCAGCTGCACCAGCAACACCCAAAACATTATCTAAACTCATTGTAAAATCTGCTAGTAAAACAGTCCAAATTGCTTTTAAAAAACTTGAACTATCTACTTTAATGTCTTCTTCTGTTTCTGAGCCTTTGATTACATCTACATAAAGTTTGTAAACAATATAAAGAAGCAGTAATCCTCCTATTAACCTTAAACCTGTAATTTGTAAAAGATATGCGGTAAGCAATGTTAAAATAATTCTTAAAATAACTGCACCACCAATTCCCCAGAAGATAACTTTTTTTCTTTGTTCTGGTGGAAATTTAGATGCAACCATGCCAATTATAATTGCATTGTCTCCAGCTAAAACTAAATCAATTAAAATAATTTGAGTTAATATTGCTATTTGTTCAGGTGTAAAAAATTCTGCAAACATTACTGCTGTAGTATCATGTCTGCACCTTTTTCTGCAATCATAATAGTAGGTGCATTAGTATTTCCTGAGGTTATATAAGGCATTACTGATGCATCAATTACTCTTAAGTTTTTGACTCCATGAACCTTTAACTGATCAGACACTACTGCATTTTCATCTTTACCCATTCTGCAAGTACTGACAGGATGGAAAATTGTATTAGCATATTTTCCTGCTTCAACAGCTAACTGCTCATTGTCAGTAATATTTATACCTGGTCTTAATTCTTCTGGCCCATAATCTTTATAGGCTTTTGACTCCATAACTATTTTTCTTACTATTTTAAGAGACTTACCTGCTATTTCTCTATCTTCATCTGTTGACAGATAATTCATTTTAATTTTTGGAGGAATTCTTGTATCTGAAGATTTAAGTTCAATAGATCCTCTGCTTGTAGGTCTTACGTTAGTAATGGTTGGTGTGAAAGCAGGAAATTTGTGTAACGATGATTTTCCTAAAAGATCTGTACTTGCAGGAGAAACATGAAATTGTAAGTTAGGAGTTTCTAAATGTGGATCACTTTTAACAAAACCACATAAATAACTAGCTCCAACTGTAAGTGGACCAGTTCTTGTTAAGAAAAATTTTAATCCAGTAAATATTTTCTTTGTGAAACTATAATAAATATCATTTAAAGTTTCTAAATTTTTTATCTTATATACAGGTCTTAACATCAGATGATCTGTTAAGTTTTGGCCTATACTTTTATGGTCCATTATAACTTCAATGCCGTTATCTTTTAGTAATTTAGCAGGACCCAAGCCTGAAGCTTGAAGTATATGTGGAGACCCAATAGTACCAGCGCTTAAAATGATTTCGCTATTTGCTTCAACAGTATTTAACTTATCACCAGTCCAAAAATTAACTTTTTTGGCAATTTTATTTTCGAATTCAATATTTTTGATGTGAGCTTTAGTTATAATTTTTAAATTACTTCTATTCTTTATTGGATTTAAATACCCAACTGCAGTGCTACACCTAAAACCATTTTTTATTGTTAAGGGAAAATATCCCATCCCCTCATTATCACCATTATTAAAATCATCGGTTTTTTTATATCCAAATTCCTCTGCAGCTTCCAAAAATAAATCTAAAACCTTGAAAGTAGATCTAATTTTTTCTACTTTTAAAGGTCCACCAGAACCATGAAACTCATTTTTTCCAAATTGGAAATCTTCAGATTTTTTAAAATAAGGGAGCACATCATCCCATGACCATCCTACATTTCCTAACTGTCTCCAATAATTATAATCATTTGATTGCCCTCGAATATAAAGCATCCCATTAATAGAAGAACTTCCTCCAAGTGTTTTTCCTCTTGGGTAAGTCATTTTTCTATTGTCACAGAAAGGTTCTTTCTCTGTGTTAAAACACCAATCGGTCTCAGGATTATGCATTGTTTTAAAATACCCTCCAGGAATATGTATCCATGGATTAGTATCTTTACCCCCGGCCTCCAAAAGTAAGACTTTATTTTTTGGATTAGACGAAATTCTGTTAGCAACAACACATCCAGCTGATCCAGCACCTATAATAATATAATCAAAATTATCCATTACTTAGAACTCTTATAAATTAAAATTTTTTATTTGTAAGAGTTCTGTACACAAAAAAATTAAAATAATCCAATATTAACACTTGTTTTAGATTTCATTCTTTGACAAGCTTTCTTTTTTAAAAATAAAGAGAGGGAAAAAACGATATGAGAAAAATCATTTCAATGTTATTTGCAGTTGCTATGGTATTTGGATTTATTTCAAACGCTAATGCTGCAAAAACACTAAAATGTCAGACAGTTCTTAACACTAAGGCTGATGAAGTTAAAATGTTAAAAGACTTTACTGACACTGTTACAACTTTGACAGGTGGATCTCTTAAGTTTGAAATTATGCCTGCAGGCGCAGTTGTTGGCGTAAAAGAAACTTTAGATGCTGTTGATAAAGGACTTATCGACTGTGGATTTGCTTGGACACACTATTGGTCAGGTGATCACCCTGCCGCTATGTTATTTGGTTCGCCAGTAGCAGGTGGTGGTGTTGGTATTGACAACATCGCATTCTTATCATGGTTTCAGTATGGTGGAGGAAAAGAGCTATACGACAGACTATGGAAAGAAATGGGAAGAGATATTAAAGGATTTATGATTCAACCAGTTGGTCCTGAAGCTTTAGGTTGGTTTCCAAAACCAATTAAAGATATGGCTGACTTTAGAAAATATAAGTTCAGAACTCCTCCAGGAATTCCAGGACAAACTTATAAAGACATCGGTATAGCATCTGTTGCTATGGGTGGTGGAGATATTCTACCAGCTTTAGAAGCAGGAACTATTGATGCTGCTGAATGGTGTTGTCCAAAACCAGACTTAACGTTTGGTTTCCAAAAAGTATTAAAGCACTACTACCTACAAGGTTTACACCAAGTAGTCGTAAATGCTGACTTTTATATTACTGGAAAAACATACAATGCTATGAGTGATCATGAGAAGAAGTCTCTAGAAGTTGCAGCAAATGCATCTCTAGCGAAATCTCTAAGTTACAGAATCTATGAAAACGGAAAAGCTTTAAAAGAGCTTACAGAAGTTCATGGTGTAAAATTAGAAGATACTCCTTCTGATTACTTCACAGAATACATGGCAGCTGCTAAGAAAAGTTTGGAAACAAACGCAGCTAAAAATGCATTCTTTGCTGAAGTTTGGGACTCTATGAAAGAATTTGCTGATATTGCAGTTCCTTTCTGGAGTGGTGCTCAAATGTCTAATGCGAAGCTAGGAATGGCTCACGCAGCAACATTAAAGTAATCATTAAATAATCTTTAAGTTAGAGCGGACTATTAAGTCCGCTCTAATTTTTTTATATAAAATTTTATGGCAGACGAACCAGGTAAACTAGATATATCCGATGAAATGATTGCCGAAAGGCGAGGTGGTTCAGGAAAAATGCCAAGTGATATGCCACCATGGATGGCAAGTTCAATTGTTAATATTGATAAATTTAGTAAATGGGTTGGTAATGTTGTTTGTTGGATATTAATGCCATTAATTCTTGCAATGACTTACGAGGTCTTTGCTAGAAAATTATTTCATTCCCCAACAATTTGGGCTTACGATATAAGTAGATTTTTATATGGTGCACTTTTTATGTTAGGTGCTGGGTATGCACTTTCAAAAGGAGTTCACATTAGAGCAGATTTTTTATACAGAAATTTTAAAATTAAGAGTCAAGGTACTATTGATTTTTGGTTATATATTTTATTTTATTTTCCAGGCTTACTAGTGTTTCTTTATATGACGATTGGCTATGTAGGTGAGTCAATTCAAAGAGGTGAAAGAGGAATGGATACAACTTGGATGCCATATATGTGGCCAATTAAAACCTGCTTATTGATAGGAATAGTGTTTTTACTTATTCAAGGAATTTCAGAATTATTTAAAAGTTATTGGGCTGCAACAAGAGGAAAATGGCCAGGAGAAGATAAATGATAGCAGAATTAATTGATCCAGCCATTTTAGGATTTATTTTAGTTGGTGTAATGCTTTTTGCAATATTTGTAGGATTTCCTATTTCATTTACTTTGATATTCTTAGGCTTTGTTTTTGGATACTTGGGATTTGGAAAATTAGTCTTTTATTTAATGACCCTCCAGTTCTCGATGGTTATGACCGAACAAACTCTCGCCGCTGTCCCGCTCTTTGTCTTTATGGGAATTATGATGGAACAAGCAGGATTAATGGAAAGATTGTTTTCTTCATTTCAAATGATGTTAGCTAAAGTAAGAGGTTCTTTGTACTATGCAGTTTTATTTGTTTCAGTTATTTTTGCTGCAGCAACGGGAATTGTTGGTGCATCAGTTACTATTCTTGGCATTATGGCAGCAAAATCAATGAATAGGTCGGGCTATGATGTAAGACTTGCGGCAGGTACAATTACTGCCGGAGGAACTTTAGGAATTTTAATACCACCAAGTATTATGCTTGTTGTAATGGGTCCAATAATGGAGATACCTGTAATTGACTTATTTGCTGCTGCTATTATTCCAGGAATTCTTTTAGCAGGTTTATACGCGGGTTACACAACGATTAGATGTATGATTAATCCTAAGTTAGGACCTGTAATTCCTGAAGAAATGAGATCAGCAAGCATGAAAGAGGTTTGGATTGAGTTCTTTTTGGGTTTAGTTCCTCCTGCAGCTCTAGTTTTTGCTGCATTAGGTAGTATTTTATTTGGTTTTGCAACCCCAACGGAAGCAGCTGGTTGCGGAGCAATGGGAGCATTATTACTTTCATTAGCATACAAAAAATTAACTTTATCAAAACTTCAAGAAGCACTTGTTAAAACTTTAGAAATTACAGCTTTAATTATGGTTTTAGTTGCTGCTTCAAACTTCTTTGGTGCTGTTTTTGCAAGATTAGGAACACCTACTTTGTTAACAGAATTTTTATTAGGTTTAGAGATGAACAAATATTTCATTCTAGCAATTGTAATGGTTGCAATATTTTTGCTAGGCTGGCCATTAGAGTGGGTTCCAATTGTGATGATCATTGTACCAATAATTTTACCTTTGGTTGAAGCATTAGGTTTCAATTTAACTTGGTTTGCAATTCTGGTTGCTGTCAATCTCCAGACCGCCTGGCTATCTCCACCCGTAGCATTATCAGCATATTTTTTAAAAGGTGTAGTTCCAGAGTGGGATTTAAAAGATATTTATTACGGAATGATGCAATTTATGGTTCTACAAGTAATAGGTTTAATTTTAATAATTATATTTCCTCAAATTGCCCTGTGGTTACCAACTCTCTTATATGGACAGTAGAATTTATTAGTTTAAAATAAATCAAGTGAATCAGCCAAAAGTAAAATACTCTCTTTCTAATTGGGACTTAGTAACTGTAAATCCAAATTATAAAACTTGGAATTGGAAAGATTTATTCTGTTTTTGGGGTGCTAATGT
>CACJIJ010000010.1 GCA_902593445.1 uncultured Pelagibacteraceae bacterium
CTAGAAACTCCTAAAAGAGTTGTAAAAGCATTCAAAGAATATTTTCAAGGTTACAATGAGGATGCAAAAAAAGTATTAGATAAAACTTTTGGTGATGTTGAAGGTTACAGCGATATGGTTGTTCAAAAAAATATTTCGGTGCAAAGTCACTGTGAACATCATATGGCTCCAATTATAGGAAAAGCTCATGTTGCTTATATACCAAATGAAAGAGTTGTAGGATTAAGTAAAATTGCAAGAGTAGTTGAAATATTTTCAAAAAGATTACAAACACAAGAAAGATTAACTGTCCAAATTGCGAATTCATTAATGGAAGCTTTAGATGCAAAAGGTGTAGCTGTAACAATTGATTCAACTCATCAGTGTATGACTATGAGGGGTATTAAAAAAGAACAAGCAACAACAGTAACTAATTTTTACTTAGGTCAATTTAAAGAAGACCTTAGTTATCAAAATAGATATTTACGATTTATCAGCACTGAGTTAAAAGACTAGTGTGTCTGACCAATTTAAAGCACTGATTCTTAATCAAGAAGGTGAAAACTTCTCACTTAATGTTAAATCTATTGATAAAAGTTTTTTAAAGCATGGGGACGTAACAGTAAAAGTAGATTATTCTGACCTTAATTTTAAGGATGGAATGATTTTAAAAAATGGTGGACGTCTAGTTAAAGAGTTTCCACATATTCCAGGAATAGATTTTTCAGGAAAAGTTATTGAAAGTGAAAATTCAAAATTTAAAGAAGGAGATGAAGTAATCTTAACTGGATTTAGAGTAGGAGAAATATTTTTTGGCGGTTATTCACAAATTGCAAAAGTAAATGCAGATTTTCTGGTTAAAAAACCTGATAGCTTAACAAGCAAACAAGCTATGATTTTAGGTACAGCTGGCTTTACTTCATTAATGAGCGCCTTTGCAATTCAAGCAAGAGAAAGTATTTTGTTAGGTGAAAAAGTTAATGATGTTTTAGTAACAGGTGCAACAGGAGGAGTTGGTAGTGTAGCAGTTATGGCTTTAACTAAAATGGGATATAATGTTTCTGCTGTTACTGGAAAAGATACAAAATCAGATTATTTAAAATCATTAGGTGCAAAAAACATTATAAATAGGGCTGAATTTGATAAAGATCCAAGACCAATAGACAAAGGCTTGTGGGATGGAGTAGTTGATACTGTTGGTGGTAAAATTCTGGCAAATGCAATAGCTCAAACAAAATCAAATGGAATAATAGCAGTTTGTGGAAATGCAAATAGCAATGAACTTAATACAAATTTATTACCCTTTATGTTAAGGGGTATTAAAGTTTGGGGCATGGACTCAGCTAATTGCAGTATTAGAAGAAGGGGTTTCATTTGGGGAGAGGTCTCAAAACTAATTGATTTCGATATATTGGAAAAATCTGTTTTAACAGTTAGTTTAGAAGAATTAATTAAAACATATCCAAAAATTTTAAAAGGAGAAATCGCTGGAAGAGTATTAGTTGATTTAAATAAATAATGGACTGGGATAAATTAAAAATTTTTCATGCAGTGGCTGAAGCTGGAAGCTTTACGAATGCCACTGTTAATTTAAATCTTAGCCAATCAGCTATTAGTAGACAAATTCAATCATTGGAACAAGATTTAAAAGTACAATTGTTTGAAAGACATGCAAGAGGGTTAACTCTTACAGAAAATGGTGAATATGTATTTAAAACTGCTCATGAAGTAATTAGTAAACTTAAAGAAGTTGAAACCTCCTTAGGAGATCAAAAAAATAAGCCAACAGGTAAATTGACAATAACAACAGTAAGAAGCTTTGGAACTCACTGGTTAACCCCAAGAATTCAGGAATTTATGAGACTTAATCCAGAGATTGAAATAGAGCTGGTTTTTGATGATAAAGAATTAGATTTAAGTACTCGACAAGCTGATATCGGAATTTTTATGAGAAGACCAAAACAACTTAATTATATTCAGAAAAAATTAGTTGATATTAAGTACTATATTTATGGATCAAATAAATACTTAGAAAAAAATGGGATGCCAAAAACAATTAATGATCTAAACAAACATAAATTTATTTCTTTTGGAAAAGGCGCTCCTTCCCCAGTGTATAATCCTGATTGGGCGCTAAAAATTGGAATGCATGATGGAAAAAAGAGAAAAACAATTATGAAAGTAAATAGTGTAATGGGATTATTGTTGGCAGTTGAGTCTGGAGTAGGATTAGCAGCATTACCAGAATATTTAGTATCAAATTCAAATAATATAATTAAAGTGCTTCCAAAAGTAGAAGGACCTATAACTGAAGCACACTTCGTATACCCACAATCTTTAAAAAACACTGCAAGAGTTCAAGCTTTCAGAAATTTCCTATTCAGTAAAATTGGAGACTGGAAATAGAAAAAAATAGCGAAAAACCCAATAATTTTAATAAATAAAATTCTGCGACATTATTGCGATTGATAATCATTCTCATTGAGAATAGTTCTCATTCTCAATAATAACGTAATAATTAAGGAGTTTAATGAGAAAATTATCAATTTTGGCGTTAATTACATCTTTATTTGTATCAAATATTGCGATTGCGAATGAGGTAAATGTATTTAATGCAAGACATTATAAGGCTGATGCTGAAATGTATGGAAAATTTACAGCAGCTACTGGAATTAAAGTAAATTTAATTAATGGTAAATCAGGAGCCTTAGAAAAAAGAATAGCAGAAGAAGGAGCAGACTCTTCAGCTGATCTTTATATTACTGCGGATGCTGGAAGATGTGGCGCAATGGATGCTAAAGGTTTGCTTCAAGGTGGTTTAACATCCGAAACAATCAAAGCATCAGTTCCAAAAAATTTCAGAACCAATAAATGGGTTGGAGTAGCAAAAAGAGCAAGAATAATTTATTACTCACCTGAAAGAGTAAGTGGTGCTGAATTATCTGGTTTAACTTACGAAGGTTTAGCTGATCCAAAATGGAAAGGTAGATTAGTAATAAGAAAATCAAGCAATATTTATAACAAATCTCTTGTGGCTTCATTAATAGAAAATAACGGAAAAAAAGCTACAGCTGAATGGGCAAAAGGTGTTGTAGCTAACATGGCAAGAACTCCAAAAGGTAATGATAGAGCTCAAATTATGGCTGTTGCAGCAGGAGAAGCAGATATTGCTGTAGCAAACACTTATTATTTAGCACTTATGTTGTCTGGTAATAAAGGTGCTGAGCAACAAGCAGCTGCAAAAAAAGTTAAAGCGTTTTTCCCTAATCAAAATGATAGAGGAACACACATGAATATAAGCTGTGCTGCTTTAGTTAAAGGTGCGCCCAATAAAGCAAATGCGATTACACTTGTTGACTTTTTATTATCACCAGAGTCACAGGAACACTTTACGAATAATACGTTTGAGTTTCCTATGATAGGTGGTGTTTCTCCAAATCCATTAGTAGTAAACAATTTAGGGTTAGATTTTAAACAAGATCTATCAACTAAAGTTTCTAGTTATGGAAAAAAACAAGCTGCTGCATTAGAAGTTATGACAGCTGCTGGTTGGAAGTAACATATAGTGAAAAAGAATTTATTTGATTTTGATTTAAGTAATTCTTCTGTCATGAGCGGTTCACTTGGGGGTCAGATAACATGTGAACCATGCTCATCAGAGTGTGAAAAAATTAAAAAAAAAATAAATAATAGAAAATTATCTGAAATTGAAAAAGAAGAGGCTCTAGACATCCTCACTCCTTTTAAATGATGATATATTTCTTTTTAGAATATGCCCACGTCACTCTCCTTTAGGATCTTTACCCTTTCCTAAAAATTGTCGTGGGCATTAAAAAAATATGATTGAAGGATTTAAAATACCTCAAGTAACTTTTAGAATTAGAGAAGGTGATACCTCGGATAATGAAATTGCGTGTGCAATTGGTGGGAAGTGGATAAACAAATCTACAGATGATTTTTTTAAAAATAAAAGAGTAATTTTATTTAGTTTGCCAGGCGCATTTACCCCAACATGTTCCTCTCAACAATTACCTGGATTTGAAAAAAATGCCGATGAATTAAAAAAACTTGGCATTGACGAAATTTATTGTTGCTCAGTAAATGACTCATATGTGATGAATGCTTGGGCAAAAAAAATGAGTATTTCTAACGTTAAAGTAATACCAGATGGATCAGGACTTTTTACAAAATATATGGGCATGTTAATTTCTAAAGACCATGATGGATTTGGCCAAAGAAGTTGGAGATATATGGCAGTTATTAACGATGGTATTGTTGAAAAATGGTGGCAAGAGCCTGGAATTAATAACACAGGCTCAGATGATGATCCGTATACAGAAACAACACCAGAAAATTCATTAAAATATCTTTCTGCATCAAAGTAAAATTATATTAAAAAATTTTTTTTATATTATAAGACCCTTAATGCTAAAGAATTTAAATATTTGGTTTCTATCATCTTTATTGGTGTCCATAGGTGTACTAATTCCAATCATTACAGTTTTTTTTAGTTTTTTTGAAGAGACTTCAAATTATTACCAAATATTAAAAGATACTTTTTTATTTGAATATATTTTTAATTCTTTCACATTACTAGTTTGTGTTTTAATCCTCACATTTATAATAGGAACTGCATCTGCATACTTAGTTTCTTTTTATAAATTTCCTTTATGTGATTTCTTTAAATGGGGTCTTATACTTTCTTTCGCTGTTCCCCCATATATTTATGCATATTCCTTGACTGCCTTTTTTGAAAATTATGGGACAGCTTTTACAATTTTGATAAATTTATTTGGAGAAGGGGAATACAATAAACATATTCCAAAGTTTGATGGTCTTCTTGGAGCAGTACTTTCGCTATCATTCTCATTATACGCTTATGTATATATTCTTTCTAGAGCATCGTTTTTATATCAATCTCAAAACTTAATTGATTTAGGAAGAAGTTTAGGTTTTTCAAAATTTAAATCTTTATATTCTTTAATATTACCAGCTGCTAGACCAGCTATAGTTGCCGGATTATCTCTTGTTGCAATGGAAACATTAGCAGAATTTGGTGCAGTTGATTTTTTTTCAATAAATACTTTAACCACTGGAATTTATAATTCATGGATTACATTTGATGATTTAGCTTTTTCAAATAGATTGTCATTTTTCTTACTAATATTTATATTTACATGTTTTATAATTGAAAATTTTTCTAGAAAAAAAGCTAAATACCATTTTAATTCTAGAGGTGGATTTAAACAAAAAGAAAAAATTACCTTATATGGTAAAAAATCTTTTTTTGCATTTTTGTTTTGTTTTATTATTTTCTTTTTAAGTTTTTTATTTCCTTTAAGTCAAATGTTATATTGGACAATTAAATTTCCAGAAAATCTTTTTGATATTGATGTAATTTCACTAACTTTAAATACAATTTATTTGGTGATTTTATCTAGCATAGTCCTGATTTTATTTTCTTTAATTTCAAATTATGGAAATAGAGTTTCTAGAAATAAGATTTTAAATTTTTTATCAACAATATCTATCTCAGGTTATGCAATTCCAGGAGTAATTTTAGCAGTAGCATTTATAACTTTTATTGCTTGGTTTGATGATAATGTTGTAAAAGCACTTGGTTTTTTATCTATTAAAAAAGTCTTTATTGGTTCAATTCTAGGACTTGTCCTAGTTTATTTTGTAAGATTTTATTCATTAGCATTTAATGGAATCAAGTCAGGTTATGAAAAAATAAATATTTCAGTTGATGAAAGTTCATATTTACTTGGTTACTCCAAAAAGAAAACTTTCATGAATATTCATGTTCCTTTCTTAAGAAATTCTCTTTTATTTGTAGCCATATTGATTTCTTTAGAAATAATAAGAGAGTTGCCAATAACGCTTATTTTAAGACCATTTAATTTCGAGACATTTGCAACAACTGCTTATATATCTGCTTCTGAAGATTTGTTAGAAGCTGCAGCAGTACCATCATTATTTTTAATTTTAATTGCAACTATATTTATTATGTTTACATCTAAATATATTTTAAGAGAAAAATGAAAAATAATTTTTTAGAAATAAAAAGTGTTGATTTTATAATTGGTGGAAAAACTAAAGTTAAAAATGCTTCATTTGTAATTGAAAATGAAGGAGAAACTTTATGTATTTTAGGTCCTTCAGGAATCGGAAAAACTACAATTCTCAGAACAATAGCTGGTTTGGAACAAATTGATAAAGGCTCAATTAAATTAAATGGAAAATTAATATCTTCTAAAGACAAACATGTTGAGCCTGAAAATAGAAATGTATCTTTAGCTTTTCAAGATAATAGCTTGTTTCCACATTACACAGTTGAAAAGAATATATTGTTGGGCACTGAGAGAAATAAAACAAAAAAGAAAAAAAAACTTACTTATAAAGAGATTGTTGATTTACTAGATATTTCAAAAATACTTAAAAAATATCCTCATGAAATCAGTGCTGGAGAGGCACAAAGAGCATCTCTTGCAAGATCTTTACTAACACAACCTGATCTTTTGTTATTAGATGAACCGTTATCTAATGTTGATCAAAGTTTCAAAGAAGAAATTCAAGTAAGATTAAAAAAAATTTTAAGTAAATTAAAAATTACAACAATAATTGTAACACATGACTCTTACGAAGCTTTTTATTTAGGTCATAAATGTGCAATTGTATTAGATGGTCAAATAAAACAGTTTGACGATCCTTATAATGTTTATCATTTTCCAAACTCAGTCGAAGTAGTAAATTTTTTAAATCGTGGAATTTTAATTCCAGCAAAAGTAACTGGAGAAAATTCATTAGAAAATAAAGATCTTGGAACAATTAATGGGAATTTTATTAAGCATTACCCAAAAGGATCGAATGTACAATTATTATTACAGCCAGAGGATCTTGAGCACGACGATAAAAGCAATCTAAAATTAGAGGTAGTTGATAGAAAATTTAGAGGAACCAACTTTATTTATACCTTAAAAACTAATAGTGATTTGTTAATACCAGTATTTGTTCATTCTCATCATGAACATCAACATGAAGCTGACGAAAAGTTTGGAATTAAAAGACCGATTAATATTGATCACATAGTTTGTTTTTAATAAAACAAGCAAATGCTTAGCAAAAAACAATTATTTACTCGAGGGATGCTGGATATTTCTCCACATATGCTTTCAGTGATTCCATTTGGAATAATTTGTGGAGCAATTGGAGTAGAGCTTGGATTTAATCCTTATTTAGTCTACGCAATGTCTTTCATAATTTTTGGAGGAGCTTCACAAATAGTTTTCCTGCAGTTGTTATCAGGAGGTGCATCTAGTTTAGTTGCGGTTACCTCTGTTGGAATTATAAATTCTCGACATTTATTATATGGAGCAGTTTTATCTGAATATTTAGAAAAATTATCTTTTATAAAAAAATTATTAATTTCTTATGTTGTTGTGGATCAAGGATTTGCTGAGTCTAATAAATTTTTCAAAAAAAATAGAAGTGAAGAATTTTTACATTATCATTTAATTGGCACAGGTTGCACAATGTGGGTTTGTTGGCAGATAGCAACATTATCAGGCATTATTTTAGGATCATTTGTTCCAGAGGAACTTGGATTAAAATTTGCAATTCCTCTAACGTTTATTGCAATTGTTGTTCAAGATTTAAAAAAATTAGATCATGATATTGTTATGATTACTTGCGGTTTAAGTTCACTGTTATTTTTTGATGCTCCATTTAAATCTTATATAATTATTTCACCATTAATTGCTTTATTTGTAGCTGCACTATTATTGAGGTTAAAAAAATGACACTTACTTCAATTATTTTTGCTGGAATATTAACTTACCTTACTAGAATGACTATGATCGCTTTAATTAGTAGAGATATGTTGGGAGATAAAATTAAAGCAGTTCTAGAATATGTTCCTTCAGCAGTATTCCCAGCAATAATATTTCCGGGAATATTTATAAATGATTTTGGAACTTTTATAGAAATTAATGATCCCAAAATTTTTGGAGCATTAGTTGCTGTAATTGTAGGTTATTTTTCTAAAAATATTATCGCGACAATTTCAGCTGGATTGGTTTCTTATTGGTTTTTAATATTTGTAGTATTTAATTAGCACCTAATTTTATATTCCTACTTACATTAATATCTATTAATTTTGGTTTTGATAAATTAAGATTTGACATAAGCTCAACATACTCATCAACATTTTTAACTTGTAGTCTTGGATTAAATTTTTTTTCATTGCCAATTGTACTAAATTCTTTGCCGTTATAATCATGACCAGGATACAAAATAGTATCCTCAGGTAATTTTAATAATCTATTAAAAATAGAATTATAAGCATCTTTTGAGCTACCATTTTGAAAATCAGTTCTGCCAGTACCATTTATTAAAAGAGTATCTCCTGAAAATAAATATTTATTCATTAAGAAACTATAACTGTCAGAAGTGTGTCCTGGTGTATACATCGCTTTGATTTCTATATGATCAATTTTTATTATTTCATCATCTTTTAGTTTAATATCTACGGTATCTGCAGGCGTGTGTTCACCCATGAGAGTAGAACAATTTGTAGTTTTTTTTAATTTTAATGCGCCTGTAACATGATCTGCGTGAATATGTGTATCTATTACTTTTACTAGTTTTAATTCTAATTCATTTAGAATGTTGATATAATTTTCAACATTTTCAATTACTGGATCAATTATGACCGCCTCGCGACCTTTTGCCGATGCAATTAAATAAGTATAAGTTGATGATTTATTATCGAAAACTTGTCTAAAAATCATTTACCATTAATATCAAATTATAATGAATACCTCTACATTTCATTGGTCTTGTAGACATACCTGGAAAAGAAGTGCAAAAAATACAGCTTGGTGTGTACTAGGTTGTGCAATTGGCGACTTTGGAACAATATTATTTTTTCAATTAACACAAATTCCTTTTCCTATTTTAGGAATAATGATTTTAGCAATCATCAATGGATTAATAACAAGTATTATTCTAGAAACTGTAATTTTAATTACGCAAAATTTTAATTTTGTTAACGCATTCAAAACTGCCTGCGGTATGAGTTTAATTTCAATGATTAGCATGGAAATTATGATGAACTTGACTGACTATGTTTTAACTGGTGGCGCAATATTAACTTGGTGGGTGGTCCCAATAATGTTGATAGTAGGTTTTTTAACTCCTTGGCCCTATAATTATTGGAGATTAAAAAAATTTGGAATTGCTTGTCATTAAGATTAAAGAATTCTCTTTAATAAATTGTCCCCAAAAAATAGTTTGTGAATAATCACAGCAGTTATATGAATTACTATTAAACCTATTAGAGTATAATTTGAAAGAATATGAATTTCATAAAACTGATCTGCTAAATCAAAATTTTCATTAATTTGAATCTCTCTAAATATTATTGTTAATGTTTCTCCATTAAATAATTTTTTTAATATTCCTGAAATTGTTATTAATAAAATAGTAATATATAAAAGCACATGGTTCATCTTTGCTAAAAACCTTTGTCCTTTAAAAATACTTGGATCTAATTTTGGAGTTGGATTAAGAATTTTATTTATTAACCTTATTATTATTATATAAAAAACAATTAAACCTAATGTAACGTGTATATTTTCTATAGTTATTCTCTGTTCACCAAAATCTAAATCAACTAGATAAAAACCCAAAGGTATTTGAATGAACAGAATAGCTGCGCTGAGCCAATGTAACACCTTTGAGATAATACCATACTCTGTTAGGGTATTTGTTAAATGCATAATTTATTTAATCACATTAAAAAATATATTAAAATAATTTTATTCTCAATTTTAAGCGTATTTTTCGTCTCATCAAGTAATGCGGAATTAACAGTTGAAGAAATTATTAAAAGTAGACAAGCATTATTTAGTAAAAACTATAGTACAGCTAAAAGGGTTCAAGCTTTCTCTTCAAAAGGAGACTTTGAAAAAGCAAAAAAACTTATGATTGAAATGAGTGAAAATTATAAAGTATTAATAGATTTGTTTCCCGAAAATACTCAAGAAGGTTTTGATACTGAAGCTTTACTAACTATTTGGGATGAAAAAGATGACTTCAATGCATTAATGCAAAAAGCCTCAGATGATATGACAAAACTTGTAACAGTAATCGAAGATGCAGATGATATTCGAGGTACATTAACTACATTTATGTGGAGTAATTGTAAGGCTTGTCATAGTAATTACAGAGAAGAACATTAGTTAATAAGCAAGAATGATACCTCAAAAAGTTAAAGACCATATTGAAGAATATATTAGCCAAGAAGTTTATGTTCAAATCGCAATAATTAAGGGCAAAGAAAAGGTTTCAACAGAAACAGCTATTGATAAATATTTTAAAACAAATCATTTCAGAGATTTTTCAGAGGGTAAACCTTATTTTCATTTCATTGATGGATTAAAAGATAAATGCCTTGGAAAACTTAAGAATTCTCCCATGAGAGACAAGGAAACTGAGGACGTGACTATTAAATTATTACAAAAAAAATTAAATGATTTAACTGATGATGAGCTTGAAGACACTTATTGGGAAATAGAAACAGGAGAATTTTTTTCAGGAAAACAAATAAAAGAATTAGAAAAAAATTGCAGTGAATTAATTAAGGAGCTTAATCTTTCAAATAAAAATAAAAAAGAAGTTCAAAAAACTATCATTAGTTTTTGTGAAAACTATGAAAAATTGTGTCAAAAAAAATATCCAGAGGCTCCACTTCCACTAGAAATACTAAAATCTATAAATTAGTTTTTAAAGGGTTCGCTCTTTAAGTGTATACCTAAAGAGCTCCCTTGTATCGCCTCTTTGGCATTATAATCCCGAGAGGAATTTATTTTTCGTTATATTTTTGAAATATGAAGCTGTTCAGCTAAGTATCAGGTGGTGAAAGTATTAACATAAACCTCCTTTATAAAAAAGGTAATTATAATTTATACAATTTCAATTAATTTATTTTAATTTTGAGCAAATATATTTATTGAATACAACCTAGTGCTTTAGTAGATTCCCGCTAACTTAAGTTACTTCCAAAATTATTTTTTATTTATTAATTCACTAATAAAATTTTCACCATAACCGTCATCAACAGCTTTTTGAAAATAATTTTTATTTACTTCAGCAACTTTTTCAGCTTCAGGAAAATCTTTTAATAAGTCTTGAATATAAGTTAAATCTTTTACTGAATTACTTGCTGTAAATTTAAAGCCAGTAAAGTCTCCTTTTAATAGATTGTCAAAAACTCTATTAAGTGCTGCAGAATTTCCAGAACCAAGTTTAGCAACATCAAATACTTTTTTTAAATCTAAACCCATTTCTGTAGCACTTTTAGCTAAATGATTAACTAAAGCAGCATTTCCAAGGGATAAAAAATTATTTAAAAGCTTAGATTTTGCACCCATACCAACAGGTCCAAAATGAAAATATTCTTTACAGAAAAAATTAAAGTATGGCTCAGCAATTTTAAAATTTTCATCTGATGCTCCAACAATTCCTCCCAATATACCTTCCTCAGCTTGAACAGGTCCTCCCATTACAGGACATTCAACATAATTAATATTTTTTGCTTTGAATATTTTCTCAGTTTCCATTGAGCCAGTTTTGTTGTGAGTAGTGATATCAATAACTAAAGTCTTACTGTCTAATATTTTAGAAATTTTTTCTGATATTGATTTTGCTATGGGAGTATTGGTAACACACATGAACATCGCATCTAAATTTTTAATGGAAAAATCTTCAAAAGATTTTACTTCTTCAGCTCCATCTTTAACAATTTTCTCAATTGGTTTTCTATTTTTATTAGCAATGACAAAAAGATTATTTTTATGTTTTAAAATATTTTTGGCTATCCCATAGCCCATATAACCAACACCAATAAATCCAATATTTTTCATAATTATCTCATCAATTAACTTTTCTTAGTTCCCTCTGTTCGAATAAACATTATACCAAAAACTATTATTCCTATTACACCAACAATTTTATTATAATCGAATGGTACACCAAATATTAAGAAATTAATAATTGTAGACCAAACTAATTGAGAATATTGAAAATTAGTTACAAATGACAAGTTAGAAAGTTGTATTGCATATATAATTAAAGAATGACTTACAAAACCTGCCACACCTAGAATTACCAAATAAAGCCAAAAGATATTCTTCTCTAATGGCACCCAATTAAAAAATATAAAAATACTAAAAATTATTGCACCTAAAATTGAAGTATAAAATATAGCAGCAAATGGATCGTTATCGCCTGATACAACTTTGGTAAAAAATTGATAAAGAGCCCAACAAATTGGAGGAACAATAGGGAATATTAAATCTAAACTAAATATTCTCATACTTGGACCTAGTGAATAAACAATCGAGCCAAAGCTCAATAACATTAAAAGTATCCCTTTTGTACTCAATATATCTTTTAGGAAGTATGCTGAAAGTAGTGAAACGATTAAAGGAGCTGTAAAGAAAACAACATAAATATCTACCAAGTCAAATTTCTGTAAAGAATAAAACATAAATGAGGTAGCGGTGACCATTAATATCGATCTAATTATTTGGACTTTAAAATTCTTTTTTAAATTTACTTTTGGCTTAAAAATTAAAAAAAATATAATTAAAGATACTAAGTGAAAAAAAAATCTTCCCCAAATTGCCTGAGTAACTGGCATTACCGTTCCAAGATATTTTGCTGTAGAGTCCATACAAACAAACATAAAAAAACCACCAGCGGCTAATAAAATTACGTTAATTAAGGATGTTTGTTGAGGCACAGGAAAAATAAATTACATTACAACGCCAACTTGCCAAGGATTAAACTCCTCGTCACCGTAGCCGTTGATTTCACTTTTTGATTTATTCCCTGAGGCAGTATTTACAACTAATTCAAATATTTTTTGACCAACTTCTTCAACTTTTTCTTTTCCTTCAGCAATTGTGCCACAATTAATATCCATATCTTCTGACATTCTTTCAAACATCGCTGAGTTTGTTGAAAGTTTTAAACTTGGAACCGGTTTACAGCCAAAGCAAGATCCACGTCCTGTTGTAAAACAAATAACATTAGCACCTGATGCAACTTGACCAGTTACAGATACGGGATCATAACCAGGAGAGTCCATAAAATTAAAACCTTTATTTTTTAAAGGTTCAGCATAATGTAATACATCTTGAAGGATTGAGTTTCCTCCTTTTGCAACAGCGCCTAAGGATTTTTCTAATATGGTTGTTAGACCTCCTTTTTTATTTCCTGGCGCAGGATTGTTGTCCATCGAACTGTTATTGATTGAAGTATAATGTTTCCACCATTCAATTCTTTTAATAAGTTTATCAGCAGTCTCTTGTGAGCTTGCTCTATTAATTAATAAATGTTCAGCTCCATAAATCTCTGGAGTTTCGGATAAAATTGAACTTCCACCTTTTTTAACCAAGAGATCTGCTGCTACTCCTAGTGCAGGATTTGCAGTTATTCCTGAATATCCATCTGAACCACCACATTGAAGAGCTAAAGTTAGATGACTTACTGGTTGTGAAGTTCTTTGAACATTATTTGCTTCTGAAAGCAAATTTTTAATTTGAGATAACACTTTTTCGACAATTTTTTTAGTTCCACCTTCATCTTGGATTGTTAGAAAATGAATTCGGTTATGTTTTTTTAATGATTCATCAAACAAACTGACTTGCGCACATTCGCATCCTAAACCTATAACAAAAACATGAGAAAAATTGGGATGATTTTTAAATCCATCTATAGTTCTTTGAAAAATTTGCATTCCTTCACTTTCAGTATTCATTCCACATCCTGTTGAGTGAGTAATTGGAACAATCCCATCAATATTTGGGTAATCTTTTAAAATGTCAGAATATTTAATCCTCTCAACTATCATTTTAGTGACAGTAGCTGAGCAATTTACAGTACTTACAATTCCAATGTAATTTCTGGTAGCAACCTGTCCATTATCTCTTAAAATTCCATTAAAGAACGTATCTGCTTTTTCATCAATAACATGTTTTTTGTCTGTAACTTTAAAATCTCTTTTAAATTCTCTAAATTCTAAATTATGAGAATGAACATGTTGTCCTGGTTTAATATCATCTAAAGCAAATCCAATAATTTGATCATATTTTATGATTGGATCGCCTTTTTTAATAGTTTTTAAACAAACTTTGTGTCCAAAGGGGATTGGATCGATAGTGCTGATCTCATGACCTTCAATTTTAGTTTTTTCAGGAATAATAAATTGGCTAACGCCCACATTGTCATTCTTATTTAAAACTATTAGATTATTCATAAATTTATTATATAACCAATAACTTAAACAAACCATTATTTAAATTATGCCTAAAAAAAGAAAAAAGAGTTTCCGAAGTCAACAGTGGTTCAATAATCCAAAAAACCCAGACATGACGGCCTTATATCTAGAAAGGTATTTAAATTATGGTCTTACAAGAAAAGAATTACAATCTGGAAATCCAATTATAGGAATAGCGCAATCTGGTAGTGATCTATCTCCATGCAATAGACATTTCATGTCTTTGAGTAAAAGAATAAAAGATGGAATTAGAAGAGCAGGTGGTATACCAATGGAATTTCCTACTCACCCAATTCAAGAAACTGGAAAAAGACCGACAGCAATGTTGGATAGAAATCTTTCTTATTTGTCACTAGTTGAAGTTTTGTATGGATACCCAATTGATGGAGTTATACTAACAACAGGATGTGATAAAACTACTCCGGCAGCTTTAATGGCAGCTGCCACAGTAAATATTCCTGCAATAGTTTTATCAGGCGGTCCAATGTTAGATGGAGTTTATAAAGGAAAATTAGCTGGTTCAGGAATGGTAGTTTGGGAAGCGAGAAAAATGTTAGCTAAAGGAGAAATTAAATACGAAGAATTTATGGATATGGTTGCATCTTCTGCACCGAGTGCTGGACATTGTAATACAATGGGAACAGCTTCTTCAATGAACTCTGTAGCAGAAGCGTTAGGTATGTCTTTACCAGGGGGCGCTGTTATTCCAGCTCCCTATAGAGAAAGAGAACAAATTTCTTACGAAACAGGAAAAAGAATCGTTGGAATGGTTCATGAAGATTTAACCCCTTCAAAAATTATGACACGTAAAGCTTTTGAAAATGCAGTCGTAGTTGCGAGTGCTATTGGTGGATCTAGTAATTGTACAGCTCATCTAAGCGCTATTGCAAAACATATGGGAATTAAATTTGATCTTTCTGATTGGCAAAAACTTGGACACAACATTCCTTTATTGGTAAATTGCCAACCTGCAGGAGAATACTTAATGGAAAGTTTTCACAGAGCTGGAGCAATACCTGCGGTAATGAAGGAGTTAATTAAAAACAAAAAAATTCATACAAACATTAAGACTGTTACAGGAAAAACTGTAGGAGAAAATTTAAAAAAGAAAGTTGATGTAGATAAGAAAGTAATTAAAACTTTTAAGAATGCATTGACTGAAAAAGCCGGTTTTTTAGTTATGAAAAGCAACTTTTTCTCATCCGCTATTATGAAAACATCTGTAATCAGTAAAGAATTTAGAGATCAATATTTATCAAACCCTAAACACCCAAATGTTTTTGAATGTAAAGCTATAGTTTTTGAAGGTCCTGAGGATTATCACAAAAGACTTAATGATAAGAAGTTAAAAATAGATGAAAATTCTCTATTAATTATTAGAGGCTGCGGACCTGTTGGTTATCCTGGATCAGCCGAAGTAGTTAACATGCAACCACCAGATAGATTATTAAAAAAAGGAATAAGACATCTGCCAACTTTGGGGGATGGAAGACAAAGTGGAACATCAGAAAGTCCATCAATTTTACATGTTTCACCAGAGTCAGCAGTGGGTGGAGATTTAGGAATTGTTAAAACTTACGATAAAATAAAAATAGACTTAAATAAAAGAAGAGTTGATTTATTGATTTCTCAAGCTGAATTTAAAAAACGAAGAAAAAATAAAAAAGTATTTAAACCAAGTAATCAAACTCCTTGGCAGGAAATATTTAGAAATACTGTTGGTCAATTAGATGATGGCGCATGCATTAATTCTCGAGGTAAATATTTAGACGTATCACATACCAAAGGTTTACCAAGAGACTCTCACTAATATGAAGCCAAAAATATTAGTTTCTAGAAAAATCTCAGATTTAGCAGAAGAAAAACTTCAAAAAGAATTTGAAGCAACTCTTAACCCAAAAGACGAACCCATTCCAGAAAGCGAATTAATAAAAATTGTTAATGATTATGATGGAATGATTTCAACCGGATTTGATAAAATCAGTGAAAATTTTTTTAATAATTTAAATGGTAAATTAAAAATCATAGCTCAAGTTGGTGTTGGCTATGACAATATTTCAATTAAATCTGCTGAAGAAAAAAAAATTAAAGTAACAAATACTCCAAATGTATTAAATGAGGCAGTAGCCGAAACCACTATACTTTTGATTTTAGCTGCATCTAGGAGAATTGGTGAAGCTTATAACTTAGTTAGAGCTGATGATTGGAAAAATCAAAAACCAGATTTAACTAAATTTATGATTGGAAATTCTGTAACAGGGAAAACTTTAGGTATCATTGGTATGGGTCGTATTGGAAGAATGGCTGCAAAATCTGCTAAGGCATTTGGTATGAAGATTATTTATTACAATAGAAACAAACTATCTGATGATCTAGAGGATGGTGCAAAGTATTATTCTGATATAAATGCAATGCTACCAGAGTGTGATTTTTTAAGTATTCACACACCCGCAACAGCTGAGACCAAACATATTCTTAATTCATCAACAATAAGTTTGCTACCAAAGCATGCTGTAGTTATTAATACTTCAAGAGGATCAACTATTGATGACGATGCATTGATAGATGCACTAGAAAATGAAAAAATTTATGCAGCAGGTTTGGATGTTTTTAATAATGAACCAAATTTAGATAAAAGATATTTAAAATTAGATAACTGTTTTGTCCTACCTCACATCGGGAGTGCAACACATGAGACAAGATTGGCCATGAGCATGATGGCAGTGGATAATATTTATTGTTATTTCAATAAAAAACCTCTTATTTCAGAAGTAGTTTAGAACAACTATAAGTTGTCTGTTCAATAAATATATATAATTTCTATATATAAAAGTTAAACGAAATTATTGATCTCAAAAATCTTTTATGATTAACTTTCAAAAAAACATAAACGAGAGGAAGATAATGTTTAAACTTATATCTAAAACTATAGCAGCTGTAGCTATTGTTTCAGTTGCTTTATTTGGCTCTGCAAATGCAAAGACTTTAAAGATTGAAACACACTTTACAGCTAGTTCACCAAATGGTGAAGTTGCTGCTCAATTCGCTAAAAACGTTGAAATGTTTTCTGGCGGAAGCTTAAAAGTAGAAATGTTCTACTCATCATCAGTAACAGGTAAATCTGCTGAGGTATTTAACTCTGCACAAACTGGAATTATTGATTGTGATATGACTGGTGCAGGTTACCAAACAGGTAAAAATGCAGCATTCCAATTCGCAGGTGATGTAATGGGTGGATACGATAACCCATATCAACAATATGAATTCTTGAATTTCCCAGGAGCTCAAGATGCTGTTGATGCACTTTACAACAAATATGGAATGACATTAATTGGTTGGTGGATACCAGGACACGAGTCTTTAATATCTAGCAGACCAATTCCAGATGTTGCTTCATTAAAAGACTTTAAATTTAGATCACCTCCAGGAATGGAAAGTATGATCTTTACAGCATTAGGTGCTAAGCCAATCGTAATGGACTTTGGTGAAGTTCCAACTGCTTTACAAACTGGTCTAATTGATGGTGCTGACTATTCATCTTTAGCTACTAACTATGCAGGTGGACACTATGAGCAAAATAAATATGCTACATACCCAGGTTTCCACTCTATGCCAGCTGACCACTTAGCTTGTAACACAAAAGTATGGAACAAGTTAAAGCCTCATGAAAAAGGTGCAATGAAAGCAGGTATTGAAATTGCTGGAAGAACTATCACTAGCTTAGTTGAGAGAAAAAACGCAGAAGCTGTTAAAGCTTTAAATGAAATGGGCGTTACTCTTCATGACTGGTCTAGAGAAGACAGACTTAAATTCAGACAAGCTGCTCTAGCTGCTTGGGAAGAATGGAAGACTAAATCTCCAGAAGCTGCAGCACTTATTGAGATACACAAAGCTTATATGAAAGCTAACGGTATCATGTAATAAAAAAATTTTGGAGGGCCTGCAAAGGCCCTTCGAATTACCTAAATTTTTACGCAATGATCGATAAAGAATTACAAGAACAAAATCAAAAAGTTGCGAGTAAAGATGATTTTCCAATTAATTGGATTGATAGAGTTTCCTTATTTTTAAGTCACACAATAAAATATTTAATTCCTGTAATTGTAATTGTGATGATGTACGAAATTTTTATGAGATATGTATTGTTTAAACCAACTTTGTGGGCAAATGAACTGTGCTTATGGCTTGCTGGTGTTTGTTATTTGGTTGGTGGAATATATGCAACAAGATTAAGAAGCCATATTAGAATAGTATTATTGTATGATTGGGTTAGTAGACCAACACAGAGAATTTTTGATCTAATCAGCACTCTAATTATTGTTCTTTTCGCAGCAGCTGTAATTTATGGGGGTATGGAAGATGCATACAGATCATTTATAAATTGGGAGAGATTTGCAACTTATTGGGATCCACCAATTCCTGCTACCATGAAGCCACTAACACTTTTATGTGTTTTTCTTATTGCTGTTCAATCTGTAAATAATTTAATTATTGATTGGAGAAATCCTAAGGAAAAACAATACGACCCTTCTAAAGAATTAAAATAATATGGATATAGGATCACTTTCGATAATACTTATAGTAGGATTATTATTACTTATATCTATAGGTGTTCCAATGGGTTTTGCATCTGGTTTTATGGGTGCAGTACTAGTATTTTTATACATAGGTGAACATGCATTAGGCATATTACTTTCAAGATACTATTCTCTTGTTGTCACTTATTCCTTTTTATCGGTTCCATTATTTATTTTTATGGCCTCCTTGCTCGAACGTTCGAACATCGCAAGAGATCTTTATGACGCTTTAAATGCTTGGTTAAGAAAGACTAGAGGTGGAGTAGGAGTCGTTACTGCCATCATGGCAACAATTATGGCGGCGATGAGTGGAATTATTGGTGGAGAAATAGTTTTATTAGGCTTGATTGCACTCCCTCAAATGTTGAGATTAAAATACGATCAGGATATGTCGATTGGTATTATTTGTGCATCAGGATCTTTGGGAACAATGATACCACCTTCAATTGTTTTAATTATTTATGGATTAACAACAGAAACTTCTATTACGATGTTATTCCAAGAAGCTATTGTTCCTGGTTTAATGATTTCAGGTTTAATTATTACATACATTTTAATTCGTACAAGATTACAACCGCATTTGGCACCTTTAAGTGATGAGCCTGCTTTAACTTTAAAAGAAAAAATGTCATACCTCCCAGGTCTTTTACCACCGATCGGTATTGTAATAATTGTATTGGGTTCAATTTATTCTGGAATGACAGGAATTACCGAAGCAGCTGGTATGGGAGTGGTTGCTACATTAATTATAATTTTTGCAAGAAAAGAATTAACGTGGTTTTTATTTAAAGATGCATTAACAAGAACTTTCAAAGCATCAGGAACTATTTTAACTATTACTTTTGGTGCCACAGTTTTAGCAGGTGCTTATTCTCTTGCAGGAGGTCCTAAATATGTAGCAGAAACTATTTTAGCTTATGATTTAAAACCAATGTATTTAATCTTTATGATGCAGATTATGTTTTTGATTATGGGAGCATTTATGGATTGGGTTGGAATTGTATTGTTAGCAATGCCTGTATTTTTACCAATAGTTATAGCTCTTGGATTTGATCCAATTTGGTTTGGCATATTATTCTGTGTAAACATGCAAGTTTCATTTTTAAGTCCACCATTTGGGCCTGCCGCCTTTTATTTAAAATCTGTTGCACCTCCACACATTTCATTAACAGATATTTTTAGAGGTTTTGCTCCATTTATAGTAATTCAGTTAATTGTGTTAGCATGTGTTATGTTTTTCCCAGAAGCAATGACGCAAAACTTCCACGAGTTTAAACCGAAACCATGATGAAAATAGGCTTTATTGGAACAGGTCTTATGGGCCTGCCAATGGCTAAAAATTTATTAAAATCAGATTTTAAACTAAAAGTATTCAATCGTTCAATTAATAAAGCAGAACCTTTGAAAGAGTTTGGTGCTGAAATATCAAAAACATTAGGTGAAGCTGTTAAAGATAATGACTTTATTATTACAATGTTAACAGATGATAGCGCTGTTGATGCAATAATGAGTAATTCAGATTTATTAGAAAATTTAAAATCTGGATCAACTGTTATTGATATGAGTTCGGTTAAACCAACGACAGCAACAAAATATGGAAATAGTCTAAAATCAAAAAATGTAAATTATTTAGATGCACCGGTTTCAGGAGGAACAATAGGAGCTGAAGAAGCTTCATTAGCTATAATGGTTGGAGGAGAGCAAAGGGTCTTTGATAATTCTATAAATATTTTAAAAGCTATGGGAAATCCAACTTTGGTTGGACCAATTGGTAGTGGACAAGTTTCAAAGTTAGCAAATCAAATTGTGGTAGGTGTTACTATAGGAGCGGTTGCGGAGGCAATAACTTTATGTGAAAAAGCTGGAGCTGACCCAGTAAAATTAATTAAAGCTCTTTCTGGAGGTTGGGCGGATAGTAAAATTTTACAAACTCATGGAAAAAGAATGATAGATAAAGATTTTACTCCAAAAGGTAAAACTTTTACCCATTTAAAAGATATGAATAACATTTTAGAGTGCGCAAATTCATATAATACACATTTACCTATTTCAAATTTAGTGAAAGAAATGTATAAAACCCTTGTCGATAATGGTCATGGAAACACTGATCATAGTTCACTTTATAATGAAATCGAAAGGATAAATAAAAAATGAGTGGAAGATTGGAAGGTAAAAAAATTCTCGTAACGGCAGCAGGACAAGGAATTGGAAAAGCAACAGCAATAGCATTTCATAAAGAGGGCGCTCATGTAACTGCTACTGACTTAAATGATAAAACTTTAGCTGATTTAAACAAAGAATATCCTGAGATTAAAGTGCAAAAGTTAGACTCAACTGACAATAATGCAATTTTAGAATTTACTAAAACTTTAGATAGAGTTGACGTTTTATTTAATGCTGTTGGATTTGTTCATCATGGAACAATATTAGAATGTGATGAAAAAGATTGGGATTTTTCTTCTAATGTAAACGTCAAGTCGATGTACTTTATGTGTAAATCTATTTTACCTTTAATGATCAAACAAAATGGTGGAAGTATTATTAATATATCTTCTTGTGCATCCAGCTTTAAAGGTTTTCCAAATAGATTTGTTTATGGAACAACAAAGGGTGCGGTGATTGGTTTAACAAAAGCGATTGCAGCAGATTTTGTTAAACAAAATATTAGATGTAATTCAATTGCGCCAGGTACAGTTTATTCACCTTCTTGGCAAGATAGGGTAAATCAAAGCCCAGATCCCGTTCAAGCAAAAAAAGATTTTATAGCAAGACAACCTATGGGAAGATTAGGTACGGCAGAAGAAATAGCAGCTGTGGCTGTTTATTTAGCTAGCGATGATGCAACATTTACAACAGGAAGTACAATTCATGTTGATGGTGGAATTTCAATATAATTAAATAACAAAAGGATAAATATGAAATTATTAAGAGTAGGAAATAAAGGAAACGAAAAACCAGGTGTTTTAGATAGAGATGGTAAAATTAGAGATATTAGTTCTCATGTTAAAGATTTAAATCCTGATCATTTAAATTTTGAAACCATTTCTAAATTACAAAGTGCTGACTTATCTTCTTTACCAGAATTATCTGCAAGTGATCGAATAGGATCTTGTATTACTAAGCCAGGTAAGTTTATAGCTATAGGGCTTAATTATTCAGATCATGCAGCTGAAGTTGGAGCTGATATTCCTAAAGAACCAATAGTGTTTATGAAGGCAACTAGCTGTATAGTTGGACCTAACGATGATGTTGAAATAGTTTCAGGATCAAAAAAATTAGACTGGGAAGTTGAACTTGGGATTATTATAGGAAAAGAAACAAAACATATCTCTGAAAGCCAAGCTCAAGATCATATATTAGGTTATTGTTTGGTTAATGATGTGAGTGAAAGGGAATGGCAAATTGAAAAAATGGGTCAATGGGTTAAAGGAAAATCCCACGACACTTATGGACCAATCGGTCCTTACTTTGTTACTAAAGATGAAATTGCAGACGTTAACAATTTAAAGATGAGTTTAGATGTTAATGGAAAAAGAATGCAAACAGGTAATACAAGTACAATGATATTTAACGTCGATGTTATTGTCTCTTATTTGAGTAAATATATGTCTCTTCAAGCAGGCGATATAATTACAACTGGAACACCTCCAGGAGTTGGTATGGGAATGAAACCTCAACAATTCTTAAAAGCCGGTGATACAATGAAATTATCAATTGAAAATTTAGGAGAGCAGAACTCTAAGGTAGTTGCTTTATAATTTGTTGTGAAAATAACTTCTATTAAAAGTCATGTACTTAGATATGAGTTAGAAAAAGAACTTGGTTACTCACAACAATATTATAAACATCGTACAGCCCACCTAATTGAAGTCAAAACAGACGAAGGAATAACAGGTTGGGGTGAATGTTTTGGTCCTGGAAATATAGCATTAGCGAATAAGTTTATTGTTGAAAAGGTTATACAGCCTTTAGTTATTGGTGAAGATCCTTTAAATAAAGAACATATTTGGCAAAAAGTATACAATCTTTTAAGAGATAGTGGTCAAAAGGGTATGCCAATTCAAGCATTATCAGGTGTAGATATTGCTTTATGGGATATTCTTGGAAAGAAAACAAACACTCCTCTTTATCAGCTTCTTGGGGGCAAATGTAATAATGATGTTCCGGTGTATGGATATGGAATGATGTTACAAAAAAAATCTGCTGATGAATTGATCGACTTGTTCAAAGAAGAATCTAAGCAAATAAAATCAAAAAATTTTAAAGCTATGAAAATGAAAGTTGGATTAGGTCCAAAAGAGGATTTAAAGTTGGTTCGAGCTGTACGAGACTCTATTGGAAAAGATTTTAAATTAATGGTTGATGCAAATCATGCTTATAATTTGAAAGATGCTCTTTATGTTGGAAAAGGTTTAGATGAACTAGATATTTATTGGTTTGAAGAACCTGTTGCTCCTGAAGATTACGAGGGTTATAGAGAATTAAAACAAAAAATTACTACTAGTATTGCAGGTGGAGAAGCTGAATTTACTAAATATGGCTGGAATAAATTAATATCAAATAAATGCATAGATATAGCTCAACCAGAGGTTTGTGGACTTGGCGGAATTACTGAGTATTTAAAAGTTGCAGCATTAGCACAAGCAAATTTTATACCAGTAATTAATCATGTATGGGGCTCTGCAATAAGTATTGCAGTTAACCTTCATTTGTTAACAGCTCAGCCAGATATGCCAGGCGGACTATTTCCATCTAAATCTATGCTTGAGTTTGATACAACAGAGAAAAATATTTTTATTACAGATTTACCACAGGAGAATTTTTCAATTTTAGATCAAGTCAAAAAAAATAATGGTTTTGCATCAGTGACAGATAATGTAGGTATTGGTATAAACCCAAATGAAGACTTTATTAACGAGTTTGAGGTAAATGAATAAAATCAAAACTACAGAACCAAAACCAATTTGGAAAATAAGATGCACTTTAGGTGAAGGAACACTTTGGGTTAAAGAGCATAACTCTATTTATTTTGTAGATATAAAAAAAAAGAAAATTTGTTCTTTAAATATTAAAAATAAAAAAAAGAAAATATTTAAAGTTAATAAAGAAGTAGGTTTCATTGCTCATATAAAAGATCATATATTCATTTTAGGATTACAAGGTGAATTAAGAATTCAAAATTTAAAATCGAAAAAAGTTTTAAAATCAATACCCATAGAACCAAATATAAAGTTAAATAGAATAAACGATGGTAAAACAGATCCTGCTGGAAATCTTTGGTTTGGTACTATGGATAATTTAGAAAGAAAAATTGAAAAAGGCTCTTTATATAAATTAAATAAAGATCTTAAATTAACTAGAGTGGACAAAAACTATAGAATTACAAATGGACCAGCATTTATTGATCAGTATAATTTTTATCATACAGATAGTCCAAAAAAAACTATCTATAAAATTAAGATAAATAAAAATAATAAAATAGTTAGTAAAAATTTATTTAAGAAATTTTCTTTAGATGAAGGAGTTCCTGATGGGATGACTATAGATAAAAATAAAAATTTGTGGGTTGCGCATTTTCATGGTGCATGTGTTTCAGTATTTAATAATAAAGCTAAATTGATTCACAGAATACAGTTTCCTGCCAAAAATATTACTAATTGTGCATTTGGAGGTAAAAATAATCAAGAACTCTTCATTTCAACAGCAACCAAAGGAATGAACAAAGCAGATCTGCGAAAATTTAGATATTCAGGATTCTTTTTTAGTGTAAAAACAAATGCAAGAGGAGTTTTACAAAAAAAATTTATTATAAGTAATGAAGAAAAGAGATCTTTACTATGAGCGAATACCAACAAAGCTTTTAAGAGAAGATATTAGATTATTAGGAACTTTTCTCGGAAGAGTAATTAAAGATCAAGAAGGTTCAGTTTTTTTTGAAATTGTTGAAAGATTTAGATTATTATCAAAAGGCACTCTATCTGATAAAAATAAAAGTAGAATTTTTTCAAAAATTTCTAAAGAAGTAAAAAAACTTTCTCCTAAAAATACGTTTAAATTAACAAGAGCATTTTCACATATTTTAAATTTAATGAATTTAGCTGAGTCATTAGATGCATCTAGAAAATTAAATGAATTTGAAAATCCATATTTTAAAAGTAAAAATCAAAATCTTTTCATCGAAGATATAATTGAAAGTCTGTTTAAAAATAAAAAAATTTCAGATAAAAAAATTTATGAACAAGCTACAAAGCTCGATATAGGTATTGTACTTACTGCTCATCCTACTGAAGTAAAAAGAAGAACTTTAATTCAAAAATATGCCAATTTAATTGAAATTATGGAGCAAAGACATCTTTATAAAAAATATCCATCTAAGATTATAGAATTAGATAGAAAGCTCTACTCGGAAATCGCAATAATATGGAAAACAGATGAACTTAAAAGGACTAAACCATCTCCATTAGATGAAGCGAGGTGGGGTTTAGCTGTTATCGAGGATAGTCTATGGGACACCATTCCTAAAGTTTATAAAAGACTTAACGACATATTCAGAAAAAATTTAAAGAAAGATTTACCGCGTGATTTTAATCCAATTCAATTTGGATCATGGATGGGTGGAGATAGAGATGGAAATCCTAATGTAACAGCTGAAGTTACAAAGAAGGTAATTTTATTTTCTAGATGGCAAGCTGCAAAATTATATGAAAAAGAACTTACTAAATTGATACAAGATTTATCAATGGAAGAATGTTCTTCAAAAATTAAAAGAGCAACAGGAAATAGCTATGAACCTTATAGAGTTTATTTGAGACCAATAAGAGATAAGGTTAGACTAACCCATCAATTAATTGAAAATCATTTAAATAAAAATGTATTTTTAGATGAAAAAAAATTGATTCAAAATAAAAACGAAATAACTCTTCCATTAAGAGAAGTAAGAAACTCCTTAAAAGCAAACAGAGGAGAGCATATTGCAAACGCAGACTTATTAGATTTAATGAGAAGAGTGAGGTGTTTTGGAATTAATTTAGCAAGATTAGATATAAGACAAGAGGCAGATAGACATGAAAAACTTTTAAATGAAATTTTTAAAAAGAAAAAAAATATAAAATATTCTTCTTTAACTGAAACAGAAAAAATAAAATTATTAAATAAATCTATAAAAGAAAAAAAATTTTTTATCGATAAAATAAAAATAAATGATAAAGAAAATAAAGAAGTTTGGAATACTTTCAAACAGTTAGCAAAAACACCAATTGAGTGCCTAGGTGCTTATGTAATATCAATGACTTCAAAAGCATCAGATATTTTATCTGTTTATTTTTTACAAATGCAGACACAAAACAAAAATTTATTAAGAGTAGTGCCACTTTTTGAAACTTTGGATGATTTAAAAAATGCTAATGGGGTAATGACAAATTTATTTAAACTTTCATGGTATAGAAAAATGATTAATTCAAAGCAGGAGGTAATGATTGGATATTCTGATTCTAGTAAAGATGCTGGAAAATTATCTGCGAGCTGGCATCAATATAAACTTCAAGAGGAGCTAAGAGGTTTAGCTAAAAAATATAAAATAGATCTTGTTTTCTTCCATGGCAGAGGTGGATCTCCAGGAAGAGGAGGTGGACCTATTCAGGCTACTTTAAAATCACAACCCTCTGGAACTGTTAATGGTAAAATTAGAATTACTGACCAAGGAGAAGTAATTCAACAAAAGTATGGATATAAACCTTTAGCTGAATATAACCTTTGTAGCTATATCGGCTCTGTAATGGATGCTTCTTTAAATCCACCACCTAAATCAAAAACAAATTGGCGTGATTTGATCCAAAAAATGTCAGAAATTTCAACATCTTCATACAGAAAATACCTAAATCAAAGTGAGGATTTTATTCGTTACTTCAAAACTGTTACACCTCATAAATCACTTGGAAAACTTGCAATTGGATCAAGACCAACCAAAAGAAAGAATGTTGATAACATCCAAAGTTTAAGAGCTATTCCTTGGGTATTTGCTTGGACACAAATTAGATTAATGCTGCCGGCGTGGCTTGGGACAACTGAGGCATTGAGATATGGGTCAATCAAAAAATTCAAAAGAACAATGACTGACATGGAAAGAAATTGGCCTTACTTTGTATCAACTATGGATATTTTAGACATGGTTATTTCCAAGGTGGATCCAAAAATATCAGTTATTTATGAAAATAATTTAGCTGATGCCTCATTAAAAAGAATTGGTAAGAAATTAAGATTTCAATTTGAAGCATTGGTCAAATTGCATAATAAAATTACTCCTAAAGAAGTGGTAAAAGAGAGAAAAGAATTTAGAAAGTCTTTATTTATAAGAAACAATTATACTGAGATGTTAAATATACTACAGGCAAATGTAATGAATAAATTAGCAAATAAAAAATATAAAAATTTAGATAAAAAATTTCTTGAAGATGCTTTAATGACATCGATAGCAGGTATTTCTGCTGCAATGAAAAATACTGGATAAATGTTTGAATACTTAATTGCTTTCGGGGCAGGTCTTATAAGCTTTTTGTCTCCATGTGTTCTACCTCTAATACCTGGATATATTTCTTATATCTCTGGTCAATCATTACAAGAAATTTTAAATAAAAAAAAAATAAATTTTTTTCCATTAATTTTATTTTGTTTAGGTTTCTCAACTGTATTTGTAGTTTTGGGGGCATCAGCATCTTTTTTAGGAAAGGCGCTTTTGCAAAATTCAGAAGTATTAAGAATTTCAGCTGGAATAGTTATAATAATTTTTTCTCTTCAATTAATTGGAATAATCAATATTCCATATTTAAATCTTGAAAAAAGATTTGATGCTAAAGAATCAAGAAATATCCTTTTTCCGTATGTAATTGGTGTTGCTTTTGGTTTTGGTTGGACCCCTTGTATTGGTCCAATATTAGGTTCTATTTTAGCTTTAGCATCCATTGAAGAAACTTTATCAAGAGCTGTAAAATTATTAATTTCTTACTCATTGGGTCTTGCTATTCCATTTGTTTTATCTGGATATTTAATCCAAAGATTTTTATTATTTTCTAAAAATTTTAAGAAAAATATTAATTTAATATCAAAAATTGGTGGAATAACTCTATTAGTTACGGGTATTTTAATTTTAACTAATCAATTACAAGCTGTAGGATTTTATATAATTGAAATCTTTCCGTTTATGCAAAAATTCGGATAAAAGGTGTTAATGAAGATTTATCAAATAGATTCCAGTGCTAGAAAAAAAGGCTCAACCTCTAGAGCTTTAGCAAAAAAACTCTTAGATAAAATCAAAAAACCAGGAGATGAAGTAGTTTATAGAGATCTAGATGATGAGATGCTTTTTGTAAGTGGGCTTACAGAATCTGGAATGAATATAGACGATAATGATCAAAATGAAGAGCATAAAAAAATGTTCAAACTTTCGGACAAACTTGTAAAAGAATTGAAAGACAGCGATGTCATAATAATTTCGGCTCCAATTTATAATTATGGTCCTCCCGCAACTCTTAAAGCTTGGTCAGATTTAGCTGCTAGAATAGGTGAAACTTTTAGATTTAAACCAAATGGCAGAAGAGAAGGGCTATTAAAAAATAAACATGCTTATTTAGTTATAACTTCTGGAGGAACAAAATTAAATAGCTCAGAGGATTTTTTAACTCCTTGGCTAAAATTCATTCTTAACTTCTTTGGTATAGAAAAAGTAGATATAATCAGTGCAGACCAAATGGCACTAGATTATGAAAAATCAATCAAAGAGGCTGAAGCGCAAATAGAAAATTTGTTTAAAGATTAAACTTTCTTTTTAAGTGTCTAAGTTTTCCCTCGGTACTATCGTAATCAATATAACAACCTTGTAAAAATCTTTCACCTTCTTTTGTCTCATAAGCTGTTCTTCCATGGAGAAGTCTGTGATTATCCATCATCATTAAGTCTTTTGGCTCGAGTTTGAATTCGATTCTATATTTATCTGAATTATACATTTCGGATATTTTTTTTCTTGCTTGGTAGTAAAGATCTAATTTTTCTTTTTCTAAAACAGGAACATAGTCTAATCTTGGACTAAATCTTACCTGCTTTAAAGTCTTATCATCATTTAGTTCAATCAAAGGAGAGATAGTTTCTAAAATTACTTCTTTGTCTATGAATCTAAATCTAACTTTTACTTCAGTTAAAATTTTATAAAATTCTAGGTATTGATTTTTTAAATCTTCAGTAACTGTATAACCGTCTACCAATGTTGATAATCCTCCTGAAACTTTACTTTCTATACAATGTAAAATTTGAATACATGGTACAGGATTTCTATAAGGATTGTCAGTATGAGGTGCTAATGCCAATGAAGTATAAGCAAGATCGTTTGGATCAGGTTTAGATTTTACATTAAAATATTCACCAAAATTTGTTCTTCGAACACTGCCTATAGAATTTGCAAATTCCACAATATAATTTTTAGATGTTGGAATATTTTTAATTATTACAAAACCATATTTGTAAAACGAAACAAGTAGATCGTGCATCTCTATACTTTCGTAAAAATTTTCTTGGTATTCAAAATTTTTTATATTTTTTAAAGAGGAGTCCCATTTGGTTTTTTCAATAGATTTTATTACAATATCTTCTTTTGAAAATTCAGAAGTAATTTTGTCAATTTCTAATTTTGAATTAACACCATCATTAAAATCAACCTCTAAGTATTTTTCATTAAGTTTTGCTTTATTTATTGAAACATCATTATTTAAAAAAGTAGGATCAAAAAGTCTTTGCTGAGTTCCTTTATCTAAATACTCCTCACCATTAACTCTTTCTCTTAACCAGAATGGGTGAATTTCTTTTTTTTCAGACCCATTATTAAAATAAACCTTATTTTCAACTAGCTCAATTTTCATAATAGTAAGCTAAGGATTATTTAAAATTTAACTTTAATCAACATAAATTAAATAGTAAGAGTTCATTGTGAAAAAATTTGATACAAAAAAATATCCAATATATGCAAGCTTTTTAAATCAACTTGCTAAAGATTTAACTAAGTTTTATTACGCTAAGTTAGATAAGCCATTTAAGATAACCAATAAGATGAAAGGCAAAGGTTACGATCCTGTAACAACATCAGACAAAGCATTTGAAAAATTTATAAGATCTAAAATTTCAAAAAAATTTCCAAACCACCAAATTATAGGTGAGGAGTATGGTCATAAAAATACTAAAAGCGAGTTTTCATGGGTAATTGACCCAATTGATGGAACCAGATCATATGTTGTAGGCAATCCTAGTTGGAGCAATTTAATTTCGCTAAATTACAATGGAGAGCCGGTTTTAGGATTAGCAAATTTTCCTAAAATGAGAAAATATTATTTAAATGTAAATAAAAATACGGCATATGTCTTTGAAAATAATAAAAAAAGAAAACTTAAAGTTAATAGTAAATTAAATTTTGCTAATGCAAAATTAGCTGCTGCTTTTCACAATCAATTAACTTTGAAGCAACAATCAAAAATTAAAAAATTTATTAAACGAATGCAATTTCCTTGTTTTGATGCATTGACATATTGCCAATTAGCAGAAGGAAGACTTGAAATGGTTTCACAATGTGCAAATAAAATTTGGGATATTCATCCAATTATGCCAATAGTGAGAGCAAGTGGTGCAATAGTGACGACATGGGGAAATAAAAATCCTGTTGTTGGGGGAAATATTATTGTCTCAAATAATATAAGTAATCATAAAAAGATTCTAAAATTATTAAAACCATTAGCTGAATGATATCTGAAAGAGCACAAGTAATTTTAGATTTCTGGTTTAAAGAAACTCCTTCTGAGATGCGTTTTAAAAAAGATGAAAAGTTTGATCAAAAAATTAAAGTTAATTTTTTAAAAGATTATGAACTTGCTTGTCAAAATGAATATGATGATTGGCAAGATAACCCTATGAGTTGTCTAGCGTTAGTTATTTTATTTGATCAATTTTCTAGAAATATGTTTAGAAATGATAAAAAATCTTTTGCTCAAGATCAAAAAACTAGATTGATTGTAAATGATGCAGTTTATTCAGGTTATTTAGAAGCTATGAACGTTAATCAGAGATTATTTATGTTACTACCATTAATTCATAGTGAGGAAATAAGTGATCATGAAATGGCTTATTACTTGTTAAATAAATATTTAAGAGAGCACGAAGGTTACAATGAAATAAAAAAATTTTGGCAAGATCATACAAAAGTAATAAGACAATTTCATAGATATCCTCATAGAAATGAAATTTTAGGAAGAGAATCTACTGAAGATGAAATAGAATTCTTAAAAGGTCCAAATTCTTCTTGGTAAAATGAATTTAGAATTTATTTTTAAAGTTATTGATAAAGATGAATGGCAAAAAGCTAAACAATCGGGGACATATGGTGGATCAGAAAAAGATCTTAAAGATGGATATATTCATTTTTCAGAGGAGGATCAGGTAAAGGAAACTTTAAACAAACATTACCCCAAAAAGGAAAATTTAGTTTTATTAAGAGTAAATGCTTTTAAGCTTGAACATTTATTATGGGAACAAGCATCTAATGGAGATATGTATCCTCATTTATACTCACCTTTGGATACTGGAACGGTTGTTGATGAATATGAGTTACCATTAAATGAGGACGGTAATCATGAGCTTCCTGAAATTTTAAAAAAATATCAGTTTAGTCGACCAAGGTAATTAACCATCACTACACCAATTATAATTAAAATTATTCCAATAGTTCCATAAATATTTGGTACTTGGTTAAATTTTAAAACAGCAAAAAGGACAACACCCGTAACTGTCAAACCACTGTAAGTTGAGTAGGCAAATCCAACTGGAAGAGTTGACATTGCTTTTGCAATAGAAAACATCGTAATACACATAAATAGAATACATAAAACAGATGGCGTTAATTTAGTAAATCCCTCAGAAATTTTAGCAAAACTATTTGACGCAATACCAAAAATAATTCCATTAGCTAAAAATAAATATCCTAATAATGGTTTCATAATTATTCTTTTGACGCAATTTTATTAACTAATGGTCTCATTAAAGGAGCTAAAGTAAAAGCCGCGATTAATGCAATAGGATATGCAAACATTATAGAATACCCCCATCTAAAAAAGAAACCATCCGAAACACCCGTATTAACAGCTACAACAACACCACTCATAATAACGCTCATACCCAAAGACATTAAAATCATAAATAAGGGTTGAGCATATTTTTTGTTAATCATAATTAATTATTACCTAACAGGTTGACCATTAAAACACCAACAATAATAAAAGCTAAACCAATTAATGAATATAAATTAGGTACTTGATTAAATCTAATTACTCCAACCACTACAGTTGCTATAATCGTTAAACCTGCAAAGGAAGCATAAGTAATTCCCATTGGAATATTTTTCATTACTAATGAAAGAGCATACATACATAGTACAATTGTGATTGCGGTAATTATACTTGGAAAAAGAAGGGTAAAGCCTTCAGCACTTTTTGCAAAACTATTTGAGGTAACTCCTAAGAAAACAGCGATACCCAGGAATAAATAAGAAGTGGCAAGACTCATTTAATAATCTTAAATGAAATCTTGCCAAATATATATAATTATTTTGGCATTGGAGTAGCGCCAGTTTCTAAACTGACAATTTTTCCATTGTCATATTTATAAACTGCCATTACAGCCTCAACATTTCCATCATTGAATGTTACAAATGCATGGTGAATTCCAACTTCATCATTTTCATACACAATTCTTGCCTTATCTTGATTAATGTCACCGCTCATTGCCCATTTGACAACATCACCTTTAGTTAAAATATTTCCCGATTTATGCATTGTGAATTTAAAATCATCATGCAAAAGCTCATTCATTACTGCTTCGTCTTTATTTTTTAATGCAGCACTATACTTTTCTAATATTGACATATTTATGCTCCTTTTATTATTATCCCATTAGTTTCGGCATTATCTAATCGAATTTGTTTGATTGGTTTGTATTCTTCTGAGTTATACCATTCTAAAGCTTTTTCATATGAGGGAAATTTCATAACTACAGTTCTTGGATGTTGCCAAGTTCCTTCTATAACCTGATTTTCGCCTCCTCTTACAATATATTCAGCTCCAAACTTTTCAGCTACAGAACTCACTTGTTCAATATAATGTTTATAATTTTCTGGATTAGTAACATTTATATTAAATATTGCATAACCAGCAGACATTATTCACCTGGCTTCTTGTAACTTTTAGATGCATCTGAAGCTTTTTTAAATGCACTATTATAATCAAACACTTCATGCACCATTAGATCTGACATCATTCCACTGTTTAGAACTGTTACTTTCATTGCAAGAATACTTTCGTAATCTCCTTCAACACAAAAAAGAACATCAAAACGTCCTCTTAACCATTCATAACTTATTGCTTTAACTCCTAAGCTATCACACATGGATTTCATCACCGCACCTCTATCTGCAGCAGGGTCAGCATGCATTTTTTTTAATAACTCAGGACTTGCTTTTCCAATTACATAAAATTTAGACATTATTCACCCCACATTCCATGAAATTCATATACTACTGCTGGTTTATCTCCAACAACCCATCCATCATGACCTGGTTGTATTGAATATGCATCACCAGCTTTGTAAGTTAGTTCAGTTCCATCATTATGTTTTGCACAAACAGCACCTGAGATAATTATACCAAGATGTGTAGCTTGACAGCTGTCGCCACCAACTGATGGCTTTATATCTTTTGACCATTGCCAACCAGGTTGCAGAGTAAGTTTCATCAATCTTTGATTTCCAACTTTGACCGCTTCAATTTTAGCATTATTAAAATTATCATTTACTTCATCTGCTTTATCAAAACTTTTAACTTCTATTCCAGCCATTTTTCCTCCTTGTTATCAATAATTTAGTTACCAAGACTATCAGAGATTAGTCAGTATGTGTAGCCTCAGTCTTCTACTATATTTTAGCTAACTCGTAAATTTCATAACCAGTCATTACTTCATCAAATACAGGTTTTGAAACTGGATTTGATCCATCCATAAATGAATGAAGTGCTGCCATGTCATGAACAACTATTTTAAACATTACTGTTGATTTATCAGGTGAAACACTAGCTATTGTTTTTGTAACATCTGCAACTTTTTTTCTTTCAGCCATACCTTCATCTGATTGCATAAAGCCCATAAACTTTTCAAATGCTCCTTCTTTTAACTTTCCTACTACCAATATATCTTTCATTTTTAACTCCTTTTTTTATTTTATTATCCTTTTTAATAAGTGTACTCCCCACTCATTTGATTCATTGAGTGAGCCATACCAGCCTTACCTCTTATATTTTGTCTACTTGAGAAACCGCTTCCAGAAATATTTTCATATTTTCCAGTTCCACCAATAATAATAAAAGTACCAGTTCCACCTTGGCCACCAGTTCCTTTGCCTTTGTAATTCATGTAAACTTTTTCTCCATCCATTAAATAAAATGTACACATACCTGTTTCATCATCAAACTTTCCAGATACCAATGTTAGTCCACCAATACAATGCATAGTAGATTTATCAAAAATACTTCCAGGTTCTTTATCCATTAGTCCAGCATTACCATCGTAAGTAATACTCATATTTCCATTTCCAGCATCCATCGCATTTAATGACCATGATCCTGCTCCAGCAGCATTAAATTTTCCTGATTCTGCTAATGAGTAATTTGAGAATGTTAAAAAAATTATTAAAAATAAAATTTTCTTCATTTTACCTCCCTTAAGTTGTTTAATTTAACTATACACTGTTACATTATTGTGAAGGAGTCACTCGTGTTTATAGCGCGCGACAGTTATGCAATTTCAGAGCATAAAAAATGTTGATTATGCTGTTTTATTTAATTTAAATATTTGATAGTAATTATCTATGATCGAAAAATTTAATGGAATTGTTTATCTAATAATTTTTATTGTTCATTTCCTTGTTTACGCTGTTTATGCTTTTAGAGCTATAGTTGGAACAAAGAGTTTCATGGATCAATATAACATCGATCATTCGGCAGCTGTAATTACAAGATTTTTTGGGGCTCCTTTTGTTGGGTCTTTCTTAATGGCTCTTTATATTATGTTTGTTAGAGATGGTGGAGTAAATGGAACTTGGGCGTTCTTTAATTTAGTATTTGTTCAAAATTTAATGTACTTAATATTTGGTATTTATACCATTTACATAAATAAACTTGGACACACTGAAAAGACTAACAGTGAAGGTGTAATAGCTGCTGGAGTACTTACGATTTTAAGTGCTATTCTTACTTACGGATTAGCTGATAAAATTTATATTTAAAACCAATTAGGTATCGGCAAACCTTTTTCTTCTAAAAATTTTTTATTAAACATTTTAGTTGCGTATTTGTCACTTCTATCACAAAGAATTGTTACAATAGTTTTTCCTGGCCCTAACTCTTTTCCCATTCTAATTGCTCCTGCAATATTTATTCCACAACTAGTACCCAAGCTTAGACCTTCATTTTGAATTAAATCATAAAGTATAGGTAAAGCTTCGTGATCATCAATTGAATAAGCATCGTCAATCTTAGCCTCACCAAAGTTAGCTGTTACTCTGCTTGACCCAATTCCCTCAGTAATTGACCCACCTTCTGACTTGAGTTCACCATTTTTAATATAATTATATAGAGCCGAGCCTTTTGGATCTGATAAATAAATTTTTATATTTTTGTTTTTTTCTTTTAGAGCATTACTTACACCAGAAATAGTTCCTCCAGTTCCCGATGAACAAACAAAACCATCAACTTTACCTTCAGTTTGTTCCCAGATTTCTTGACCTGTGCCTTCATAATGACCTTTGGCATTTGCGGTATTGTCAAACTGGTTAGCCCAAATCACACCGTTATTGTTTGTTGGTCTTAATTCATCTGCAAGTCTTGCTGCTACTTTAACAAAATTGTTATCATCTTTGTAAGGTTTAGGTGGCACTAATCTTAATTCTGCTCCAAGATTTCTAAGTAGATCTTTTTTCTCTTGGGTTTGATTATCATTCATTACAATGATTGTTTTATAACCTAAAGAATTTCCCAAAAGACCTAAACCAATTCCAGTGTTACCTGCTGTTCCTTCAACAACCGTTCCACCTTTAGCAATTAATTTTTTTTCTTGAGCGTCTTTAATTAAAGCAAGTGCAGCTCTATCTTTCACAGATCCTCCTGGGTTTAAAAATTCTGCTTTTCCATAAATATTGCATCCAGTAATTTCTGATGCTGCTCTTAATTTAATTAATGGGGTGTTTCCTATTCCTGAAATAAAATCGTTTTGTGTGTTATTCATTATCTGATTTTTTATCACTGTCAGGTGTAATTCCATAAGGTTTAAATTCACTATCAGCAATACCAACACTTCTTGCTGGAATTCCAACCATCACAGCATTTTCTGAAACGTCTTTAGTTATAACTGCATTAGCTCCAATTCTAGCACCTCTACCAACTACTACAGGTCCTAACACTTGTGCACCCGAACCAATAACTACATTCTCTTTAATAGTCGGATGTCTTTTCATATTTCGTTGGTCATTTGAATTTATACTTGGAGAAATTCCACCCAATGTAACCATATGATAGATTGTAACATTGTCCCCAATGTCCGAAGTTTCACCAATCACAACACCCATTCCATGATCTATAAATAAATTTTTCCCAATTTTTGCGTTAGGATGAATTTCTATTCCAGTTAAAAATCTTGAAAATTGAGAAATGATTCTTGCAATCAAATGGAATTTTGCAGTACTAAAAAAATTTGCTATTCGATGAAAAAAAACAGCTTTGACACCAGGATAAGTTAATATTAAACTTAACTTAGACCTTGCAGCAGGATCTCTATCAATTATTGATTGTAAAAAATTGCTCATTATTATTTTTTTTTGATTTTGTGTTAAAAACAGGCTTTATATAGTGATTAATTTATTATATTAAAGGTCTTATTATGTACAAAAATACTAATTGTTTTCATTTAGCAATACCTTGTGGAGATTTAGAAGTAGCAAAGAAATTTTATAGCGAAACTTTAGGATGTAGATTAGATAATTCTGCGCAAGAATGGGCTGACGTTGATTTTTGGGGCAATGAACTTACTCTTCATAAAAGCGAACACAAGCTAGACAATGAAAGACATGATGTGGATATGGGTAATGTATCAGTTCCACATTTTGGAGTTCATTTATCTAGAAAAGATTTTGATGCTCTTAAGCAAAGATTAAAAGATAGTGGTACTAAATATTATGATGAGCCTTATCTAAGATTTAAAGGAACTAAGTATGAGCAGGAGACTTTTTTTGTAAAAGACCCTAATGAAAATATTTTAGAAATAAAAACTCTTACTTCAAATCCAGATTAGTTCTTTATAATAATTCTAATATACACCACAATATATAGACCTCAATTTTCTTTGACTCATTATCTCAATTCGCGTTAAGCTTAATTTTTAAATTTAAAAGGAGATAATATGCGAATAATTAAAACTACACTAGTAGCTGGATTAATCTCGGTTTTATCAATCTTTTCTGCACAAGCAGAAAAAGTTAAAATTGGAGATCCAGGATGGACAGGTGCCACAGCTATTGCAAACTTATTAGCTGCAGTTGTTACAGACAAAATGGGTGGAGAAGCTGAGCTTGTTCCAGGAAACAATACTGCAATTTATGCAGCGATTGATAGAGGAAAAGGTGAAATTGATGTACATCCTGACATTTGGTTACCAAACCAAGAAGCTTACACAAATGATTTAGTTCCAAAAGGAACTTTGAAATTAAGTAGCAAACCTTATGAAGGAAACCAAGGTTATTGTGTTTCACAACAGTTTGCTAAAAAAATGAACATTACAGCAATTGAAGACTTAGCAAGACCTGAAGTTGTTAAAGCTATGGATAGCGACGGCAATGGAAAAGGTGAGTTTTGGATTGGTGCTGATGGTTGGGCTTCTGCAAATGTAAACCAAGTTAAATTAAGAGACTATGGTTTATATGATGCTGGTATCGAAGCAGTTAGAGCTGCTGAAGCAGTTAAAAATGCAAGAGTACTAGACTCAATCAAAAAAGGTGAAGGTTATGCATTCTATTGTTACAAACCTCATGCAATTTGGGGAATGGCTGACGTAGTGATGTTAACAGAACCAAAATATGATCCTGCAAAATATAAAATGATTCAACCTAAAGCAGATGCTGACTGGTATAAGAAATCTTATGTTGCATCTAAAGATGCGCTTAAGCAAATCCAAATCGGTTGGGCTACTTCTTTAGAGAGTCAATCACCAGCGATTGTAGAATTCTTCAAGAATTTTCAATTAACAGCTGATGATGTTTCTGCAATGGCTTATGCAGTTTCAGTTGAGAAGAAAGATCCAGCTGCTGTTGCTAGAGCTTGGATGGAAGCTAATAAATCAACTGTAGACGGTTGGTTAGGATTATAATCTAAATTAAATTTTATACTCGGTAATTTAAGATTGCCGAGTATATTTTCCTATAATAAAAAACGAATATGGATTCATCGAGTTCAGCTATAAAAATTGAAAATGTTTGGAAAGTATTTGGCAATACTTCACCCGAAGCATTGGATGCAATCCAAAATAAAGGAATTTCAAAAACAGAAGCTTTAGAAGAATATAACTCAGTGATTGGTGTTTCTGATGTTTCATTTGATGTTAATCAAGGTGAAATATTTTGTGTGATGGGTTTATCTGGTAGTGGAAAATCTACACTAGTTAGACACATAAACAGACTTTTAGAACCAACTTCAGGAAAGATTTTAATCAACGGGCAAGATGTAATGCAGCTTGATCGTGATCATTTACAGGAACTAAGAAATAAAAAAATAGGTATGGTTTTTCAAAACTTTGCTCTAATGCCTCATAGATCGGTTGTAGATAATATTGCAATGCCCCTTGAAATTAGAGGTGTAAGTAAGAATGATCGTTTAGATGCAGCAAATAAAATTTTAGAAATAGTTGAATTACAAGGTTGGGGTAACAAATTTGCTCATGAATTGTCTGGAGGTATGCAGCAAAGAGTAGGACTTGCAAGAGCATTAGCTGCAGACCCAGAATTCCTTTTAATGGACGAACCCTTTAGTGCATTAGACCCACTAATTAGAAGACAGCTTCAATCAGAATTTATCAAACTTTCAAAACAGATGAAAAAGACAACAGTTTTTATAACTCACGATTTAGATGAGGCAGTAAGAGTAGGGCATAGAATTGCTATTATGAGAGACGGAAAGGTAATTCAAATTGGTACCCCTGAAGAAATCGTAGTTAATCCAGCTGACGAATATGTTGCAGACTTTGTTAAAGGAATTTCTAGACTTAAAGTTGTTCAGGCAAAAACAATTATGCAAACAGTTGAAAGTTATCAAAATTTAAATGGAAAATTAGAAGAAAATTTACAAAGTGTAGATGAGCATGAATTGTTAAGTAAATTAATTGAAGTTTCAAAATCGAAAGATAGGCCATTAGTTGTTAAAAATAATGAGCAAAAAAATATTGGAGTTATTACACAATCAGACCTTTTAAAAGCTGTAATAGAGGGTGGTGATGGAGAATAAACAAATTAATAACCCTACTAGATCTGAGTTAATAACTGACTTTGTTAAATCAAATCCAGCATATTACATCAAAGAGTTTCAAAAAATTGGAAGTAAACCTTCATTCTCTTTTTCATTTAACTTATATGCAGGAATTCTAGGTCCAATTTGGTTTGGAATGAGAAATATATGGAACTGGGCATTAGCTTTTTTGATAATTGAAACATTTTCAGTTGTACAAATTATAAGAGGTTTATTTGGAAATATTACTAAAGATGCTGTTGAGAAAATAAAACAGGTTGAATCTACAATTGCATTTAGAAACAAACAGTTAGAAGCAGCAATTACAAATAACCCAGATAAAGTTGATGTTTATAAGCGCAACATTAAATCCTTAGAAGATGCAATGCAGGGATATATTGATGAAGTTGCAAGAATTGAAGCATCTGCAATTTGGATTACAATTTTTGGTATTGCTTTATTAATTTCAATTAAAATAATTCAAGGGATTTTAGCTAATTCTATTTTAGAAAAAAGATATTCAGAATGGTTATCAGACAGAACAATAAGACCAGGAATGCAAACCATGAACTTTATCTCAAGTACAATTTTTGCAGCAGTGATTATGTTTTTCTCTGTAGTGCATTATAGTTTTCCTGGCGTTATTACTATAATGGATGATTTTCCAACTCATCCAGACATAAGATTAACCTCAATTAAATGGGTGGAAACTATCTTTGATTACGCAGTTTTAAAAGGAGATGCATTATTTACAGCAATCACAATTGGTATTAGATCAGTGCTAGATTTCTTAGAATTACTATTTGTAAAAACTCCATGGATAGTGATCATTACAACTATAGTAACTTTAACAGGTTTAGCTGCAGGCCCAAGAGCTGCAATTTATTCAGCAGGATTTTTATGTTACATGGGATTTTTAGGCTTTTGGGTAAAAGCAATGACTACTTTAGCTCTTCTAGGAACAGCTGCTGTACTAAGTATTGTAATTGGAATTCCACTTGGAATTTTCTGTGCAAGACGTCAAAGGTTTTATTCAATGATAAGACCAATAATGGATTTCATGCAAACTATGCCAGCTTTTGTATTTATGATTCCAGTTATTGCATTCTTTGGAACAGGAAAAGTTGCTGCAGTAATTATTACAATGATTTTTGGAGGAACTCCTGTTGTTAGATTAACAGTTCTTGGATTAAGAGGTGTGCCAGAAACAATTAGAGAAGCTGCGATAGCTTATGGTGCATCTAAATGGTATCTATTAAGAAAAGTAGATTTACCATTAGCAACACCGTCTATATTGGCAGGTGTAAACCAAACAGTAATGTTAAGTTTAGCAATGGTAGTAGTTGCATCTCTAATCGGTGCAAAAGGATTAGGACAAGATGTTTTAGAAGCGCTTCAATATGCTAATGTTGGACAAGGAATTTTAGCAGGTGTTGCAATTTTATTTGTTGCGTTAATTCTTGATAGAGTTGTTCAGGGTAAGAAAAGAGTTTAATTTGTCTTAATGGAATATGCTTTATTAGGATTTTTTACAGGGTTAAGTTTAATTTTAGCTATTGGTGCTCAAAATATTTTTGTAATTGAACAAGGTTTAAAAAAACAACATGTATTTCTTGTTTGTTTAATATGTTCAATATCTGACTTAATTTTAATATTTTTAGGTATCTTTCTTTTTCATTATTTTAATCAACTTTTTAATCAAACAGTTGAATTAATATTAAACATACTTCTTATATTATTTTTATTGCACTTCATTTACTCAAAAATAAAAACTCATTATTCAGATATAAATTTTAGTAATGATCTAACAAATATTTCAAAAATAAATATATTTATAAAAACTCTTGGATTTACTTACCTAAATCCGCATGTCTATTCAGATACTGTTTTTTTTCTAGGAAATTTTTCTAAAAATTATCTGTTAAATCAGAAAATATTTTTTGGTATCGGTGCGGCTATTGCTTCATTTTTGTTTTTTTTTACTTTGGGGTATTTATCTAATTATTTATCAAAGTATGCTAATAATAAAAAAATTTGGAAAGTAATTAATATTTTTATTATATGTTTTATGTCTATTTTAATTTTATTCATTATTAAGGAAATATTATGAGCGATATTTACGTAGATGATTTAGGTGAAGGGTTTCCTTTTGTTTTAGTTCATGGTTATCTGGGTTCATCTGAAATGTGGACTTTTCAAAAAGAATTTTTTTCACAAGATTATCGCGTGATTACCCCAGCTCTCCCAGGATTTGGAGAAAGTCATAATGTAAAATCTTTAGATTCTATTAATAAAATGGCTAAAGAAATTATAAATGTGTTAGATCAAAAAAAGATAGATAAATTCAATTTAATTGGTCATTCAATGGGAGGAATGATTGTTCAAGAAATTACAAAATTGATTGGGGATAGAGTTAATAAATTAATTTGTTTTGCAACAGGATCTATTGGAGATATCCCAGGAAGATTTGAGACCATGGATGAAACAAGAGAAAAACTTAAGAAAGAAGGTGCACAACTCTCTTTTTCTAGAGTACCTCCTAAGTGGTTTGTAAAAGGTGATAAGGACAAAAATTATTTTCTTTGTGAAAATGCTGTTAAAAATGTTTCATTAGAAACTGCTGATAACGCATTACTAGCAATGAAAAATTGGAGAGGTAAAGAAAATTTAAAAAATATAAATTGTGAAACTCTAATAATATGGGGTGATAAAGATACTTCATATAATTTTGATCAAGTTGATACTTTAAATAAAAATATTAAAAATAGCCGTTTAGAAATATTTAAAGATTGTGCTCATAATGTTCACTTAGAACAGCCTGATCAATTTAATAATTTAGTAAAAGAATTTATCTCAAAATAATATTTTTATTAAGCCTATAAACTTTTTTATAAGCTCCAATAAATTTTTTTGAAGAATGAAATTTTCCAGGAAAAATTATACATTTTATTTTAGCTCGCTTAGCTGAATTTAAACTTTCTTGAGAATCCTCAATTGCTACACAATCATTAGGTTTAAGCTTAAGTTTTTTAAGCGCTAATAAGTATATATCGGGGTTAGGTTTGAATTTTTTTACTAATTTCGCATTCCCTATAAAGTTAAAATCTCTTTTATTAATTGAATTTCTTAAAGAGTATAAGATTGCATTTATATTGTTTGAAGATGTAGATGAAACAAATGCAATTTTAATATTTTCTTTTTTACATAAAGAAATTAAATTTTTAACACCTGACCTTAATTTAAGCTGATTTTTTTTAAGATAATTATTAAAGATTTTCGTTTTTAAATTTCTTAAATATACTGAGTTTACTTTAATTTTTTTCATTTTGGCATATTTTGATATTCTATCTTTGCCACCAGATTTATTTAATAAACTTAAATACTTGCGTTTGGTCCAATTCCAATCAAGCCCATATTGTTTGAATGCTTTATTAAATGACTTTCTTTGAATTTCTGAGGTTTCAACAATAGATCCAATAGATCCAAAAAGTAATGCTTTATAATATTTCAACCTTTTACAGCTCCAGCCGTTAAACCACTTATGACCTGTCTTTGGAAAAACATAACAAGCATAAATAAAGGTGCAGTAGCAGATACAACTGCAGAAACTGCCCACATTAAATTTCCTTCATGTTGATTAGTACCTAAATAACTTTGTATTTTTGGAACCATAGTATGATTTTCTTGATTTAGAAGTAGTGCTGTTACGGTAAAATCATTATAAGCTAACATCAAGCTAAATAATCCTGCTGTAATTACTCCAGGCCACATCACGGGCATAATAATATGCCTAAAAGCTTGAAAATAAGAACAACCATCTATTAAAGCACTTTCATCAAGTTCTTTAGGAACTGTTTTAAAAAAGGAATAGAGTAACCATAGTGTGAAGGGTTGATTTATAGCAACTAAAACAACAATTGTAGTTGGAAGAATTCCCCAAATTTGTAATTCAAAGAAAGGAAAAAGATATCCTGATACTAAAGTTATATGTGGCATAGCTCTAAAAATTAAAGCTGCCATTAAAATCCAAAAAGCATATTTCTCAGTTGATCTTGAAAGAGCATATGCTCCTAAAGTTCCTAAAAACAAAGAAATACTTACAACAAATACTGTAACTATAATTGTATTTTTTGATGCTTTCCAAAATTCACCTTCAGTCCAAGCTTGTGTATAAGCATTAGTTGTAAATTTTCCGCCTGTTTCAATTAGTGTATTAAACGCTGATATTGCATACCACCAGTCAGATCTAGAAAAGAAATCGGCTCTTACTTTAAATGAACCCCAAAAAGTCCAAATAAAAGGGAAGCAAGCAATTAACAACCAAGTGATAATAAAAATAGTATTAAAAGTTTTTAAACGAGTTGATTTTGTATCTAGTCCATAATCCATAATTATCTCGCTGTTTTAAATTCTTTCCAAGTTCTAATTAATACTGGTGCTAGCAGAATAGCTATACCAATAATAGTCATCATTGAAGTAGCTGCAGCAGAACCAAACAATATTACTTCCTCGTTAACTAAATTGTCATAGATTAACCAAGATAAAGATTGTGCACTTCCTTCAGCACTAAACCCTATAATGGGTTCAAATACTCTAAAGTTATCCATTAAAGAAATCAAAGCAACAAATGTAACTACAGGATAAATATGCGGTAAAACTATATGTTTAATTCTTTGAATTCTTGATGCTCCATCTATAATTGCAGCTTCAATTGGTTCTTGAGGGACTGTTTGAAGTGCTGCATAAAAAACCACAAAAGCAAAAGGGGAGTGATGCCAAATCCCATAAATAATAATTGTAATCCAAGTTAATGTTTTCGAGGATTTAAGTGATAAATATGGATCATTCATTAAATTTTGAATATTTGCTCCAATTATCCCTTGTGAGTCTATCATCCAAAATAATACCAATGATCCAACCAATGGTGTAACAATCATTGGTAAAATTGTACCAAAGATTAAAGGTCCTCTAATTTTTCTAGCAACTGCATTTAAACTTAATGCAATAATAA
>CACJIJ010000011.1 GCA_902593445.1 uncultured Pelagibacteraceae bacterium
TAGAAAAGAGACTTTTTCAAATTATAGGTGAAGAAGCTGGCTATGTTCACACTGGAAGATCAAGAAATGATCAAGTAATTACTGATTTTAAAATTTGGATTAAAAATTCAACTAACGAAATAAATAATAATATTAATAAAGTTATTAAGAGCACAATCAAATTAGCTGAAAAAAATATTGAGACTATTATGCCTGGATTTACACATCTTAAAAATGCTCAAGCTATATCTTTTGCACATTATTTAATGTCTTATGTAGAAATGTTTAATAGAGATAAAAAAAGATTTTCAAATAATTTAAACAGTTTAAATGAAAATCCGTTGGGTGTTGCGGCATTAGCAGGAACATCATTTAATATAGATAGAAATTATACAACTAGAAAACTTGGTTTTAAAATACCCACAAATAATTCTATTGATACAGTTTCGGATAGAGATTTTGTATTGGATTTTTTATACGCTTCATCTGTGTGTGCTATGCATATTTCTAGAATCGCTGAAGATTTAATTATTTGGAATTCTGATGGTTTTAACTTAATTAATTTGTCTGATAAAGTTGTGACCGGATCATCTATAATGCCTCAAAAGAAAAACCCTGATCTTCTAGAATACTTGCGTGGTAAATCAGGAAGCGCTTATGGAAATTTGTTATCGATGCTAACAATTTTAAAAGGCTTGCCATTGTCTTATTTTAAAGATTTACAAGATGATAAAGAGATTGTTTTTAAATCTAATGACAATTTAAATAATTGTTTAAAAATTTTTGATGAAATACTAAAAAATTGTAATCCAAATAAGAGTAAAATGTTAGAACTTGCTAATTCTGGATACACTACAGCAACTGATTTAGCTGACTATCTTGTAAAAAATCACTCAATGTCTTTTAGAAAGGCATATCAAAAAACTGCTGCTGTAGTTAATTTTGCTGAAAAAAGAAAAAAAAAATTAAATGAGTTGACTTTAGAGGAATTAAGAAAAATTGAACCTAAACTTAAAGATGACGTATTAAAAGTATTTAATTTAAAAAATTCAATTAATTCGAAAAAATCTTATGGTGGAACTTCTTTTGATAATATTAAAAAAATGATAATGAAATATAAAAAAGAACAATGATTAAGAAATTTACTATAATTATATTGTTATTTTGTGCAGTTATTTCTTGTGGAAAGAAAGGTGATCCTAAATACGTAGATCCAGATAAAAAAGCAGAAATAAAAGAAGTTTTAATTAACTTGGCTTAATGAAATACATAAATAAAAAATTAACAATAGAAAAAGTTAGTCTCCAAAAAATTGCAAATAAATTTGGAACTCCATTTTATTCTTATTCCTATTCTAAATTAAATGAAAATATTAATAATTTTAAAAAAAGCTTCAGATCTTTTTCACCACTTATCTGCTTTGCAGTCAAATCCAACACAAATGTTAATATAATTCGAGAAATTAAAAAGTTTGGATTAGGTGCTGATGTTGTTTCAATAGGAGAACTAATGATGGCATTAAAAGCAGGAATTAATCCAAGCAAAATAGTATTTTCTGGTGTTGGTAAAACAACAAGTGAAATCAGCTTTGCTATTGATAAAAAAATTTTACTTATTAACGCAGAGTCTTTAAGTGAAATAAAAGAAATAAACCGAATAGCAAAATTAAAAAATAAAATAATAAAAATTGGTGTAAGACTAAACCCGAACACAGATGCAAAAACATTAAGTCAAATATCTACAGGAAAAAAAGAAAATAAATTTGGTGTAAACAAAAATACATTCTATGAAATTATAAAATATTGTAAGAATTCAAAAAATATTAACCTAAAATGTCTGAGCGTTCACATAGGTAGTCAAATTTTAGACCACGGACCTTATGAAAGAATGCTTAAAGCGGTCAGTCAAATTCTCAATAAAACAAATCATAAATTTGAATTTATAGATTTAGGTGGAGGTATGGGCATTACTTACGATGATAAAAATAAAAAACTAAATTATAAAAAATATAACACGGCCATACTTAAATTTTTAAAAAAACACAAAGTTAAAATTATATTCGAGCCAGGTAGATCAATTATTGGCAATACCGGTACATTAGTATCAAAAATAATCTATATAAAAGATAGCGGAAGTAAAAAATTTATCATTTTAGATGCCGCAATGAATGATTTAATGAGACCTGCTTTGTATGGTGCGTTTCATAAAACCTTACCTGTTACAAAATCTAACAAAAAATCAAAAAAACCATATGAATTTGTAGGTCCTATTTGTGAAACCACAGATAAATTTATTACATTAAAAATGTTCCAAGAGTTGAAAGAAAAAGATTTAATAGCAATATGTGATGTAGGAGCTTATGGAATGTCACTTAGCTCAAACTATAATTTAAGACCTAAACCAGTAGAATTATTAATAAAAGGATCAAAAATTAAAGTAATAAGAAAAAGACAAAAGCATAAAGATATAATTTAGCTTTTGATAAAAATGATAAGAAACTTTTTATTTTCAATATTATTTTTCAGTGGAATTATTTTTATTTCGATAATTTTTTTACCATCATTTTTTTTGCCTAAAAAGATTGTTTTATTAGGAGGTAAATTAATGGGTCATTGGGCTAGTTTTTGTTTAAGGTTTGTTCTTTCGGTAAAAATCTCCATCAAAGGAAGGGAAAATATTATTAATCATGAAAAATTTTTTATAGCAGCATCTCATCAATCAATGTTTGAAACTTTTTATTTACAAACAATCTTTAACTCACCTGTATTTATTCTAAAAAAAGAATTATTGTTAATTCCAATATTTGGTTGGTACTTAAAAAAAATAGGATCAATTTCGATAAAAAGAAATAAAGTTACAAAAGATAACTTGAGTTTTTTTGATGATATTTCAAAAATGCTGGCTACTTCTAATAGACCTTTAATTATTTTTCCTCAAGGAACTAGGGTTCTTCCAAATGAAAGACCACCTTTTAAAAAAGGTGCTTCTAGAATTTATGAAGAACTAAATGTTAATTGTCAGCCAGTTGCAATTAATTCTGGATATGTGTGGCCTAAAAAAGGAGAAAAGAAGTCTAATAAAACGATTACAATCTCTATTCTAAAACCAATTCCTTCTGGGTTAACAAAAGAAAATTTTATTCAGATTCTTGAAAAAAATATTTATTCAGAGTTAGACTTAATTAATTAACCCTTCATAGGCATAACAACAAAAATACTATCAAAATCACCTGGATCTTTTATTAATGCCGGTGAACCAGTATCATTTAGGAAAATTTCAACTCTGTCTCCATCTAATTGTGAGGCAACATCTATCAAATATCTAGAGTTAAAACTTATCTCTAAATCATGGTCAAACTTAACACTTAAAGTTTCTTTACCATCTCCACTGTTAGTATTATTTACTGACAGATCTAGAGTATCTTTAGATAAATTAAATTTCACACCATCTTTTTTATCTAATGAAACTGAAGCTACTCTATCAACAGAATTTAAAAATAATTTTAAATCTATATCTAATTTTTTTTGATTATTTTTAGGGATAACTTGAATGTAATTTGGAAATTTTCCATCAATAAGTTTTGAAATTAAAATACTATTATTTAATTCAAATTTAATTTTTGATTTTACATTTGAAACTTTTACATCTCCATCATAGCTATCTAATAAAGAACAAAGTTGAAAAATTGTTTTTTTTGGCAAAATTATTGGATCAAAATCAATTTTTTTCTCTAATCTAATTTTTGAAATAGACATTCTATGACTATCAGTTGCAACCGCAGTTAAATAATTTTTATCCTCAACTTCTGTTTGATGAAAATAAATACCACTTAGATAATGTCTTGTTTCATCATTAGAAACTGAAAATTTACACTTATTTAATAATTTTAGAAGTTGTTTTGATTTAATTATAAATTCATTTTGATTAAAATTTTCATCTGTTAATGGAAACTCTGTAGCACTTATACAATTTAAATTAAAAATTGATTTTTCAGACTCTACTTGTAATTTACTAATATCTGTAAGAAAAAGATTTATTTTTTTTCCTGAGTTAAACTTTCTGATAATATCATACATTATTGAAGAAGTTGTAGTTGTTTTACCCTCCTCTAAAATTTCTACATTATTAAGTTGATGTATGAATATTAAATCTAGATCAGTCGCAGTGATAGTAAGTTTTGAATTATTTACATCTAACAAAATATTAGAAAGTATTGGTAGCGTACTTCTTTTCTCAATAACACCTTGGCAATAACTTAATGCTTGCTGAAGGTCCTGTTGATTAACGTTAAATTTCATTTTCTTTATTATTATATAAAATCTGGTTTTTTAATTTATTTATATTATCAATCATTTCAGGATCTTTTTCTTTTATCTTTTCAATAGTTTTTACTGAATGAATTATCGTTGTATGGTCTCTATTAGAAAATTCTCTTCCGATTTCAGGTAGTGATTTAGAAGTCAAAATTTTAGTTAAATATATTGCTGTTTGCCTAGGTCTTACTAAGTATCTTGATCTTCTAGATGACAACATTTCATTTTTGCTAATTTTAAAGAACTTACAAACAATTGTCTGGATTAAATCTATTGTGACCTTATTTTCTGCTAAATTTAGTAAATCCTTTAGAACTACTTTTATTTCAGGAAGATTTGGGGTTTTATTATAAATTCTTGAAAATGAAACAACTCTGTTTATTGCACCAACTAACTCTCTTACACTTCCAGTTATTTCATTGCTTATAAAATCTTGAATTTCTCTAGAAACTTGTAATTGTTCTGAATACAAAGCATTTAATTCCTCAGTTTTTTGTTCAACTATTTTTTTTCTTAAATCAAGATCAGGTTTTTGTATATCAACAACTAATCCACCAGAAAATCTTGATTTAATTCTTTCTTGAATTCTTGATAATTTATTTGGTGCTCTATCAGCTGATACAATTATTTGAGACCCTTTATCAAGCAATGCATTAAAAGTGTGAAAGAATTCTTCCTGCATAGCTTCTTTTCCACTAATAAACTGAATATCATCGATTAATAAAATATCTGTATTTCTAAAATATTCTTTAAACTTAACCATATCATTTGATTTAATTGATTTTACAAACTGATACATAAAACGTTCAGCAGAAATAAACATTACTTTATTATTTTTTTTAAGCTCTAAACCTATTGAATTTAATAAGTGAGTCTTTCCCATTCCAACACCACCATAAATATAAAGAGGATTATAATGAGATATATTTTCAGAAACTTTTAAAGAAGCTTCGTATGCTAATTTATTACTTTTTCCTGTTATAAAATTATCAAATCTTTTATTTGGATCAATTCGATTATACTGAAGGTAAGAATCTTTTATAAATGAAATATTTTCATTTGTATTGCTCTCTTTTATGTTGCTTTCATTTAAATTAGTGTCCTGAGCTTTTTCAACTATTTTAAACTCTATTCTAATTATGTCTTTTTTATATAATTTAATAATTTGTAATATTTGGTCTAAATATCTTGAGGTAATCCAGTCTCTTATAAATCTTGTTGGAACTGATAATAATAAATAATTATTAAATTCCTCTAGAAAAGAAATCTTTTTTAACCAGCTCTCATATATTTCTAAGCCTAATTTATTTTTCATTTCGTTCTGGACTTGCTTCCATTCAAAACTTTCAGGAGAAAAATTATTAATATTTTTTGAATTTATTAATTTGTTCATAACGTAAGGGGAAATCTCAGTTAGAACTATTTAAAAAAATTTGCAACAAGTTAATAATAAAAATTAAAAAAAAATAAAATCTATGATTGTGATCTATATTTTTAAATTAATTTAAAATTTAAAATAAATTTAAAATTATAAATTGAATCAAATATAGATTGTATCAATAAAGTGATTGGGTTAGTATTGAATCAAACATAGATTGAATGACTATAATCCAAATATTTACTAAATCTAAATATAGTTATTTAAGACAAAACTTAAATATATAATGTAGATATCAGAAGTTGTTAAAAAATTTAAGCTAACGTTTAGATTGCAGCAATTTTTTTTGTAATTCTAGACACGTTCCTAGAAGCATTTTGTTTTTTTATTATTCCTGTTTTTGCAATCTTCATCAACTCAGAGTTTAACTTTGGTAAAAATTTCAGAGCTTCATCCTTCTTTTTACCGTCAATTAGAAAGTTCATTTTCTTAAGAGCATTTCTAAACCTACTCTTTCTAGCTTTATTTACTGCAGTTTGTTTAGAAATTCTTCTAATTCTCTTAATTGCTGATTTTGTGTTTGCCATCTGCGCAGGGGTATAGCTTGAGAATTTATAGTGGTCAACTAAATATTTAACTATTTTTGACAAGAAACACAAAAAAAAGTTGATCTATTTGATGTTATTTTTTTTTTGATAATACCCTTGCACTTTGGGCGCTTACAATTAGCTCCGTCTTGCTGATAAACTCTAAACTCTTTTTGAAAGGTACCTTTGTTACCCGAGATATCTTTAAAATCTCTAATGCTTGAACCTCCCTTGTTAATTGCCTGTTTAAGTATTTTCTTTGAATTTGAAATAATATTTAAACATTCGTTTTTGCTAAGTCGCCCCGCTTTTTTAAAAGGATTTATTTTACTAGCAAAAAGTATTTCACTTGCATAAATATTTCCTATTCCTGAAACAAATCTCTGGTCAAGTAAAAAACTTTTTATATCCTTATTTTTATTCTTAAAATAAGAGACTACATAATTTATGTTAAATTTATCACTAAAGGGCTCAGGTCCCATTGATTTAAATCTTTTCTCTAAATCCTGATGATTTTTTATTATTTCGAAAAATCCAAATCGTCTTGGATCATTATAAATTACTTTCAAATTATCAAATACAAACTCTACATGATTGTGTTTTTCAGGTAAAAAAGGTGAATGATAAAAACTAGTATTTGTAAATTTTAGAGGCTTTTTCTTATCAAGAATATGGATTGTTCCTGACATTCCTAAATGAATTAAACAATAGTCCTCATTTTGAAAATGAATGATTAAATATTTAGAAAATCTACTAAGTTTAATTATCTTTTTATCTTTTAAAAAACTTTCGAAATCACCTGGTATTTTAAACCTTAAATTCCTGTTTCTAATTATTACTTTTTGTATGCTTTTTTTTTTGATCTTTTTCTGAAGGGATTGTCTAACAATTTCTACTTCTGGTAATTCTGGCATTTGATACTATATTCAATATATATTTTTTTATGCAACAAAATCTTCAAAATAAAAAAGGCCTTGTAGAAAATGTATTTAATCAGGTCTTCAATAAATATGACTTAATGAATGATTTTATGTCTATGGGTGTTCATAGATATTGGAAAAAAAGTTTAATTAACATGATGAGTCCAAGAGATAAAAGAAAACTAGTTGATGTTGCATGTGGGACGGGAGATGTTGGAAAGTTATTTTTAGATAGCACAAATAAAGAGGCTGAAATTACTTGTGTGGATCCCAATAAAGGTATGATTGGTCAAGGAAAACAAAAATTATCAAATTATAAAAATATAAATTGGGTTATTTCGCCAGCAGAAAAATTACCTTTAACGGAGAACTCATTTGATTATTACACCATTAGTTTTGGACTCAGAAATACCAAAAATTTAAATAAAGCACTTTCTGAAGCCTATAGAGTTTTAAAACCTGGTGGACGTTATCTATGTCTGGAATTTTCTAAGATTCAAAATTCAAATCTTGATTTTATATATAAAAATTACTCAAAACTTATTCCTATAATTGGTCAGTTTGTGGTTGGAGAAAAAGAACCTTACGAATATTTAATCAAAAGTATTGAACAATTTATTAATCAAGACGAATTAATAGACTTGATGGAGAAAAATAATTTTCAAAAATGTTCTTATAGAAATCTTTCTGGTGGTATTGTTTCAATTCATAGTGGTTGGAAAATTTAATGATTAAAAAACTTATTACTCTATTTAAATTAGGAAGAAAAATTGCAAAATCTGATATTTTAAAAATTGCATCAAAATTTAAAAAACCTCCTTTAGCTGTAACAGTATTATTCCAAATTTTATCAATTTCATTTGAAAAAAAACAACAAAGTAATTTAATTGAAGATGATGGTGAAAGACTATCCAGATCATTAGAGTCTATGGGTACAACTTTTATTAAACTTGGACAATTTCTCGCTACTAGACCTGATATAATTGGAGAAGAATTATCTTTAAAGTTAGAAAAACTTCAAGATCGATTACCACCTTTTTCAATTCATGAAGCAAAAGAAATTATTAAAGTAGATCTTGGAATTGATGCGTTTAATTCAATAATAGATTTAAGTGAACCAGTTGCTGCTGCATCAATTGCACAAGTCCACAAAGCAAAAATAAACGACAATGGAACAATCAAAGATGTAGCTATTAAAATTTTAAGACCAAACATAAAAAAAATATTTAATGAAGAAATAGATGCGATGATGTTGTTTGCATTTATTATTGAATCATTTGTAAAAAAAACAAAAAGATTAAAACTTGTTGAAGTTGTTTTTTTACTTAAAGAAATAACTAATCTTGAGATGGATTTAAGATTCGAAGCTGCTGCGGCAAATGAATATGCAGAAAATACTAAAAATGATGCTGGTTTCAAAGTTCCAGAGATTTATTGGAATTTTACTAGTGAAAATGTAATGACTTTAGATTGGATAGATGGAATTTCAATAAGAGAAGCTGAGGAGTTAAAGAAAAGAAATTTAAATACTAGTAAAATAGCAGAAGATATTATCCAGCATTTTTTGAGACATGCTGTAAGAGATGGTTTTTTTCATGCAGACATGCATCAAGGAAATATTTTTGTTGATAATAGTGGCCAAATAGTACCTATAGATTTTGGGATTATGGGTAGACTAGACAAACTTAGTAAAAGGTTTTTAGCAGAAATATTATTTGGATTTATTCAAAGAGATTATCGCAAAGTAGCTGAGGTTCACTTAGTGGCTGGATTAGTTCCTAAAGAAGTACCAATTGATGATCTGGCTCAAGCTTTGAGATCAATTGGTGAACCTATTTTCGGTCAAGAAGTAAAAGATATTTCAGGGGGTAAATTGCTCAAACAATTGTTTGATGTAACAGAAAAGTTTAATATGCAAACTCAACCTCAATTATTAATGTTGCAAAAAACTATGGTTGTTGTTGAAGGTGTAGCAAGAAAATTAAATCCAAACACAAATATTTGGACAACTTCAAAGCCTGTACTAGAAAATTGGCTTAAGGAAACAAAAGATCCAATTAATAATTTAAATGAAACTTTAAAAAGTACATCTGAAGTTATTAAACGTTTACCAGAATTTCCTGAGATTATGGATAAAGCAAATCAAGCATTAACGTTTTTAGCTAGCGGTCAAATTCCACAAAATTCAAATTCTTATACCGCTCTAAATGATAAGAAATCAGAAATGATAGCATTTAGAAATCAATCTATTATTGGTTTATTACTTCTTGTAATTTTTGGCCTTATAGTATTTTAATTCTGCAAATGAAAAATTTGTTAAATAAAAAAATACTATTCATTATCTGCGGGGGGATATCTGCCTACAAAAGTCTAGAAACAATTAGGCTTTTTAAAAAGAATGGAGCAGAAATAAAGACAATTCTTACCACAAGTGCAAAAGAATTTGTAACCCCACTTTCAGTAACATCGATTTCTCAAGGTAAAGTATATAGCGAATTATTCAGTGTGGAAAATGAAGCTGAAATGGATCATATTTCACTTTCAAGATGGGCAGATTTAGTTGTAATTGCACCAGCAACAGCAAATACAATTTCAAAATTAGCTCAAGGAACAACTGATGATTTAGCATCTACTGTGGTTTTAGCTTCAGATAAAGACATTATTTTAGCACCAGCAATGAATGTAAGAATGTGGGAACATCCAACTACCAAAATGAATTTAAAAAAATTAAAGGAGTTTGGATATAAACTGATTGGACCAGAGGTTGGTGACATGGCATGTGGTGAATATGGAGAAGGTAAAATGTCAGAACCATCAGTAATTGCTGAAGAAATTGATAAATATTTTTTAACTCAAAAAAATAACAAAAAATTTAAAGCATTAGTTACAGCAGGTCCAACTAATGAGTACATAGATCCAGTTCGTTTTATTACTAATAAATCAAGTGGCAAACAAGGATATGAATTAGCAAAATCATTATCGAAAAAAGGTTTTGATACAACATTAATATCAGGTCCAACTAATCTTGAAATAACTAAAGATATTAATCTTATAAAAGTCGAAACAGCAGATGAAATGTTAGTTGCCACTCAAGAAAATTTACCTGTTGATATAGCAATTTTTTCTGCTGCAGTAGCAGATTTTAAAATTAATAAAAAGTATGAAAATAAAATTAAAAAACAAGAGAACTTAAACTTAAATTTAGAAAAGAATATAGACATACTTAATTATGTGTCCAACCATAACTCCATGAGACCTAAACTTGTCATTGGATTTGCAGCAGAAACCAGTGAGATCGATAAAAATGCAGAAGAAAAATTAAATAAGAAGAATTGTGACTGGATAATTTCCAATGATGTATCAAATAAAAATATAGGATTTAATTCTGATTATAATGAGGTAACAATTCATTACAAAAATAGAGATGCTAAAAAAGAAAAACTTTCGTACAAAAAAAAATCTGGAATTTCTGATGAAATAGTTGATAGAATAATTGATCAATTAAATTAATGGCAAAAGTTCTTATCAAAAAGTTAGACCCTGCAGTTGAGTTACCTGCTTACAAATCCGAAGGTGCATCAGGCATGGATTTAATGGCATTAGTAAAAAAACCTATAAATCTTAAACCAAACTCTTCATGTTTAATTCCTACAGGGCTTGCTGTAGCATTTTCTAGTGATTTTGAAATCCAAATAAGACCGAGATCTGGTTTAGCTGCAAAAAACAGCATTAGTGTTTTAAATACACCTGGAACTATTGATAGTGATTACAGGGGAGAAATAAAAGTAATACTTTTTAATCACGGAAAAAGTGATTTTTTAATAAATAATAAAGATAGAATAGCTCAAATGATTTTAACTCCTGTAATTAAAATGGAATTTGAAGAAACAGATGATCTTCCAGAAACTGTTAGAGGAGAGGGTGGTTTTGGCTCGACTGGAAAATGAGCAAAGATTTAAGCAAAAAAGAAATAGATAAATTTTCGAGACAAATAATTTTAAAAAACATAGGTCCATTAGGACAAAAAAAAATTCTAGTCTCAAAGGTTTTAATAATTGGAATGGGTGGTCTAGGATGTCCAGCAGCTGATTTTTTAACCAGGTCTGGTATTGGTACACTGGGAATTGTTGATCATGACATCGTTAGCCTATCAAACATTCATAGACAAAGTTTATATGATGAAAAAGATTTAAATCAGTCAAAAGTTATAATTGCTAAAAAAAAACTAAATAGAATTAATCCAAAAACAAAAATAAATATTTATAACTTTAAAATGAATAGTACAAAATTTAAAAAAATAATAAAAAATTACGACTACATAATTGATGGTACTGACAATTTTGAAAGTAAATTTTTAATAAATGATTTAAGTTTAAAGTTTAAAAAATATCTTGTGACTGGAGCAATTAGTAAATTTGATGGTCATATTTTTACTTTTGATTTTGTAGATAAAAATACTCCTTCTTTAAGAGACTTCTATCAAGAAGATGTTATTAATGATGAAATATTAAACTGTGAATATGAAGGAATATTAGGACCAGTAGCAGGAATAATTGGCACCATGCTAGCTAATGAAGTTTTGAAAAGAATATTAAAAGTTGGTCAAAATTTAAATGGATTTATTCTTATTATAGATTTATTAAATTTGAGCTTTAGAAAAGTTAAATTAAATAAAACAAAAAAAAGTGAAAATAAAAAATTTAATTAATAATATTTTTATATTCTTCCTTTTAATACCCTTTATTACCTCAAGTAATGCAGGAGAAATATTCGTTTCTCTTAAAAAAAATAAGGTAAATGTACGTTATGGACCAAGTTTCGAATCTGACATTAAGTATGTTTACAAAAAAATAAATTTACCTTTGAAACAAATTGATAAAAAAGAAAATTTCAGGCGAATTATAGATTTAAAAAATAACAGTGGATGGATTCATATTTCACAATTAAAAAAAAATAATTCAGTAATAGCTACTAAAGATAAAGTTTTATTTAAGAAACCTACATCTTTTGCTAAACCAGTTGCTCAAATTAAAGAAGGAAGACTATTAATTATAGAAAAATGTCAACAAAATTGGTGTAAAATTACATCAGATGAATTTGAAGGTTGGATTAAAACAGATAATATTTGGGGGCTAAATTAACTAAAATCAGCAGATAAAGAGGATATATTTTCTTCAGATAATTTTGTGCTGTGAGAATATTCTTGGTGATCAATACCAAGCTCAATTTCTGAACTATTAGATTTAAATTTTTCTATTTGATCATCAGTAAAATTAAAATGAATAAACTGTACTGAAGAAGCTTTTCCTTCACTAGAAGTTCTATCTACATCTTCTTCTGGAACCGCTTTAATTTTCTCACCATTTATTTTCATAAATACTGTTTCTTCTATTCCACCAACTTTTCCAAGAAACGCCGCTCTTGAAATAGGATTATCTATTTCAAACATTAGAGTTGCTGTAAGCTCTTTTCCGTTAGGTATTAGAGGATTATACGCAGAAAGCTCATCCTGAAGTTGTTCATCACCACCTTTTTCAATGTATAGCATTTCTTGAACTTGAGCTAACATTGTTTCATAACTTTCAAAATAAAAAGTAGCATAAGGACCTAAAGCAACTCTCCTATTTTTTTTATAATCAACAATATTTTTTCTTAATTCACGTCTCTTCCCTATATAAACATCTAGAGGCATGATATCTTCTTTTTGGATTTCTCTTTTTTCTCTAGGCATGCTCATAAGTTATAACTTTTAGCCATTAATTCGATAGGATGTAGTGCCTCATCATTAGATATATTTGTATCAACTTCTAACTGTTTTAAATGTTTGCCAGCTAAAGGACAATCAGAAGCCATATACTTATTATTTTTAGTTTTAATTTGTCTAGCTGTAGGTCTTCCGACTTTATTTGCTAAATCATGAGTTTCTTTCATTACTCCAAAAGTTCCTCCATGACCTGCACATCTTTCAACCACATCAATTTTAATGTTTGGTATCAATTTTAACATATCTCTCGCTTTGTTACCAATGTTCTGTGCTCTAGCATGACAGGCGTGATGTACGGTTACTCCTCCATCAATCTCATTTAATCCTTCTTCTAATCCCTCGTTGTTTGAAATATCAACTACATACTCGTCAATATCCATAACATTTGCAGATAATTTTTTAATTTTTTCATCATTTGGTAATAACAAAGGCCATTCGAATTTTAACATCAATCCACAACTTGCTGTTAAAGTTACCACTTTATATCCTTTATCAATCCATTCGATTAAATCCTTAGAAACTTTTTTTGCTTGTTCAACAACTTTTGGCAGATCTGCTTGCTCTAGAAATGGCATTCCACAACAACCAGGATAGGCCTCCTGCACCTCTACACCATTTTTTTTCAAAACTTTTAAAGCAGCAACACCAGTATTTTTTTTATTAAAATTTACAAAACAAGTTGAATAAATAACAACTTTTCTTTCTTTAGAAGGTGTTTCATAATTAATTTTATCTTTATTTTTTTTAAAGAAATTTGAAAAAGTTTCGGAGTTATATTTTGGTAATTGAACCCTTTTATCTATTCCAGTAATTATTTCTAAGATTTTTCTAATTAATTTATTTTTAATATTTGATGCCCAGTTAACTATTTTAGAGAACATGACACCAATTTTAGCGTTTCGGTCTATTTGGGCTAATTGTGTTGGTACGCTTGGTAATTTACCTAATTTTTTTTGAGCTGTTCTATATCGCAGCATTAAATGTGGAAAATCTAAATCAAAATCATGAGGTGGAACATACGGGCATTTAGTCATAAAACACATATCACACAAAGTACATGCATCAACAACAGGGGAAAATTGGTCACTAGATAAGCTTTCAACATCTTCATTTTTAGACTCATCAATCATGTCAAATAGCTTTGGAAATGAATCACAAAGATTAAAACATCTTCTACACCCATGGCAAATATCAAATACTCTTCTCATTTCAGCATCTAGTTTTTCAGGATTTAGAAAATCAGGATGTTCAAAATCTATTGGATGTCGTATAGGTGCACTTAAGCTTCCTTCTTTGCTCATATAATTAAATTATTTTAAATTTGAATTGTTTTTAGTGGGCGACTAACGCCCACTAAGAAATTTGATTAGCTAATAGATTCTAAAGTTTTTTGAAATTTACCAGCGTGTGATTTTTCAGCTTTAGCTAAAGTTTCAAACCAGTCAGCAATTTCTTCAAAGCCTTCTTCTCTAGCTGTCTTGGCCATACCAGGGTACATATCAGTATACTCATGAGTTTCACCTTGTACTGCTGAAGCCAGGTTAGCTTTTGTTTCGCCAATTGGCATACCAGTTCCTGGATCACCAACTTCTTCTAGATACTCTAAATGACCATGCGCGTGACCAGTTTCACCTTCTGCTGTTGATCTAAAAACTGCAGCTACATCATTGTAACCTTCTATGTCAGCTTTTTGTGCAAAATAAAGATATCTTCTGTTTGCTTGACTTTCACCAGCAAACGCCTCCTTTAAATTTTCTTCTGTTTTACTTCCTTTTAAAGACATTATTTTCTCCTTTTAAATGATGATAGAGATATAATGCTTATGCAGAATATGTCAACAGTTTAGAATTATTATAATGTATATTTTAAGTAATTGATTTAATGGAATTATTTTTGATTTTGATTATCACTCGCAACTCTAACCAAAACTTCAACTGAATTTATTTTTTTTCCGGTTATATTTTTTCTAATATTTATTTTGTCTATATCGCTCTCATCACAATCGATTAGCTCATGCGTGTCTTCATCAAAAAAATGGTGATGTGCTGATGTGTTTGTATCAAAATAACTTTTATGACTATCGATTGAAATTTCTTTTAAATATCCTTTTTTTTCAAATGCATGAACTGTGTTATAAACTGTAGCTAGAGATATCTTTTGACTCATTTCCTCAGATAACATTTTAACCAAATCGTTAATTGTGAAATGGAAAGTTTTTTCTCTATTGTACAAAACTTCGCACATTTTTATTCTTTGCTTGGTAGGTCTAAGCCCAACTTCTCTTAATTTTTCAATAAAATTGCAGTTTTTTGGCATTGTTTTTTATAATTATTCTAAAGTATGAATAAAAATATAGTGTTTTATTATATTATATTAGGATTAAATCAAGTATTAAGGGAGCTCAAAATTATGAAAAAAAACTCATACTCCTATGATGATCTTATAACTTGTGGAAATGGTGACCTTTTTGGTCCTGGTAATGCTAAATTACCACTCCCACCAATGCTTATGTTTGACAGAATAACGGAAATCAATGAAAATAATGGAGCGTTTAATAAAGGCTCTTTAAAAGCTGAATTAGATATTAAAGATGATCTTTGGTTTTTTGATTGTCATTTTAAAAAAGATCCAGTTATGCCAGGGTGCCTAGGTTTAGATGCTATGTGGCAACTAGTAGGTTTTTTTCTAGGTTGGCTAGGAAATCCTGGAAAAGGAAGAGCTCTAGGAGTGGGTACTGTGAAATTTACAGGCGAAGTATTACAGAGTGTAAAAAATGTAAGATATGAAATAGATATGAAAAAAATTATGTCTCCTGCAGGAACAACTGTTGGGCTTGCAAATGGAATTGTTCTTGCAGATAATAAAAAAATATATTCAGCAGAAAGTTTAAAAGTAGGGTTGTTTAAATAATGAGAAGAGTAGTTATTACAGGTTTAGGAGTTGTTTCTTGTTTAGGAAATAATCAAGAAGAAGTTCATCAATCTTTATTAAATTCAAAATCAGGAATTTCTTATGCTGAAGATTATAAAGAGCATAACCTTAAAAGCCATGTTCATGGTAAACCAAATATTAAACTTGAGGATCATATAGATAGAAAAACAATTAGATTTATGGGATCAGGCTCAGCTTACAATTATATTGCAATGAAAGAAGCTATTGAAGACTCTGGATTAGAAGAAAGTGAAGTAAGTAATTTTAAAACTGGAATTGTGATGGGATCAGGGGGACCTTCTATAGAAAATGTAATTTTAGCTGCAGATAAAACTAGAGCAAAGACACCAAAATTAATGGGACCTTTTATTGTTCCAAGAACTATGGCCAGTACTGCTTCTGCAACACTTGCCGTACCATTTAAAATTAAAGGAACCAACTACACAATGAGTTCTGCATGTGCAACTAGTGGACATTGTATAGGAAATTCTATGGAATTAATTCAAATGGGTAAACAGGATGTTGTTTTTGCAGGAGGTAGTGAAGAAATTCATTGGGCAATGACAGCAATGTTTGATGCTATGACAGCTTTATCATCAAAATATAATGACACTCCACAATCTGCCTCTAGAGCTTATGATAAAACTAGAGATGGGTTTGTAATTGCAGGTGGTGCAGGCGTATTAGTACTTGAAGAATACGAACATGCTAAAGCAAGAGGGGCTAAAATATACGCAGAATTAACTGGTTATGGAGCAACCTCAGATGGATACGATATGGTAGCGCCATCAGGTGAAGGTGCCGTTAGATGTATGAAAATGGCAATGACAACTGCTAAGAATAAAATTGATTACATTAATACCCACGGAACATCTACTCCTGTTGGAGATATAACTGAACTTAATGCTATCAAAGAAACTTTTGGAGAGGACATTCCAAAAATAAGTTCAACAAAATCTTTATCAGGTCATCCTTTGGGGGCAGCTTCAGTGCATGAAGCCATCTATTGCTTGATAATGATGAAAAATAATTTCATAACAGGGTCAGCAAATATTACAGATATGGATGATGAGGCAAAGAAATTTCCAATCGTTGCAAAAACTGAAACAGGTGCAACTTTAAATACAGTAATGTCAAATAGTTTTGGCTTTGGTGGAACTAATGCAGCTTTAATTTTTGAAAAGGTTTAGTTAATGAGTTTAATGAAAGGTAAAAAAGGCTTGATCATGGGCGTTGCCAATGAAAGATCTATTGCTTGGGGAATTTCTCAAAAACTTTCAGAAGCTGGAGCGGAATTAGCATTTACTTATTTGGGTGACGCTTTAAAAAAAAGAGTAGTTCCTTTAGCAGAAAAATTAAATTCAAACGTTACATTTAGTTGTGATGTTGAAAAAAAAGAAGAAGTTGTAAAATTATTTAAAGATATAAAATCTAAATGGGGTGAAATTGATTTTGTAGTTCATGCAGTTGCTTTCTCTGATAAATCAGAGTTATCAGGTGAATATTTAAATACAACAAGAGAAAACTTTTTAAGAAGTATGTTAATCTCATGCTTTTCATTTACTGAAGTAGCTAAAGAAGCTTCAAATGTAATGAAACAAGGTGGAAGTTTGTTAACTTTAACTTACGAGTCTACTAAAGCAATCCCAAATTATAACGTAATGGGTGTTTGCAAATCAGCTCTTGAGGCAAGTGTTAAGTATTTAGCAAGAGACTTAGGAGCCAAAGGTATGAGAGTAAATGCTATAAGTGCTGGACCTATCAAGACATTAGCTGCCTCTGCAATAGGAGACGCAAAATTCCTATATAAATGGAATGAAGACCATTCTTTCCTTAAAAGAAACGTAGATATCCATGATGTTGGAAATTCAGCATTATATCTATTAAGTGATCTTGCTAACGGAGTTACTGGTGAAATCCACTACGTAGATGCTGGATATAATAAAGTTGGGATGCCAGATCCTAAGAATATCACCTAAAAATAGTTAAATTTAGTTAAAAAAACCCCCAGAATTCTCATTCCAAGGGTTTATAATTTTAAATAGAGCTATATTACTCAGCAGCTTGTTTCATAGAAAGTTTAACTTTACCTCTATCGAAACCAATTACTTTGACTTTTACTTCGTCACCTTCTTTGACAACGTCAGTTACTTTAGCAACTCTCTTATCTGCAAGTTCTGAGATATGAACCAGTCCATCTTGTTTTCCTAAGAAATTAACAAATGCACCAAACTCCATGATCTTCATTACTTTTCCTGAATAAATTTTATTCAATTCAGCTTTTGCAGTAATGTCTTTAATCATTTGCATTGCGATTTTTCTAGACTCTTCATCTGGAGCAGCAACAGTTACTACACCTTCATCGTTCACATCTACTTTAGCACCTGATTTTTCAACGATCTCTCTGATTGTTGCACCACCTTTTCCAATGACAGCAGCAATATCTTTTTTATCAACATTAACTTGTTCCATTTTTGGAGTGTGTTTTCCAACATCAGATCTTGAAGCTGATAATGCTTTATTCATTTCTCCTAAGATATGAACTCTTCCATCTTTAGCTTGGCTCAATGCCTGCTCCATGATTTCAAATGTAATACCTGTAATTTTGATATCCATTTGAAGAGAAGTAATTCCATCTTTAGTTCCAGCAACTTTAAAGTCCATATCACCCAAGTGATCTTCATCCCCTAAAATGTCTGATAAGACACTAAAATCATCACCTTCTTTAATCAAACCCATTGCTATACCTGCAACTGGCTCTTTAATTGGTACTCCCGCATCCATTAATGCCAAAGAAGTTCCGCAAACAGTAGCCATTGAAGAAGAACCATTAGACTCTGTAATTTCTGAAACTACTCTAAAAGTATATGGAAATGCTTCTTTTGTAGGTAATGAAGAGTTAATCGCTCTCCAAGCTAATTTACCATGACCAATTTCTCTTCTACCTGTTCCAATTCTACCAGTCTCTCCAACTGAAAAAGGAGGAAAATTATAGTGAAGCATAAATCGTTCTCTTTGAAGCCCATCCAAACTTTCAATTCTTTGCTCATCATCAGATGTGCCTAATGTTGCAACAACAATTGCTTGAGTTTCTCCTCTTGTAAACAATGCAGAACCATGAGCTCTTGGTAAAACACCCACTTCACATTCTATAGGTCTTACATCAGATAAACCTCTGCCATCAATTCTATTTTTGTTTTTTAGAATGTCAGTTCTTACAATTGATTTTTCTAGATTTTTTAGCTGACTGTTAACATCAAGATCAGTGTAATTTTCATCTTCCTCATAAAGTTTTTTAGCTTTATCAGTAATCTCTGAAATTTGATTTGATCTATCTTGTTTATCTCTTGTTGCAAAAGCTTTTTTAAGATCTTCTGTAAAAGTTTCCTCAAGTTTTTTCTTAACTTCTGATAGATCTTTTTTCTCAACTGTCCACTCAGGTTTTCTGCATTCTTTTGCAAGTTCCTCAATCATTTCAATCACTGGAACAAAACCTTCGTGACCAAATTTAACTGCGTTTAGCATTTCTTCTTCAGTTAAACCACTTGCTTCAGACTCAACCATAAGTACAGCATCTTTTGTACCTGCTACAACTAAATCTAATTTCGATTTTTCTAACTCTACTTTAGATGGGTTTAAAACATATTTTCCATCAATAAATCCAACTCTTGAAGCTCCTACAGGACCCATAAATGGCATTCCCGATATAGCCAATGCTGCTGAAGATGCAGTGATTGATAAAATATCTGGTTCGTTTTCTTTATCGTATGAAATTACAGTTGGTAATAACTGTACTTCATTTTTAAATTCATCAGGAAACAAAGGTCTGATTGGTCTATCAATTAATCTAGAGATTAATGTTTCGCTCTCAGTTGGTCTTGCTTCTCTTTTAAAATATCCACCTGGAATTTTTCCGGCTGCATAATATTTCTCTTGGTAATTTACAGATAATGGAAAGTAATCCATATCAGGATTTACTTTTTTTGCACCCACTACTGTTGCTAGTACGACTGTCTCTCCACATGTTGCGATTATTGCACCGTCTGCCTGTCTTGCTACTTTACCTGTTTCTAAACTTATCTTCTTTCCCGCTACTTCAATTTCCTTCTTATATACTTTAAACATTTCATTTCCATTTCGTTTCGTTCGTTTCGTTCCATTCCGTTCTATCTATCTTGATTTCTATTTTCTTAAATTCAATTTCGACAGTACATTTTTGTAAGAATCCATTTTATTTTTCTTTAGGTATTCTAACAATTTCTTTCTTCTATTTACCGCTCTCAACAATCCAACAGATGAATGCTTATCTTTCTTGAATTGCTTAATATGTTTAGAGAGAGTTTCAATTTTCTCTGTTAGCAAAGCGATCTGTATCTCTGAAGATCCAGTATCTTTATCGTGTATTGCTAATTCTTGTGCCTTTTTATTCATGCCTCTTTCTTCCTATTTATTTGTTTGTTTTATTAAGTTTTCTATTTTTTCCGCATACTCAAAAGACTCGTCTTTTCTAAAAAGTAATTTTGGTAAAAATTTCATGACCACTTTTTGTGATAAAATTTTTCTAATTAAATATGAGTATTCCTTTAAAACATTAATTGTTTCCTCCGCATCTTTCCCTCCTAATGGAAGAACATATGCTTTAGCAATTTTTAAATCTGGACTCATTCTAACCTCAGTAACAGTTATTGTGTTCGTTTCTAAATTTGGCACCTTAGCCTCATTTCTTATAAAAATCATGCTTAAAGACTGTTTAATCATTTCTCCTACTCTAAGCTGTCTTTGAGATACTGGTTTTCCTATTCTATCTGCCATTAAATTGACCTCTCTGTAGATGTAACACTAAAAGCCTCTATTGTGTCATTTTTTTGGAAATCCATATAATCTTTGACTGTAATTCCACATTCTTGACCACCACTCACCTGTTTTACCTGATTTTTTTCTCTAAATATTGATGAAACTTTGCCAGTATAAATTATTGCACCATCTCTAATAATTCTAACATCTGAAGTACTATTAATTTCTCCTTCAGTTACTTTTGAACCTGCAACTTTTCCAGCACCTGAGACTTTAAATATTTCCAAGATTTGTGCTGTACCAGTAATTGTTTCTTGGACATCAGGCGCCAATAATCCTGACATTCTTTGTTTAATATAATCTAAAACTTCGTAAATAATATTGTATGAGGATATTTTTATTTTCTCATTTTCAGCAAGTTTTTTTGCTTCTTTGCTTGGTTTAACATTAAAGGCTATTAATACTGCGTTCGATGCTTTTGCTAATGTAACGTCTGTTTCTGTTACCATTCCAATATCTGCTAAAATTATTTTAGGTTTGACTTCGTCATGCTTAATTTGACTAATTGCATTTTTAATTGCTTCTGATGATCCATGAACATCAGATTTTATAATTAAATTTAACTCCTCTGTAGATTTATCTGAAAAGGCAGAGTCTTGAGTTGCGAATGTAAGAGGATTTTTTCCATCTTTACTTTCTTGAGCTCTGTTTTCACTTAATATTTTTGCCTCTTTCTCAGAATCAAGAACAATAAAATCATCTCCAGCTTTTGCTGCACCATTTATACCCAAAATTTCAACTGGAGTTGAAGGTGATGCTTCGTTGATATTTTGGCCTTTGTCATCAATGATGGCCCTTACTTTTCCCCATTTTAACCCACTAACAAAAAAGTCGCCTTTCTTAAGTGTTCCGGTAGTAACAATTATATTGGCAACTGGACCTCTACCAATATCAATCTTTGACTCTAACACTATACCTGTGGCTTTAGATTCATAATCTGTTTTCAAATCTAAAATTTCTGATTGAAGAATTATAGACTCAACTAATTTATCTAAATTTTGTTTAGTCTTAGTTGAAATTTCAACCATCAGGGTATCACCAGATAGATCTTCAGCAATCAATTCATGTTCTAATAATTGATTTTTAATTTTTAATGGATCTGCTTCTGGTAAATCACATTTATTTATAGCTACAACTATTGGAACATCTGCGGCTTTTGCATGTTTAATTGACTCAATTGTTTGAGGTTTTACTCCATCATCAGCTGCAACTACTAAAACTACAACATCTGTTAATTTCGATCCTCTGGCTCTCATCTCAGTAAAAGCTGCATGGCCTGGTGTGTCAATGAATGTTAATTTATTATTTTGGCTTTCAATTTGATAGGCACCAATATGTTGAGTAATTCCACCAAATTCTCCCGAAACTACATTAGTACTTCTTAATACATCCAATACAGATGTTTTTCCATGATCTACATGTCCCATAACTGTAACAATTGGTGGCCTGTTTTTTAAATTTTCAGTCCTTGAGGCTTTTATCTTTTCAATTATTTCTTCCGCTTTTTCTTCTCTAAGAGGATTATGACCAAATTCTTTCACTAAGTATTCTGCTGTATCTGCAGCTAATGTCTGATTGATAGTAACTGTAACCCCCATTCCAAAAAGGTGTTTGATAACATTGCTTGATTGTTCGGCCATTCTATTTGCAAGCTCTCTTACTGTAATAGCTTCTGGAATTTTAACATCTCTTTTGACTGATTTTGGATTTTCTTGAGAATTATCTTTTGTCGCATTTTTTATTTCTTTTTGTCTCGCTCTCTTAACTGATGCTAAACTTCTTTGTTTTGCATCTATTTCATCACTCAGCGCCCTAGAAACTGTTAATTTTAATTCTCTTTTCTTCGTTCCGGATTTAAAATTCTTTTTATCTTTGCTTTCACTATCTCCTTTAAGCCTTTTAGTAGCTCGTTGCTCTGCTAATTTCCTTCTCTCAAAATCATTTGTTGTTGCTGATGATTTAGAGTTAAATAAAGGTTTTAAAGATGAACCTCTATTAAATGTCGATACTGGTTTAGTTTTATTTGTTGCTGATCTAAATGATGCTCCCCTAGAAGAAAACTTCCCGGTCTGTTTTCCAATTACAGTGGAGTTTTTTCCATGATTTTTAGCAATCTCTATATTCTTGATTGATTTTTTGGCTGAGCCTGAAATTGTTAATTTTGTTTTTTTCTCCATACCTCATCACTCAATCTTTATAAACAATATTTCTGGCAGACATAATTAATTCATCTGCCTCTTCCTTCGATAAAGCAAAATCTTCAAGATATCCTTGAATTTTTACTCTCTCACCTTTTATAATATCAAAACCACCTGTTAATTCATCAGATGCTAGATCTGCAAAATCTTCTAAAGTTAAAATTTTTTGCTCACCTAAAGTGACTAGCATACCTGGAGTTAAACCTTTTAAATTAATTAAATTATCCTCAAGACCTAACTCTTTAATTCTCTGAGAAATATCCTCTTGATCTTTTTCGTGAAATTCTTTAGCTCTTTCTATTAACGCTTTAGCAGTATCTTCTTCAATACCCTCAATCTTAATTAAATTTTCAGCTGAGCTATCTTTAATATCATCAATTGTTGAAAAACCCTCCGCAACAAGTAATTGACCCAATGTTTCGTCTAATTCTAAATTTTTAACAAAATTTTCTGTTTTTTCTTTGAACTCTAACTGTCTTCTCTCAGAGTCCTCTGCATCTGTCATTATATTAATTTCATAATTTAAAAGTTTAGTTGCAAGTCGTACATTTTGACCTCTTCTTCCTATCGCCTTACTTAAATTTTCCTCAGTAAGAATGACGTCAAGCTTTTTTCTTTCACTATCAACGTTTACTCTTTGAACTTCCGCAGGTGATAACGCATTTGAAACCAATATAGCAGGATCTTCAGACCAATTCACAATGTCAATTTTTTCACCTTGAAGTTCATTCACAACAGCCTGAACTCTTGAACCTCTCATACCAACACATGCTCCAACTGGATCTAAAGATGTGTCAACTGCTTTCACACATATTTTAGCTCTACTTCCAGGATCTCTAGATGAAGATTTAATTTCAATTAGTCCATCATAAATCTCTGGCACTTCTTGAACAAAAAGCTTTTCCATAAATTTAGGATGAGCTCTGGATAAAAATATTTGTTGTCCTCTTGGTTCTCTTCTGACATCATAGCAATACGCTTTTATTCTGTCCCCTGCTTTAATATTTTCACGTGGAATTAATTCATTTTTTTGAATAATTGCTTCAGTTCTTCCTAAGTCAATGATGACATTTCCAAATTCTAATCTTTTAACAATACCACTTAAAATTGAGTCTTTCTTATCAACGAAATCATTAAATTGTCTTTCTCTTTCTGCCTCTCTTACGTTGAAACTAATAACTTGTTTAGCAGTCTGAGCAGCTATACGTCCAAAATCAAAAGAAGGAAGTGGTTGTAATACCTCATCACCAATGGACTTATCTTTATTTGTTTGATTTAAACTTATAGCGTCTTCTAATTTTATTTCGGTATTTGCATTTTCAGGATTTTCAGCAATTATCAATTTTCTAAAAAGTTCAATATCTCCATTATCTCTATTTATTGAAACCTTAATTTCATTTTCCTGGCCGAATTTTGATTTAGCTGCTTTTGCAATACCTGTTTCCATAGAGCTAATAATAAGTTCTTTATCTATAGATTTTTCTAAAGCCACTGCTTCAGCAATTCTTAATAATTCAAGTTTATCTGCTCTTTTATTTAACATAATTTTGTTTGCTCCAAAAAAAAATGGGCTAAAGCCCATTTTGTAAAGTTCAATAATGTAATGGCAATATATTAAAGTTTTTTTTTAATTCAACAGAAACTATTTAGAAAAAATGTCGATTTTATCTGTTTTTTCCCAAGAAAAAGAGCCGTTTTCTTCTGGCATTCTGCCAAAATGACCGTAAGCAGCTGTTTTTTCATATATAGGTTTATTTAAATTAAGCATTTCTCTAATTCCTCTAGGACTTAAATCAAAGTTTTCTTTAATTTTATCTACTACAAATTTATTTTTATCTAAATCATTATCAAACAAATCTATGTATATTGATAGAGGCTTTGAAACACCAATTGCATAAGCTAATTGAATTAGACATTTTTCTGTAATTTTTGACCCAACAACGTTTTTAGCAATATATCTTGCTGCATAAGCTGCTGATCTATCAACTTTCGTTGGGTCTTTACCAGAAAAAGCCCCACCACCGTGAGGTGCTGCACCACCATATGTATCAACTATAATTTTTCTGCCTGTAAGACCACAATCTCCATCAGGACCACCAATTACAAAATTACCTGTTGGATTTACATAAAATTCTTTTTCATCAAAACCATCAAGAAAATTTTCTGGAATAGATTTTAACATATAAGGTCTTAACAGATCTCTAACCTGCGCTTGATTAACATCTGCCGAATGTTGTGAAGAGATAACTACTGACTTTACTTTTGAAGGTTTTCCATCAACATACTCGAATGTTACCTGACTTTTTGAGTCTGGTTCAATATTTTTTAATTTTCCAGATTTTCTATCTTCAGCCATCAACCTTAAAATTTTGTGAGAATAATGTATCGGTGCTGGCATTAAAACATCTGTTTCATTACAAGCGTAGCCAAACATAATACCTTGATCTCCAGCTCCTTCATCTTTATTCCCCGAAGAATCTACACCCATAGCAATATCAGCAGATTGAGAGTGTAGATGGCTTTCAACTTTTGTAGCTTCTTTCCAAGTAAATCCTTCTTGGTCATAACCAATGTCTTTTATGCAATTTCTTACTTTTTCAATTAATTCCTCTTCTTTGATTTCAGGTCCTCTTACTTCACCAGCTAAGACAACTTTATTAGTAGTAGTTAATGTTTCACAGGCAACTCTAGAATATGGATCTCCAGAAATAAAACTATCAACAACCATATCTGAAATTCTATCAGAAACTTTGTCTGGATGACCCTCAGAAACAGACTCACTCGTGAAAAGATAATTTTTTAAATTACTCATTTTTAAGTTTCTTAAATGAAAATATTAAAAAAATATACAATAAAATTATAAATCCAAAAATTTTATTTCCAAATTTTGCAAACAGATTGGTCTCTATTTTTCTTGTATCGGTTAAATCAATGTAACCTGATTTATTTATATCAACTTTTTGTTCAATGATTCCAAGTGGATTGATAATTGCTGTTGTTCCATTATTTGCAGACCTTAGAACATATTTTCCACTTTCTATTGCTCTAAAAATGCTGTGAATAAAATGCTGCTCTGGACCAATTGATTTACCAAACCAACCATCTTCAGAAATATTTACAATATAATCAAATTCATTATTTGTAAAAATTTTACCCGTATAAATTATTTCATAACAAATCAGAGGTAAAATTTTCACTGGAAAATTATAATAATTTAGATCAATTAAATCTCTTTCCTCTCCTTTTGAATATGATTGATAATTATTGGTAATTGTCTTTAAACCAATTACTTTTAACGTTTTTTCAAGAGGTAAAAATTCACCAAAAGGGACAAGATTAATTTTTTTATATGAATTTAATAAATTAAGTTTGTGATCAAAAAAAGAGAATGAATTAAAATATTTAACGGTCTGATTTTCATCTTCCTTGCTATTAATTCCAATTGCTAACAAATGATTTTCATTAAACTTTTCTTCAAATAACCATTTGTATTCTTTTAGTTGATCTTGTGAAATACCTGGAATTATGCCCTCTGGCCAAATAAAAATTGTTTTTTCATTTTTTTCTGGTGAGCTTATTTCAATTAATTCCTCAATTGCTAATATTGGATCTATATTGTTATAAAATCTGTCTATATTTATATTTGAACTTACAATTCTTATTTTATAATTTAATTTTTCAGATTGTTCTTTGTTAAATTTTTCTAAATTTTGATATCCAAAAACATAAAAAGACATAGTCGTTATAAGAAATGCAATACAAACACTAATATCTTTTTTGTTATCTTTTAAAATAAATAAAGAGGGGCTTGTAAATAGTGAAATACAAAAAAGATTAAAGCTATAAGTTCCAATAATTGATGTAATATTTAAAATTTCGATTTGATTAGAAAAACTATATGCAATTAAATTCCAAGGAAAACCAGTAAGTATTGATCCTCTTATAAATTCTACTATTCCAAATATTAAAGAAAAAAGAAAAAATGAACTTAAATTTTTTTTTGGTTTTAAAACAACGAATAAGTAAGAAATAAATGCATAAAATAAAGCTAAGAAACTAGGAACTAAAACTATTGTAAAAGGAATTAGATAGTTAAAATTTTCATCAAAAGTTAATGATATTGAGATCCAATATAGATTACTCACAAAATAACCAAACCCAAACAACCAACCGTAAAGAAAAAATATTTTTTTATTTTTATAAAATGTTAATTTTTTAATTAAAAAGATATAAAATAAACTTAAAGTTAAAAAATTTATTATAACATAATTAAAAGGAGATAAACTCAAAGAGGTAAGTGCTCCTAATATAATTAAAAAAATTAATTCAAGATAAAATTTTATTTTCAATTTAATTTATTTTTGATTTTACTGATTTTAATAAAAGATTTTCTTCTCTTAACATTTTAAAATAATCTTTGTTTTTTTTGTGATCAAAACCTAAAAGATGAAGAAAACCATGTATGAATATTTTAGTTACCTTTTCCTTAAAAGATTTTAAATCTTGTGATCTTGGTTTATCTAGATAATCATAACTAATAATTATATCTCCCAAATAAGTGTTTTTTGAAATCTTTATTTTTTTATCAAGTGGAAAAGATAAAATATCAGTGGATTTATTTTTCTTTCTAAATACCTTATTTAATTTTTTAATATTCTTATTATTTGAAAGTAATACCGTAAAAGTTATTTTTTTGTTCAAAAATTTATATTTTTTTGGAAAAGCTTTACATATTTTTTTAAAAAAAATATCTTTGTTTTTAAGCCTTTTAGACCAAGCCTTCTCCTCGGAGAAGACATTAACATTAATCATTATTTGAGTATGCTTTAACTATTTTGGAGACAAGTGGATGTCTAACTACATCTGAGTGATCAAAATCAACGATCGATATTTCCTTTAAATGTCCTAGCAATTCTTTTGATCGGACTAACCCTGACATGCTTTTATTTGGTAAATCAATTTGAGATGGATCTCCATTAACAACTATTTTTGAATTTTCTCCAATACGAGTTAAGAACATTTTGATTTGAGTATCTGTCGCATTTTGTGCCTCATCCAAAATTGCGAAAGAATTTTTAAGAGTTCTACCTCTCATAAAAGCTAATGGTGCGATTTCTATATCTCCAATCTCAATCATTCTCTGTATTTTTTCAAAATCAAAAAGGTCATATAAAGAATCATATAAAGGTCTAAGATAAGGATCTACTTTTTCCTTCATATCACCAGGTAAAAATCCTAAACGTTCGCCAGCTTCTACTGCTGGTCTAGAAAGAATTATCCTCTCAATCTTCTTTTCTAAAAGCATTGTTAAACCTACAGCTACTGCTAAAAAAGTTTTCCCGGTACCTGCGGGTCCTGCTGAAATAATAATGTCACTTTCCCTTAAAGCTCTGACATAACTTTTTTGTTTTTCAGATCTTGGGATGATAGATTTTTTTGGAGTTTTAATAATATCTGTAACATTATTATTTTTTACTTTTTCATTAATCATAAATTTATCAACTGATGAGAGTATATCTTTATTTTCTATACTTCCATTATTAATAAATTGATTAGCTAAGAACTGAATGGCATTTTTAATTTTTTCATTCGTTTCAGGTGTTGATTTAATTAAAATTGAATTTCCTCTAGAATATAAACTGCAATTTGTGATTTTTTCCAATTCTTGTAAATTTTTGTTAAACTCTCCAACAACTCCCATTAACAAATTATTATCATGAAATATCACACTTAAAGAATTGTTGTCAGAATAAACAAATTTTAAAGATTGATCGATTTTTTTTTTACTTATCCCGCTCAAATTTTACGCAACTTTCTGATTTGAGTTAGTTACAATTTCACCAAATAAAGAATTTCTGTTACTGTCTTTAATTCTTACTTTCACAATTTTTCCAATGTCACTACTTTTACCATTAAAAATTACAGATGTCATATGCTCAGATCTTCCAAAAGTTTTGCTTTGATCATCAGTTAGATTTTCAACCAAAACATCTACAACTTTATCCTCCAATGATTTGTTTAATTGAATTTGATTTTCAAATAAAATATTTTGAATTTTTTGTAATCTTTCAATTGAGATTTTTTTTTCAACTAAGTCTAAATTCTCAGCCACTGTTCCGGGTCTCGGGCTAAAAATAAAAGAATAAGAGTTAATAAATTTAACTCTTTCAATTAAGTTTAAAGTATCTTTAAAATCCTGATCTTCTTCTCCAGGATAAGATATTATAAAATCACTTGAAAATTCTATTTTTGGATTGATTTCTTTTAATTTATCAAAAGTACTTAAATATTCCTCTATAGTATGTTTTCTATTCATTGACTCTAAAATTTTATTAGATCCGCTTTGAACAGGTAAATGTACCAGTGGCATTAACTTTTTAGAAGTTTTATATACTTCAATCAAATCCTCTGTCATGTCCTTTGGATGAGATGTTGTATATCTAACTCTTTTTACATCATGTAATTTTTCAATATTCAATATTAAATCTGATAACCTATATCCTTCATTATCATAAGCATTCACATTTTGACCAAGTAAAATTATTTCTTTAGCTCCACTATCAACTAAATATTTTGCTTCATCTAAAATTTGTTTAAATGGTCTGGAATATTCTGGTCCTCTTGTATATGGGACTACACAAAAATGACAAAATTTATCACATCCTTCTTGAATCGTTAAGAAAGATGAAACTTTTCCAGCCTCGTTTTTTATTTTGCTCAGATAGTTAAATTTAGAAACTGCATCGAATTCTGTCTCCTCAATCTTTTTCTTTTTTTTTTCAGTATAATTTAAAATTGTATCGTTAATTTTGTGATAAGCTTGAGGACCAATTACTAAATCAATATAAGGTTCTCTTTTAAGCATCTCTTGATTTTCTGCTTGTGCTACGCACCCAGCAATAATTACTAATGGTTTTTTTTTAGATCTGAAAATTTTTTTTACTCTACCTATTTCTGAATAAACCTTTTCTTTAGCTTTATCTCTGATATGACATGTATTTAAGAGATAACAGTTAGCTTCTTCATATTTTTCTGTTTTTTCATAACCAATTTTTTTAACTGAGTCAAATATTCTATTTGAATCATACTCATTCATTTGACATCCAAAAGTTTTGATAAAGATTTTTTGATTCATATTATTGGGATTTTTTCTTAACCCCATATAATTCTAATTTATGATCTACTAATGTATATCCATATTTTTCTGCAACTTTTTTTTGAAGTTTTTCAATTTCTTCATCTACAAATTCTATAATCTCACCAGTTTTTACGTCTATTAAATGATCATGATGACCTTCATTCAGTTCTTCATATCTAGCTTTTCCACCTTTAAACTCATGCTTTGTTAATATTCCCGACTCTTCAAATAATTTTACTGTTCTATAAACAGTTGCAATACTTATTTTGGGATCAATTTTAGAAACCCTATTATAAAGCTCATCTACATCCGGGTGATCGGTAGACTCTGACATTACTTGTGCAATTACTCTTCTTTGATCGGTTAACTTTACTCCTTTAGATAAACATTTTTGTTCAATTGTTTCTGACATTGAATAATTTTAACTTAAATAAATGGGATTAATCAAATTTTTTTTAATGTTAAATTTATCACACAAATCAGGGATATTTTCGTATTTTATATCCATTTCACCTTTAAAATCCTTAAAACTGTAACAATAATAATCAATATTATTAGTTAAATTGAATGCTTTTACTATAGAGAAAGAATTTCTAATTCCAGCAAAGCTACCGGGACCCCTATTTAAATAAATTCTATTAATATCTTTTAAATTTAATTTATGTGATTTTAAGAAATCATTAATAATTAAAGTTAATTTTTCGTAATTTATTTTAGTATTCTCTTTAGTAATATTATAAATATCATTATTAGTAATGATCATTAAAAAAATTTTTTCACTGGCTACATCAATTATTAGTTTATTCATAATTATTTTATTTTCTAATTTTAGTTCTAAATCAGATGAAAATAATATCAAATACTATTCTAAAGATGAGGGAATTTTGTCAATAATGTATCACCGTTTTAATGAAAATAAGTATCCTTCGACCAATATCAAAATGGATATATTCGAGAAACATATAGAAATTATTGAAAACTCAAATTTCAGTTTTCTTAATCCAAATAATTTCGAAAAACAATTTAACATTCCAAAATCAAAAAAAGAAATTCTAATAACTATAGATGATGCTTTTGAATCTTTTTTTACTGAAGCATGGCCTTATCTAAAAGAGAATAAAATTCCATTTATTTTATTTGTTTCTACTGAACCAGTAGGGAAAAATGGTTATATGACTTGGGAACAAATTAGAGAAGTTGAAAGTAATGATTTTGTATATATTGGGCATCATTCTCATACTCATGAATATCTTATCGATGTAAATAATGAAGCTTTTATTTTAGATATAGAAACAGCAAATAAGATTTTTTTGAAAGAGCTTGGCTATATTCCTAGTCTATTCTCATACCCTTTTGGTGAGTACTCTAAATTTATGAAAGACTATATATCTAAAAATTTTAAATATGCATTTGGTCAACATTCTGGTGTGATTGATTTAAATAAAGATAAATTCGAACTTCCCAGATTTCCTATTAATGAAAAATATGGTGAATTAAAAAGATTTAAATCAATAATAAATTATTTTCCATTAGAATATAAAAAAATACTTCCTGAAGAAAAACAACTATTCAAAAACACAAATCCTCCAAATTTTAGAGTTGAATTTTTTAAGGAACAAAAAAATTTATCTAATATTAATTGTTACTCTAATGAAGGAGACGTTTGGGAAAAATCTAAAACAAGCTTTGTCAATAACTTTCTATCAATTGAATTTAGAGAACCTTTCAAACCAAGAAGAGGAAGAATTAATTGTTCTCTTAACGATAACGGTAAATGGAGATGGTTTGGTATTCAATTCCCTATAAAAGAAAATTAAATTAAGCTTTCTAAATCTTTACTTGAAGGCAACAGTCTAGCCTCATCAAAATCTTTTAAGTTATTCTGTTCAATAATTTTTTGTAAAACAACTATATATTGACTTCCTGTTTCTGCATATTTATCTAAATGTTTGGATAGAATTAAACTATCTAAAGGTTTGTTTTGATTTCTTAGTTCTGTTCTTGCTTTTCTCAAATTTTTATATGTTGAGTGGGTATTTAAATTTCTTAAATATGCTCTTACTGATAGCTGTAAGCTATTAAATTTCATAACTTTATGATCTTTACCTTTATCAGCATTTTTAGGTTTTAATCCTTCCCCAGACCAAGTCCATTGTCCAAATAAAGCATTTCCCTTTAAAGCAAATCTTGAAGTGCCCCACCCGGTCTCTTTAGCGGCCTGGGCTATTGCTAATGAAACTGGTATTTCATCCATTCTTACTTTTAAACTGGATAAATCGTTTTTTCTAACACCATATTGCTTATATTTTTTTTCTAACCATTTTTTTTCAATATCAGTATTGCTATTCTTATTTAGAATTGTGAATAACCTTTTTCTATCTACTCTAATTTTATTGTTTTCCTTAACTATTAAAGGAAGAACAATTTTTATAAACATATCTTTTCTTTTTTTAGTGTTTCCAATATTTTTAATTTCATTTGGTAGAAGACCAATATCTATTGGTTTAACCAATTTTGTATCTCTTACATTTTTTAAATTATAATTTATCTCTTTAAACAAAGAGTCAATCTCAGATGTTGTATATCTTACTAAATTAATTTCAGAATTATTCTCCTCTAAAATATCATATAATAAGTCTCTCTCATCGGTATCTACTGCTACTTCTTCCTCAATTAATTTATCTTTGTTCAGAGTATTATTTAAAATATTTTTTGAATTATTTGTAAATTCTTTGTTGTTGAAGTTTTTATCAGTGAATTTAATAATTATGGGTGTCACATAAAAGAATGAAATTACGATAAAAGAACTTAAGAAAAACCGTGAAACTATATTGAAGCTTTTATTTTTCAAAAAACCAGATTTATTTAATCTACTCATAAATTATTATTGTATAGCTACAACCTCTTTTACCTCTGGTAAATAATGGCATAAAAGATTTTGAACACCTTGTTTTAAAGTCATAGTCGAACTAGGACAACCAGAACAACTTCCTTGTAATTGAACTTTTACAACTCCATCTTTAAATTCTTTAAATTTTATATCTCCTCCATCTTTAGCAACTGCCGGTCTAATTTTTTCTTCTAAAATTTTTACTATTTTTGATTCTATTTCACTTAAATCCAAATCTTCTTCTTTTATATTTTCGTCAATCACAAACTCTTTACCGTCCGCGTAAAAATCATTTATTAAGGAGATTACGATATGTTTTATTTCATCCCAATTAATATTATCGTTCTTATTTACTGATATAAAATCTTGGCCTAAAAAAATGCCCTCGACACCATTTATAGATAATATATTTCTTACTAATTCATTTTGAATTTCCTCTTTATTTGTAATTTCATAAGGACCGCTATTCGATACTTTCTTCCCAGGAAGAAATTTTAAAGAGTTAGGGTTTGGTGTTACTTCTGTTTGGACGAACATAATTTATATATAGTTAATATTTTAAAAATTAAAACTTGATAATAAATTTTTTTTAAAAACCCACTATTTCTTTAATTCTTTCAATCTTTTTTGATGCAATTAAATTAGCTTTTTCAACTCCATCTAGAAGAATTTCATCCAAATAACTTTTATCTCCTAAAAGTTTTTTTATCTCATTTGAGATAGGTTCAATGTTGTTCACAAGTTCTTCTGCTAATTTTTCTTTAAATTCTGAAAAATTTTTACCTGCAAAATTTTTAACTGAATTTTCTAATGTAGAATTAGTCAAGCTTGAATAAATTCCTAAAAGGTTCTTTGCTTCTAACCTTTCCTCAAGATCACTTATATATTGTGGCATAGGTAAGGGATCGGTTTTTGCTTTTTTAATTTTATTAATTATTTGGTCTTTATCATCTGTTAAATTTATTCTACTTAAATCTGATAACTCTGATTTACTCATTTTTTTGGAACCATCTTTTAAACTCATTATTCTTGAAAACTCTTTTTGAATTAAAGGTTCGGGAACTTGAAGAAAATTTTCTACTTCAAAATCATTATTAAATTTTTGAGCTATATCTCTACATAACTCCAAATGTTGCTTTTGATCATCACCTACTGGAACATGCGTAGCATCATATAAAAGAATATCAGCCGCCATTAAAACTGGATAAGAGTATAATCCAATACTAGCTTTCTCTTTGTCTTTACCGGCTTTCTCCTTAAATTGGGTCATTCTATTTAACCAACCCATTCTAGCCACACAACTTAGTATCCAAGCTCCTTCGGCATGAGCAGCCACGCTTGATTGATTAAAAATTATACTTTTTCTTGGATCTATTCCACTTGCTATAAAAGTTGCAACAGTTTCTCTTATGTTGTTTTTAAGCTCTTTTGGATCCTGTTTAACGGTAATAGCATGTAAATCAACCACGCAAAAAATACATTCATTATCAGTATCATTATTTAGGTCTACGAAGTTTTTTATAGCCCCTAAATAATTTCCTAAATGAAGATTACCTGTAGGTTGAACACCAGAAAATATTTTTTTGCTCATAAAATTAATACTTTAATTTAATATCATTCATTTGAAAAGCTTTGATGAAATAACACACAATTAAATAAAACAATAATCCCAATATAACAGATAAAACTAAATATAATGATTTAATTGATTGATTAAATGCTAATTCGTTTTGAAAAAAATTTAACAAAAGGTTAAAAAATAAACCCATCAGAATTGTTGCAAAAACTATTTTAATAAATTTAACAAAAAATATTTTATTAAAATAAAATAATTGTTGATTTTTTAAAAATAAAAATAGCAATATTGAATTAAACCAAGATGAAATAGATGTGGCTATTGGAATAATTATAAAACCAATTTCATTAAAATAATAAATACTGATAAGAATATTTAGTATTACAGAAATCAAAGAAATATAAAATGGGGTTTTTGTATCATGATTTGCAAAGAAAAAACTTGAAAAAACTTTTATTAAAGCAAAAGCAGGCAGACCTAATGCAAAATAATATAAAGCTAAACTTGAGTTATTAACTGAATTTTCACTGAATGATCCGTAACCAAATAAAGCTGAAATAATTTGTTCTGACCCGATTATTAAAGCTATAGTTGCTGGAAGACTTAAAAATAAACTTAATTCAATAGCTTTATTTTGTATAAGCAAAATCTTATTTTTTTTTCTAGATTTTATGTGTTTTGAAAGCTGTGGAAGTATAACAACACCAATCGCGATACCAGCTATAGCTAGGTTAATTTGATAAATTCTATCTGCATAATATAAATAAGAAACTGCACTTGCTTGGAATGATGCAATTATTGTTCCTATTAAAATATTTATTTGAGTGACTCCTGAGGAAAAAATACTTGGTAGAAGTTTTTTAAAAAAGAATTTAACTTTGTTACTTACTTTTAGTTTAAAACTGAATTTAAGAGAATAATATTTTGATACATATTTATATAAAAATATTAATTGCAGAAAACCAGCTAATGAAACTCCATAAGACAAATAATAAACTAACTGATCACCCAAAGACTTTGAAAAAAACAAAACTAAAATTAGAACAATATTCAAAATAATTGGGGCTGCAGCTGCAGCTGCAAATTTGTTATGTGAATTTAAAATTGCAGCGAAAAATGAAGCTAAACAAATAAAAAATAAAAAAGGAAAAGTAATTCTTGTTAAATTTATTGCTACCTCCATTTTTTCTAAATCACTAACAAATCCTGGAGCAATAAGTGAAACAAATGTGGGCATAAATATTTCAATAATTATTATTAAAAATAACAACCCTAAAAAAAGAAGATTAAAAATATCATTAGCAAATTTATTTGATTGTTTTTTTCCCTTAGTTAATTCTGATGAATAGCTTGGTACGAATGCTGCATTAAAAGTACCTTCAGAAAACAATCTTCTAAAAGTATTTGGAATTCTAAATGCTACAAAAAAAGCATCTGCCAACATTCCTGTACCAAGAAATATTGCTATTAAAATATCTCTTAAATAACCAAGCAACCTACTTACTATAGTATAAAATCCAAATGTACCTGTTGACTTAAGTAAGTTCATAAATCATATTAGTCTTAATTTTACCCTAATTGTAAGCTTATTGTAAGAACATATAGATAAAATATTACGAATATTAAAAATTTTTAAAAAAAGTACAAATATAATTAAATTTAGATAATTAGACAAAATGAAAAAAACAAAAATTGATCATTACACTGATAAGGAGGCTTTAGATTTCCACAGTTATAAAAAACCTGGAAAGATTGAAATTATTTCTTCCAAAAATATGACGACAAAGCGAGATCTCGCTTTAGCATATTCTCCAGGAGTTGCCGCTCCAGTTAAAAAGATTAGTGAAAATCCAGAGGCAGCATATGATTACACAAGCAAAGGTAACTTGGTTGCTGTAATAAGTAATGGTTCAGCAATATTAGGTATGGGTAATTTAGGAGCTCTAGCATCAAAGCCTGTGATGGAAGGAAAGGCTGTATTGTTTAAAAGATTTGCAGACATAGACTCCATTGATTTGGAAATAGATTGTAAAGACTCGAGCGAAATTATTAATTCAATAAAAAATTTCGCACCTAGCTTTGGTGGAATAAATTTAGAAGACATCGCAGCCCCAGATTGTTTTATAATAGAACAAAAATTAAAAGAAGTTTTAGATATTCCTGTTTTCCATGATGATCAACATGGAACGGCAATTATAACAACTGCAGCATTAATAAATGCTTTAGATATTTGTGGTAAATCAATAAAAAAAATAAAAGTTGTAGTTAATGGCGCTGGAGCATCAGCGCAAGCTTGTACTGAATTATTTATAAATTCAGGTGTAAAATCTGAAAATATAATAATGCTAGACAGAAAGGGTGTGATTTACAAAGGAAGAACTGAGAGTATAGATCAATGGAAATCCAGATATGCAGTTAAAACTAAACATAGAACTCTAAAAGATGCTGTAAAGGGTGCAGATGTTTTTTTAGGATTATCTGCAAAAGGTGTTCTAAAAAAAGAAATGGTTAAGTCTATGGCAAAAAATCCAATTATATTTGCTTGTGCTAATCCGGATCCAGAAATTAAACCAGAAGAAATTAATGAGGTTAGAAATGATGCAATTGTTGCAACTGGAAGATCGGATTACCCCAATCAAGTAAATAATTTAATTGGGTTTCCTTATATCTTCAGAGGAGCTTTGGATGTTCGATCCAAGACTATAAATGAAGAGATGAAAGTTGCTGCTGCTAATGCAATAGCTAAACTTGCAAGAGAAGATGTGCCTGATGAGGTTGTTGCAGCCATGGGTGGAGAAAGACCTCACTATGGAAAAAACTATATAATTCCATCTACATTTGATCCAAGATTGATAAGTGTAATTCCAGCTGCTGTAGCAAAAGCAGCTATTGAGAGTGGAGTTGCTCGAAAGAAAATTGATGATTTTGAAGTTTATAAAGATCAGCTCAAACAACGGTTAGATCCAACTGTAACTATAATGCAAGGTATAAATTCATTTATAAAAAAAAATCAGAAAAGAATTGTTTTTGCAGACGGTGAAGATGAAAATACTTTAAAAGCCGCTATAGCATTTAAAAACTCAAAATTAGGAATTCCGATTTTAGTTGGTAAAGAAAGCAAAATTAAAGAACAAATAAAAAAAATTGGTTACAGCGAAAATTTTGATATTGAAATTGTTAATTCAAAAGATGAAGAAAAAAGAAAAAGATATGTGAAACATTTATTTGAAAAATTACAAAGAGAACAGGGATTATTAGAGAGAGATTGTGATAGAATGATCAGAAATGATAGAGTTGTCTGGGCCACAAGTATGGTTTCATGTGGTGATGCTGATGGTGCTGTAACTGGTAATACAAGACGATTTGGTGCTTCATTAGAAAAAATCAAGCAAGTTGTAGATGTCAGAAAAGGTGAAATAATGTTTGGATTAAACATGATAGTTCATAAAGGAAAAACTATTTTTATTGGCGATACTACAGTTCATGAATATCCAACATCAGAACAAATGGCTGAAATAGCAATATCTACAGCAAGAGTAGTTAGACTTTTTGGATTTGATCCAAAAGTTGCTTTTGTTTCTCATTCTACTTTTGGACAGCCTCTAACCAGCAGAACTAAACATATTCGAAATGCAGTTGAAATATTAAAAGAAAGAAAAGTAGATTTTGAATTTGATGGAGATATGCAACCGGATGTTGCTCTAAATTCAGAGTATGAGGAACTTTACCCTTTTGCAAAAATTGTTGGTAAAGCAAATATTTTAATTATGCCCGGACAACATAGTGCTGCAATTTCTTATAAATTAATGAAAACCATAGGTGATACAAAAGTAATTGGACCATTATTAATTGGACTTGGCCTTCCAATAGAAATTGCACCTTTAAGATCATCAACTTCTGAAATACTCAATTTAGCATCAATTGCATCATACTCGTCAGAAGTTATAGATTATAAAAAATAATTATTCTCTTTGAATTCGTAAATCCTCAACTAATAAAATACTTGCAATTACATTTTCAACATCAAGCACTTCATTAGCTTCACTTATAACTAAATCTTTTTCTTCTGAAGTTAATGCTATTCCATAAATATATATTTTTTTTTTGTAAGTATCTATTTGATAATTTGTTGCCTTAATATTTTTATTAACTATTAGAGCTGTTCTCAATTGTGTTGTGATAAGAAGATCTTTTGCTGACTGTTTAAAATTGAATTCCTCTCTAATTTTAATATCATTTCGAACAGATCTAGCTCCCTTAGTTTCCCAGGCTAATTTTGTAATTTGAAGTTTTTCTTCAGGGTTATCTACCTTACCAGTAATAAAAATTCTTCCATCAAGAACTTTAGTTTTAACAGTTAAAAAATATTTTTTATCTTTGGCTAAAATTTTTGTTGAGATAGTTTTTTGCATAATTGAATCGTCAATCTGAGTTCCAACCGTTCTTGGATCAAATGCGACTGAAACACCTGTTCCGACAAGGCCTTTGGATCCAACACCGGTGCAACCAGATAATATAATTCCAAATAAGAAAAGTATTAAAAGTTTATTCTTCATTATTTTTTATTTTTAAACAATAGCTGTAAATTTCTTTTTTAGGTATTTTTCTATTTTGGCTTATTAGGTTAGTAATTTCTTTAATTGAAAATTTTTTAATCATTTTTGATATTAGATTCATATCTGATTCATTCAAATTTTGAGACAAATTTTTATTTATTTTTTTTTCAGAAATGACAATAGTAAGCTCTCCTTTTACTTCTTTTTTAAACAATTCTAATTCATCTACATTTTTTCTAATATATTCTTCAAACATTTTTGTAATTTCTCTACAAAAAACTATCTTTCTTCCTATAAAATTTTTTTTAATTTCAGGTATAATTTTGTTAATTTTTTTGGGAGAAACAAAGAAGACTAAGGTATTTTCGAGTTTAGAAAGTTTTTTTAATTCATTAGATAAATGCTTTTTTTTTTCTGGAAAAAAACCGCAAAATAAAAATTTGTCCGAAAATCCACTAATAGAAACTGCAGTAGCAACAGCTGAAGGTCCAGGAATAGGAAATATTTTTATCTCATTATTAATACACTCATTAACCAATATTGAACCTGGATCTGAAATACTAGGTGTACCAGCATCAGATATTAAAGAAATGATTTTTCCAGATTTAAGATATTCAATAATTTTTGCTAAATTTTTTTTCTCATTAAATTTATGATTTGAAATCAACTTTGATTTAATTTGATATTTATCCAAAAGATTTTTTGAAACTCTTGTGTCTTCACATAAAATAAAATCAGATTTTGCTAAAACTTCAATTGCTCTTAAAGTTATATCTTTTAGGTTTCCCAGTGGAGTAGACACTAAATAGAGACCATTTTCATATTCTTTTAATTTAAATTGTGGTTTTATGATCATAATTTAGCTTAAAAAATATTATACTAGCATCAAAATGACTAAATTAATTAAAATTATTTATTTTATTTTTTTAAGTTTTTGCTTTCTATTTTTTCAAAGTGTTAATGCAAAAGAAAAAATTAAAATAGGATTATTGGTACCTATGAGCGGAGATAATAAAGAAATTGGAGATTCTATTATTAAAGCAGTTACATTAGCTGTTAAAGATATTGATAATGATTTAATTGAGATTTACCCAAAAGATACAGCAACAAAAGCTAACCAGACTTTAAAATCAGCATTTGAATTAAGTGAAATGGGTATAAAAATTATTATTGGGCCTGTATTCTATGAGAGTTTAACTTATTTGGATGAAATGGAAAATTTAACGTTTTTATCATTGACCAATAAAACCTTAGATCTCCCAAAAAATGTGATTTCGGCAGGTATTAATTCTACATCACAATTTAATACAATTAAAAAATTTTTAGAAACTAACGAAATTAAAAGAACTATTTTTTTAACACCAATTCAAGATTATGAGTTTGAAGTTAAAAAAGGAATAAAAGATTCAAAAATAAAAATTTATAAAAATTATGAGTATAACACAGAGCCTACAAAACTGACAAAGCAAATAGAAGAAATTACGAATTATAGAATTAGAAAGCAAAATTTAGAAGATGAAATTAAAAGAATAAAAAATTCGAATGAACTGAATAAAGAAAAAAAAATAAAAAAATTAGAAAAAAGATATACATTGGGTGGTTTGAATTTCGATGCTATTATGATTGCAGACTTTGATGAAAGTCTAAAAAGTGTAACTACATCACTTTTATATACAGACGTACTTCCCAAAAACAAGTTTTTTATAACTTTAAATCAATGGTTCGATGAAAGTTTATTAAAGGAAACTGACCTTCAACCATTGTATTATCCATCAATAAATAAAGAAAATTTCGATAAATATAAAATAAAATATTTCAACGCATTTAATCAAGACCCTACTCATTTATCTTTGTTAAGTTATGATCTTGTTGGCTTGGTTTATTATTTATCCCTAAATACTAATGTAGAAAACCTTAATAAAATTTTTAAAAGAAAAAATTCATTTAAAGGAAAAATAGGAATTTTTGATATTAAAAATAATAAAATAAATCATAGACTTAATTTTTATAAAATTGAAAATCAAAAACTCATAGAAATTTTCTAATTTTTTTAAAGGCTTGATACCTATGATCCATCTTATATTTTTGAGATGGCTTCATTTCTCCAAAAGTTTTTCTTTTTTTTAAAGGAATAAAAATTGGATCATAACCAAATCCATTTTTTCCTTTCGGTTCATTTGATATATAACCCTCGACTTTTCCTGAAACACAAGCAATCTTTTTATTAAAATATGAAATAGAAAGAGCACAAATAAATCTTGCTTTAATTTTTTTACTTTTCCAATCTTTGTCTTTTTTTTTTAGCTCTCTATATACCCTTCTTATAGCTTTACTAAAATCTCCAAGCCTTCCTCCCCATCTTGCAGAATAAATTCCAGGACTTTTATCTAAAAAATCTATCTCTAAACCCGAGTCATCAGCTAAACATATTAATCCTGTTTTTTTTGAAAAATATTTAGATTTGATTAGTGAGTTTTCTTTAAAAGTCTTACCATTTTCAACTGGACTTTTAAGATTAAATGTAGATGTAGAATAAATTTTAATTTTTTTGGGCAATAAACTCTTGATTTCACGTAATTTACCCTTGTTATTAGTACCTATTAATAATTTATTAATTTTTTGTTTATACATCTAGAAATTAAGAAAATGCTTACCATATAAGAGACTATGGAAAAAGAAGAAAACCAAAATAACACTTCTGCAGATCAAAACGAAGATACTGTAAAAGAAAATGAGAAACCTGAAGAAAATCTAGCCGAAGAAAATAAACAAGAAATAAAGCAAGAAGCTGAAGAAGAAGTTAAAGAACTAACTCCAGAAGAAAAAATTGCTGAACTGGAAGATAAATTGGCAAGAACTTTTGCAGAAATGGAAAATCAAAGAAGAAGATTTGAAAAAGAAAAAGAAGATGCTTTTGAATATGGTGGTTATAGTTTTGCAAAAGAAGCATTAAATTTGATTGATAACTTAGATCGATCCAAACATGTTCTTGAAAGCGACGATAAATTAAAAGAGACTGAAGCATTAAAAAAGACGCTAGAGCATTTAGATATTATTAAAAAAGATTTAATCTCAATATTTGAAAAAAATAACATTAAACCAATTGATAGCCTTAACAAAAAACTAGATCCAAACTTTCATCAAGCAATGATGGAAATTGAGGACGATACGAAAGAACCTGGAACAATAATTCAGGAAATTCAAAAGGGCTTTACTATAAAAGACAGATTACTTAGACCCTCTTTGGTAGGAGTGTCAAAAAAAGTTACAGTTAAAGAAGAAAAAACTGAGGAAAATCAGGAAAATCCAGAAAATAAATAATTATGAGATCAACTTGTAGTTTCACATTTAAACACTATATGACGAAGGAGAGACATTAATATTATGAGTAAAATTATTGGAATAGACTTAGGAACAACAAATTCATGTGTTGCTATAATGGAAGGAACACAAGCTAAAGTTTTAGAAAACGCTGAAGGAGCAAGAACTACTCCATCAGTTGTTGCCTTTACAGATGAAAACGAAAAATTAATTGGACAACCAGCAAAAAGACAAGCTGTTACAAATCCAGAAAATACTATTTTTGCAGTAAAAAGACTAATTGGAAGAAATTTTGACGATCCAACGGTAAAAAAAGATGTAGAGGCTGCACCTTTTAAAATAATTAATTCTGAAAAAGGCGATGCTTGGATTGAAGCTAAAGGTGAAAAATATTCACCTTCTCAAATATCAGCATTCATTTTACAAAAAATGAAAGAGACGGCAGAAAAATATTTAGGTCAGGCTGTAACAAAAGCTGTAATTACTGTTCCAGCATACTTTAATGATGCACAAAGACAAGCAACAAAAGATGCAGGAAAAATTGCTGGATTAGAAGTTTTAAGAATTATTAATGAACCAACTGCTGCATCATTAGCTTATGGTTTGGATAAAAAACAAAATAAAAAAATTGCTGTATATGATTTAGGTGGAGGAACATTTGATGTTTCTATCTTAGAATTGGGTGATGGTGTATTTGAAGTTAAATCAACTAATGGTGATACTTTTTTAGGTGGTGAAGATTTTGATAATGCTGTTGTTGATTACTTAATTTCTGAATTTAAGAAAGATAATGGAAT